>JAGPMK010000013.1 GCA_018052995.1 Syntrophorhabdales bacterium | reverse complement strand
TCTGCTTATATAGTTCTTCTTTTTCTTCTTCATAAGCCCGTTCGGTTTTTTCACGCTTATGGGTAAACATGGAGGGTATTTCATCCAATACCTGCTTCTTCCATGCGGTGATCTGGTTTGGATGGACCCCATACTCGCTGGCTATCTCAACGATAGTTCTCTGGCTCCATATTGCTTCAAGGACTACCTTTGTCTTAAATGATGCATCATGCTGCCTTCTTGTATCGTTCATCTCTTTTTCCTCCCTCTGTTTGTATTATTTATTATTGTATCCAAAAAACAGAGACTGTCCAAACTTAAATGTCTGTCCAGTTTATGGGGGGAATTATAATCAAGGGCATTCTTCTTGATGCTTTCAGATAATATTCCCTATTCTTCCCCTTTATTGTAAAACATCAAATAAGCGGGTATAATCCTTTAGAAATCTGGAGGATCACTATGAAGCCTATTGAATCTACTAGAAAAATTATGGAAAAGAGAGCCGCTGTTATTGTTGTTGATATACAGGGTGACTTTACCACCTGGAAAAATGGTTCTTTAGCGGTTGAAGGGACTGACAGAACCTATGTTAAAAGAGTCGAGGAGGCAACAAAACTTCTTAACAAAGCAGGATTCCCCATCTTTGCAACCCAGGACTGGCATCCTGCTCAACATATCTCATTCTATACAAACCATCCAGGTAAATCCGTTTTCGATACTGTAGAAATCAAAGGAAAATCTCAGATACTCTGGCCACCCCATTGCATCCAGGGCACTGAAGGGGCATGCATTCTGATTGATAATAACCTCTTTACTGGGGTGATTAAAAAGGGACAAAACCCATTATTAGATAGTTACTCAGGCTTTCGAGATGATGGAGGAGAAGAAACAGAACTTCACAATATCCTTAAGCTATATTGTATTGATATTCTCATTATCTATGGCATTGCAACAGATTATTGTGTAAAGGCTACTGCCTTAGATGCAATTAACTATGGTTATAAAGTGGTTGTTATTCAGGAACTCTCAAGAGGTGTTGCGCCAGATACCTCACGGAATGCTTTAAGAGAAATGCGCAACATGGGTGTACGTATTTACACAACCTTCAATTTAGAAGATATTATAAAAGAAAATGTATGATGTACCCATGGGCAAACCCGTAGGCATCTACGTTAATGCCAACATTTATCTATAACGATATTGCCGAGAAGGTAGCGGAAATAGAGGGGAAGCAAGTTCGCCCTATCAACCACAAAGATAAATCGTATCTGTTTCTAAAAAATCCAAGGTTGTGAAAAAATCCGTTGTAATTTTTTAAAAATTTTTTATAATAGAAGAAAATTTAAGGAGATTGTAGTATGAAGATGATACTAATGGTAGACTATGAGAATGTCCAGGGTGTCACGCTCGGAAACCTTGACCCAAACCTCGTGGAAATATGGTTTTTTATTGGAAAATCACAGAATAAGATACCTTTTGACCTTGTTGCATCAACACAACCCTTTGGAAATTCATTAAGATGGATAAAGATAGAGGGAAATGGAAAAAATAATCTTGATTTTCATATTGCCTTTGAGTTGGGAAGGCTATGCGCATCAAAAGACCCCGTAGGCGATATATATCTGTTTTCAAAGGATAAAGGCTATGATGCAGTGGTGCAATATGCAAACCGTCTGGGATTAAAGGTAAAACGCATTGTTAACCTCTCTCAGCTACCTACATCAGAACAGGGTGAACCCAAATCAGACCAGACTGAGGCGGTTGTGATAAACCTTTCAAAAATACCCGCTGCAAGAAGGCCAAGGACAAGGGTATCACTGGCAACACATCTTAAAAATACCTTTTCAGGGAGGATGGAGGAATCAGAGATTGACACAATTATTGAACAGCTATTTATAGAGGCTAAGATATCCGAGACAGCAAATAGGCTTAAATACAATCTAGAACCTATTTCGACTTTGCCACATAGACCCCATCCCACTCACCAGGATGGGGATTCTCAATGAACTCATCACATCTCTCCATAAAAACTGTTGATGTGGGGTCTCTATGCTGCTCATAGACCCATCTAAAGATCTCTTTTGCCTTTTCAAACTCACATTTTCTATAAAGATTGAGGGCAGCAGTAAATTCATCAAGAAGATTCTGATCTGCCTCTTTTAAAAGCTCATAGATTTTGACAGGTTTTTCCTTACCCTTTACCCTTATAAGGTCTAGTTCCCTGAAATAGAATCTCTTATTTTCCTTTCCCATTAATTCCATAACATGTTCTCTTGTAAATTCACTTACAATGATATGGGTTCTATAGACTTTATTCAGACCCTCCAGCCTTGATGCAAGATTTACTGTATCTCCTATGGCAGTATAATCAAACCGTACATCAGATCCCATATTGCCTACTATGGCATCGCCTGTGTTTATACCTATACCTATGTCTAACTCAATTAGACCCCTTTTTTTGAATCCCTCATTTATTTCCTTTAGTTTGTCGAGCATATCAAGGGCTGTTTCACATGCCATTATGGAGTGATCTTCCACATTAATTGGGGCGTTATATATTGCCATTATGGCATCGCCTATGTATTTGTCCAGGGTGCCTTTTTTTGCAAGGAGTATATCAGTCATAGGCCCCATGTATTTATTAAGGAGAAGAACTAGCTCCTCAGGGCTAAGTCTTTCAGAGATAGTTGTAAAGGACCTTATATCAGAAAAGAGCACTGATATTTTTCTTTTCTCACCGCCGAGCTTGAGCATGTCAGGATTTTTTATAATCTCACCCACAAGGGCAGGGGAGACATAGCTTGAAAATGCCTTTTTGAGAAAACGGGAATGTCTTTCCTCGATAAGGTTTTTGTATGCCTCTGAACAAAGATATGTAATAGATATGGAGAGGGTAGGGTAGATTACTGTTGTATTAAGAAACATGTCTTTAAATAGAATATAATCCACAAGTATATAGCTACCCATTGTTATAAGAAAAAACACAAGGGCGGTAATAGTCCTTTTTATGAAAGTGAATGAAATAGCAAGGATAAGGGGAAAAAGACATATAAATATTATCTCAAGGCCTATGACCATGGCGTTTCTGTATAAGAAATTGTTTTGAAGTATATTTGAGACCAGTGTGGCATGGATCTCCACCCCTGGCAGCGTAGGGTCTAATGGCGTTGTCCTGATATCAGCTATGCCTGTCTCTGTTGGACCTACAAAGACAAACATACCTTTTAGGCTGTCGGGATTTAATCTATTTTTTATCACATCAACAGCAGGGATGGTTCTGAAGGAACCCTCCATCCCATAGTAGTTTAACGTGAGTCTTCCTGATTCATCGACAGGTATCCTTTTAGGGCCAATATAAAGTCCCTCTATTCCATATACATTAACATCAAGGAGGATATCATCTCCAAGATAGTTTTTTAACCCTGCTAAGGGAAGAGATGGATACATATCCCCGTTAAAAAGCACGAGGAGGTTTGCAGTCCTTATGATGCCATCCCTATCATGTATGACATTGAAAAAGCCTGAGGCATATGAGGATCTGGCTATAATGGGGATGTTTGTTTCAACTGTGGGGAATGATATGATAGGTATTTCAGAGACATCATCCTGTATCTTCAATACCTTTATTCTCGATTCTCTAAGGATATTTAATGACTCATCGGTTTGCCTCTCTTCCTCTTGCCTAAAAAAATACCCGGTTATAACATTGCCTGCATTTTTTATAGATCTAGCAAGGGCTTTATCTGATTCTGGTACTGATGTCTCTGAGAATACGATGTCAAGGGCTATCGTTGTTGCCCCATACCCTTTAAGGTTATCTATTAGCCTTGCAATTAGCCTTCTGTCCCAGGGCCATCTGCCCAGTTCATTTACACTCTTTGTGTCTATGGCAATTATAGCAATTCTGCTATCAGGCTTTATATTTTCCCTTATTTTGAACTTAGTATCCCTTAGCTTCAGGTCAATAGCTGTAAAAAAATCAATCTTTATACTGTAGAAGACAACAGAGATAACAATGCCAATGATCGCAATGCCTATGAAGATAAAAGATCTCTGAAGCCTCATCTAAAGAATCCCTGTAGCATCAGACTATTAACCCATAAAAAACACCCTATAGATTTATAGAGCCTGTTCAAGATTTATTTCATCTCTAAGGTTCTTAGATAGGTCTCTACATTACTCAGATACCTTCCCATTGGATAGTCATTTTTATACTGAAGTAATCTTTTTTTTGCCTGTTCCTTGAAGCCAAGTTCATAGAGCGTTCTACCTATATTATATAGGGCCATCTCTCGCTGGGCAATCTGGGGGTATTCCTCAAGGATAAGGAGATATTCGGAGAGCGCAGCCTCTGGGTTATTGAGAAAACTTGAATATACAGCACCCCTTTCCAGCCTTGCATCGCCTCTTATATCTGGTCTATCAGTAAGGTCAAGGGCTATCTGGAATACATGGAGTGCATCATCATATTTACCGGCATCTGCAAGATAGTGCCCGTAGTTTATATTCCATCTTGCTATTATATGGGGCAGGTTATCTGATGCCTCCCAGTTCTTTGGGGGGGTTGCCGCTGTGATCTCCTGGAAATCAGCTTTTGCTGTAGATAGGGGTGTCTGGGGCTTTATCTCTACAGGGTCAATAGGGACATATCCTCTTGTGTTCTGAACCATGGTGTCCGTCCAGAGCTGTTTTGCAGCCCCTGTATTACCCGATACACCAACACTACCTTCATTGCCAAAGAAGACATTCGCCTGACCCTGAGCCATCATCATGAACTCAGTTCCCTTTATCCCGGCCACTGCTGTTGCGCTTTTTACCTTATAATCTACCCGTTCCCCTGCAAGCCTTGTAACAGATGCCCTCAGCTTACCCTGAGTAACTGAAAATATGCCACCTTTTCTATTTTTGCCTATTACGAATTCAGTAATCTCAAGCTCTGTATTATTAGCAAGGGTTATCTTGCTGCCGTCCGTCAAGGCAAGGGATGCCCATCCGTCCCCGCCTGTCTTTATCCAATAGCCCTTATCAAATACGTCCCCTTTTTTTGCAGCCTTATAGGGGATGTTGTTTTTATCCCTTGTTAGAACGCTGCCGTTCAGCTCAGCTATCTTTCCTGCAGCACTATAGGCATTGTAGAAGGGTGCAATAAAAAAGACAAAAAAACATATCATTATGAAAGATTTTTTTAGGTTTAAATTTTTAATAGGCATTTTCCCTCCCTTTTTACAGAATAATATCTTTAGCTTACAAAATTGAATAAAAACTGTATGTGATTTATATCATTGACCTGCAGCAAGTTCAATTATATTCTTTAAAATTATTTCCCTCTTCGCCCTGTGCAGATAGGTTAAACAAAGCGCAGGGCGAAGCCCCTTATATTATCTCACAAAAGACCAAAGGGCATATATCTACTTTCCTGTCAGTATCTCAAGTATCTCTCTGTACCTCCTTGCTGTCTTTTCCACAATCTCTTCAGGTAGCTCTGGCCCTGGATACCGTTTATTCCAATCAAGGCTATTGAGATAATCACGGACAATCTGTTTGTCATAGCTATCCTGGGGTTTTCCTGGGCTATAATCCTTCATAGACCAGAATCTCGATGAATCAGGTGTCAATACCTCATCTATCAATATAATCCTGTCATTGATCGTGCCGAACTCGAACTTTGTATCTGCTATGATAATGCCCTTACTCTCAGCTATCCTACATGCCTTATTATAGATGGCAAGGCTAAGATTTTTTAACTGTTTTGCGAGCCCTTCACCTATAATCTCAATGAGTTGTTTTTCTGTGATAGCCATATCATGCCCTTCCTCTGCCTTGGTTGTAGGCGTGAATATGGGCTCAGGTAGTTTCTCTGATTCTATTAGGTTAAGAGGCAGCTTTATCCCGCATATTGAACCACTTTCCTTATAATCCTTCCACCCAGAGCCAGCTAGATAGCCCCTTACAACACATTCTATAGGGATAACATCTGTTTTTTTAACAAGCATACTCCTACCCTTCAGGATATGCGCATATTGCATTAAGGGTGCTGGGAATTTCTCTGCATCTGTTTCTATGAGATGATTTTCTATAATATCCTCCATCTCTTTAAACCAGAAGATGGATAACTCAGTAAGAATCCTTCCTTTGTCTGGTATACCTGTCGGTAAAACCACATCGAAAGCAGACAGTCTATCTGTTGCCACTATAAGAAGCCTATCCCCTAGATTATAAATATCCCTGACCTTACCCCTTCTTGGTTCACCAATATCCCTGAAATCTGTTTCTCTTAGAGCCTCTCTCATATTCCCTCCTCCATACTCAGATATGGATTGTAGTTTTCTCAGGCTTTTTATATTATTAATTATTAATAATCATCCACCATTTATGCTTGAGTTTGCTGGTAAAATTAGCATTCAACCTCAAAACATCCAGCTTAAACTATATTATTTTTTATTTCAAGATTGATTTCGTTCTGAAGATATGCGATATAATAAATATGCCGACAAAAGGATTAAACCCCTTTTGTTGGTAATTTTAATAGTTCCATATGCCCCCGTAGCTCAGGCGGATAGAGCAATGGATTCCTAATCCATGTGCCGCATGTTCGAGTCATGCCGGGGGCATTATCTTTGTTAAGATTGACCGATTGACCTCTAAGATATCTAACCATAAACCTTATCTATATCTTCGATATTGTCTTGCCAGCTTTTCTCAATTTTTTTGGTAGCCTTTTGGGGTTACCCTTTTTTCCACGCCTATGGTCGTCTTCATAGTCTTCTTCATAATCACCACCCATCATGACTTCCTCCATCTTAACGGGTGTTATAAAGGTAATCCCATATCTTTTAGCCTCTTCTATAATCGCCCTATCAGATGTTACAACGATAAGCCCTGATGGTTTTTTTCTTATCCATTCTATAATAACATCGTCTGCTGTTTCATTCTCTTTTGTATAGACAATATTTATACCCCTGTAGTTTTCGTGCTGCCTTGTCAGCGAAAAACCCCTGTATGCATCAAATATTACAGTTATTTTGTTTGGCTTTTGTCGTTTATATGATGCAAGCTTATCAAGGAGATAATCTCTGATAATCTCAAGGCTGGCGCTACTATGGATCCCTGAAGATATTATCCTGTTTATATAGTTATATCCATCTATGACAATGTGGGGCATAGCTGATAGAATCCATAACCCTGAATAATACAGGGTGTTAGAAAAGGTTTAAAATCGTAAATAAAGCCTGAGCCTGTGTCTTTATAGGTAGCTCAACCAGCCCTTGTATTCCTGGTGCATGCCCCTGGCAACCTCAAAGAATTTTCTCTGGATACTCAGGGCAACTGGTCCTGGTTTTCCCTCACCAATCTTTCTGCTGTCCACCTCTCTCACGGGTGTAACCTCTGCGGCAGTCCCTGTGAAAAAGACCTCATCGGCTATGTATAGTTCATCCCTTGTAAACCGTTCTTCCTTTACCTCATAGCCCATATCTGAGGCAAGTTTCATAACAGCAATCCTTGTAATACCAGGCAATATAGAGGTGAGGGGTGTTGTTTTTATCTTGTTCTTTTTTACAATAAATACATTCTCACCGCTTGCCTCGGATACATAACCCTCTGTATCAAGCATGATAGCCTCGTCGTAGCCTGCTGATATTGCCTCTTTTTTTGCCAGTATGGAGTTTACGTAATGGCCACATATCTTGCCCTTTGACATACAGGAATCCACATGATGCCTTAAAAAAGACGATACCTTTGCCCTTATGCCATTTTGTAGACCCTCATCACCGAGATATGCGCCCCAAACCCAGCTTATTATGGCAAGTCTGACCTTAAATTCTTTTACATAGAGCCCAAGCTGGCCATCTCCCATAAACGCTATGGGTCTTACATAACACTCCTTGAAGCCGTTTACCTTCACTATCTCCTTGCAGATATCCTTGACCTCTGTCTTTTTATAAGGTATATCGAGCTGGACAATGTGGGCTGAGTCATAGAACCTTTCAATATGCTCGTCCAGCATGAATATGGCACTTTTTCCATCGTGGCAGTGATAACATCTGATGCCCTCAAAAACGCCAAGCCCATAATGCAGGGTATGGGTGCAGACATGAACGTTTGCATCATCCCAATCAATAAATTTCCCATCTAACCAAATCTTATCTGCTCTCATTTTATGCTGCTCCTTGTTTAAGATATTCTTTTAAAACCCTATCCAAGACACCATTAATGAATTTTTTTGATTCCTCGCTCCCATATTTTTTCCCCAATTCTATAGCCTCGTTTATAGCAACCTTGGGGGGGCAATCAACCGAAAAAATCATCTCAAATATCCCTATCCTCAGGATGTTTCTGTCTACATATGTTATCCTGTTGATATTCCAGTTTTCACATGCATTGTCAATATAACGGTCTATGGTTTCCATCTCCATTTTAATGCCTGAGAGGATATATTTTGCATAGTCTATTATATCCTTGTGATGGGGAAACAGCTCGCAGTATTTAATCAATGCCTTCTCGGGGTCATCGCCCGCTGTCTCCATCTGGTATAGCATCTTTAGTGCTAATTCCCTTGACTTTCTTCTTCGCACAACCTGTTATCCTTTATAAGATTAACGACCTCTATGATACTCATTGCTGCATCATAGCCTTTATTTCCTGATTTTGTCCCTGCCCGCTCTATAGCCTGCTCTATATTATCGCTTGTTATAATGCCGAAGGCTATGGGCTTTTCATATTCCAGTGACACCTGGGCAATGCCCTTTGTCACCTCATTGGCAACGTAATGAAAATGAGGGGTTGCACCTTTTATTACTGCACCCAGGCAAATTACACCATCAACGCCTGGTTTTTTTGCCAAAAGTTTTGCTACCAGCGGTATCTCGAATGACCCAGGGACCTTATATATCTCTATGTGGGTTTCCTCAGCCCCATGTCTCTTTAGTGCATCAAGGGCGCCCTCAAGGAGTCTCTCTGTTATAAAGCTGTTAAATCTGCTTACTACAATGGCAAATCTTAAACCTTTTGCTATTAGCTTCCCTTCATGTACCATTAGTGTTCTCCTTATATGTTATTGAGGATATGACCAAGTTTTTTCTGTTTTGTTTTAAGATATGCAATATTATCCTTTGTGGGGGATATCTCAAGGGGAACCCTTTCAACCACAGTAAGGCCATAACCTTCGAGACCCTTTATTTTTCTCGGGTTATTTGTTATGAGCCTCATCTTTCTCACGCCCAGGTCATTGAGTATCTGGGCGCCTATGCCATAATCCCTTAGATCTGGTAAAAAACCAAGGGCTATATTTGCCTCAACCGTATCATGGCCTTTATCCTGAAGGTTGTATGCCTTTATCTTATTTAAAAGGCCTATACCTCTTCCCTCCTGCCTCATATAAAGAAATACACCCTTCTGCTCCTTTCCTATCATAGCAAGGGCGGTGCGGAGTTGGTCGCCGCAGTCGCATCTTAATGAACCGAGGACATCACCGGTGAAGCACTCTGAATGAACCCTGACAAGTATGCTTTCATCAGGGGATATCTCGCCCTTTACAAGGGCAAGATGGGTCTTGTTATCTATATCATTTTCATAGCCTATGAGCCTGAATTCGCCACCATATCTTGTGGGCAGCCTTGTCTCTGCCATCCTTCTCACAAGCTTCTCATTTCTTGTTTTGTATTGTATGAGATCTGCTATAGAGACTATCTTGAGTTTGTATCTTTCTGCAAACTCCTCAAGGTCTGGAAGCCTCGCCATAGTACCATCTTCTCTCATAATCTCACATATAACCCCTGCAGGTTTTAACCCTGCAAGCCTTGCAAGGTCAACAGATGCCTCCGTATGACCTACACGGACAAGGACACCACCTTTTCTTGCCATAAGGGGAAAAATATGGCCCGGCCTTGCAAGGTCATCGGCAGTGGAGTTATCATCTATAGCAACCTGGATTGTTCTTGCCCTGTCATGGGCAGATATACCTGTCGTCACACCCTCTTTTGCCTCAATGGATACTGTAAAGGCTGTATTATAGGGCGATGTATTATCATGAACCATCAAGGGTAGTTCCAGTTCCCTAACCCTTTCTTCAGTAAGGGAGAGACATATGAGACCACAGGCTTTTCTTGCCATGAAATTTATTGCCTCTGGGGTTACCTTTTCTGCAGCGATCATGAGGTCACCCTCGTTCTCCCTATCCTCATCATCGACGATTATAACCATCTTCCCGCGCCTTACATCATCTATGACATCCTCAATCCTTGAAATAGCCATGGCTAAACCCCTTTTATATATCCATGTTTATAAAGGAAATCTATATCAATTCCTTTTTTTTCTTTATCTAACAGAAAGCTTTCCACATACTTCCCTATTATGTCAGTCTCAATGTTTACAATACCTCCGACCTTCTTTTCCCCTATCGTTGTCCTTACCAAGGTATAAGGTATTATGTTAACGGTAAAGATATTATCATCCTTAGTATTTACTGTCAAGCTAATGCCATCTATGGACACAGAGCCTTTCTTTACTATAAACCTCGATAGATCCCGAGGTATCTCAATGCTAATCCTAACAGAATCCCCAGATGATATCTTTTCCTTTATCGTGCCTATACAGTCCACATGTCCTGTCACAAAATGGCCTCCAAACCTTGCGCCGGTACTCATTGCCCTCTCTATGTTTACCTTATCCCCCACAGATTTTTTACCCAGTGTTGTGACATCTATGGTCTCAAGTGATGCATCAGCCTGGAAGCTGCTGGCTGTTATCCTTGTAACGGTAAGACATACCCCATCAACACAGATACTATCCCCCTCTTTTACATCCTCTTTAACAAGATCAGTTTTGATGGAGAACCCCCATTTTCCTCCTGCCTTGTCTATGGATGTTATCTTCCCTATATCTTCAATAATCCCTGTGAACATATCCCTCCAGACATAGGTCATCCTTAAAACGTCTGATCTGTGTTATCTTAAGTCTATAGGCATCTTTAAGAAAATCAACACCCTTTCCACCAATGAGGTTTAGTGCATTCTTACCGCCAATAAATATAGGGGCATAGAAGAGTATAAATTTATCTATAAGACCCTCTCTAAGAAGCCCACTGTTTATCTCTCCTCCACCCTCTATAAGGACACTCATTATGTCTTTTTTATAAAGCTCATCACATACATACCTCAGGGATACCCTGCCGTTTTCATCTTTTGGTGACCTTATGACATCTAAGCCAAGAGATTTGAGCCTCGCCTCTTTATCTGCCCTGGAGTCTTCAGAGGTAAAGACGATGGTCTTGAATTTATCTGAGGTCTTTGCAATCTCGCTCGCAAGGGGTAGCCTGAGTTTTGAATCAAGGATTATGCGGAGAGGATATTTTTTTATCTTCACCATCTTCGGGATGAGCATCGGGTTGTCTGTTATTACTGTATTGATACCAACCATAATGGCGTCCATATCTGCCCTTAATCTGTTGGTGAACCTCCTCGACTCTTCATTGGATATCCACTTAGAATCACAGGTCTTTGTGGCAATCTTACCATCAAGGCTTATGGCTGCCTTCATGATGAAAAATGGTCTTGATTTTTCCATATAAGTTATAAATGCCTCGTTAAGCCTCCTTGCCTCCTCCTCAAGAACACCGGTCTTTACAATAGTGCCTGCATCCCTTAATATCTGGATACCCCTGCCACTCACCTGTGGGTTGGGATCGAGCATTGCCATGACGACCTTTTTTATGCCTGCCTCTTTTATTGCCTCTGTGCAGGGAGGGGTTCTACCAAAGTGGACACATGGTTCGAGATTTATATAGAGTGTTGAATCCCTTGCCTCCTCGCCGGCATCATGGATAGCCATAACCTCTGCATGGGGAAGCCCAACCTTTTTGTGATAGCCCTTACCTACTATCCTGTCATTCTTAACAAGGACTGCGCCCACCATAGGATTTGGCGATGTTGTCCCATGGCCCTTTTTAGCCAGAGATAAGGCTAAACGCATATATTGCTCATCGTTCATATCTAATCCTTTTTAATAAGGAGATCCCTTAATTCTTCCATGAATTCATTTATATCCCTGAACTGCCTGTAGACCGATGCAAATCTCACATAGGCAACCTCATCGAGTTTTTTCAGTTCATCCATGACCATCTCGCCAATCTCTGACCCCTTCACCTCCCTCTCGCTCTTTTCAAAGAGGTTATATTCAATCCTTGATACGATCTTTTCCAGGGTTGTTATACTTATTGGTCTTTTTTCACATGCCTTTTTGAGACCATTTAGTATCTTTGATCTGTCGAATACCTCTCTCCTACCATCCTTTTTTACAACAAGCAGCAGTCCCTCTTCAAGTCTCTCTGCTGTGGTAAAACGCTTTGCACATTTAAGACACTCCCTTCGTCTCCTTATGATATCCATCTCTTTATTCATCCTTGAGTCAAGGACTCTACTCTCTGTATTTCCGCAAAAAGGGCACTTCATAGTTTCTTCAGAACGACGGACGCCTCTTTTATCAAATCTAGCGAAAGGTTATCAGGATATCCATCCAGGTAGGTTATTTTTTTAATGCCAGCATTGATGATCATCTTCATGCAGATGGAACATGGTAGATGCGTAGAATAGAGTTCAGCCCTATCTATGGATACACCATGCAGGGCAGCCTGGATTATGGCATTTTGTTCAGCATGGAGGCCCCTACAGAGCTCATGCCTCTCCCCTGGCGCTATATTCATCTTCTCCCTGAGACATTCACCATCGAGACAATGGGTAAGACCCCTTGGGGCACCATTGTATCCTGTAGCCAGTATCCTTTTATCCTTTACTATTACTGCACCTACATTACGCCTTCTACATGTAGATCTTTTTGAAACAATCTGCGCTATCTCCATGAAATAGGAGTCCCAATCTGGACGCATGCTATTCACAGATTATAGATACGGGAATAAACAGGGAATCTCTCACACAACACCTTAACCTCTTTTTTTACCATAGTCTGGATATTCTCATCTTCAGGGTTGCTGAGCACCCTATCTATAAGCTCGCATACAATCTCCATCTCCCTTTCTTTCATGCCCCTTGTTGTCAGGGCAGGGGTGCCAATCCTTATACCGCTTGTAACCATAGGGCTTTTTGTATCAAAGGGTATGAGATTTTTGTTTATCATAATACCACTTTTTTCAAGGGATTCCTGGGCAACATTTCCTGTTATCCCCTTGTTTGTTAAATCCACAAGGAATAGGTGGTTATCAGTGCCACCCGATATTATCCTGTAGTCTTTTTCTATCATCTTTTTACAAAGGTGCTGTGCATTGGCTTTGATCTGTCTCTGGTATTCCCTGAATCCATCTGTCATGGCATTTTTCAGCGCTACTGCCTTGGCGGCTATGACATGCATGAGTGGTCCGCCCTGGATACCTGGAAAAACCGCTGAATCTATTGCCTTTGCAAATTCCTTTTTACAGAGGATAAGTCCTCCCCTGGGACCCCTTAAGGTTTTATGGGTTGTTGTTGTTATAAAATGGGCATACTCGACAGGGCTTGGATGGCATCCTGCAGCAATAAGCCCTGCAATATGGGCAATGTCTGCCATTAGATATGCACCCACCTCATCTGCTATCTCCCTGAATTTTTTGAAGTCAATAATTCTTGAATATGCACTTGCACCTGTTATTATGAGTTTAGGCTTTTCACTCAGGGCTATTGACCTTATCTCATCATAATCGAGCATCTCATCCTTTTCGGATACCTTATACCCCACAGTTCTATAGAACTTACCCGAGAAGCTGACCCTTGAGCCGTGGGTAAGATGACCCCCATGAGCAATGTCCATACCGAGGATGGTATCACCAAGATTCAGGGTAGCAAAATATACGGCCATATTTGCCGAGGAACCAGAATGAGGCTGGACGTTTGCGTGCTCTGCGTTAAACAGCTCCTTTGCCCGTTCTATTGCTATATCCTCTATCTCGTCAAGGAATCTGCACCCGCTGTAGTATCGTTTTGAGGGATAGCCCTCTGCATATTTATTTGTTAGAACGCAGCCCTGCGTATCAAGGATATCCTCGTCTACATAGTTTTCTGACGCAATCATTATGAGGCTATACTCTTCCCTCTCTATCTCCTGTCTTATAAGCCCATATATCTTACTGTCTGTCTTAGCCAGCTTCATTTTATCCTCTAATCTTTCTCTTAAAAATTATTTTAAATGCTCCCTCTCCCATGCCCTGATCTTTTCTATCCTTTTTTCGTGCCTACCCCCTTCAAAGGGTGTATCAATCCATGTCCTTACTATCTCTTCTGCAAGCCCTTTTGCGGTTATCCTGCCACCTAGAACGAGTATATTGGCATCATTGTGTCTTCTGCTCTGTATAGCAGTATAAAGATTGGTTACAAGTGATGCCCTTATGCCCTTAACCTTATTAGCCACTATACTCATACCAATACCGGTGCCACAGACAAGGACACCCCTGTCTGCCTTTCCTTCTGAGACAAGCCATGCCACCTCTATAGCATAATCAGGATAATCTACAGAATCCATGCTATCAGTGCCTATATCCTCTACATCATGTCCCATCAGAATAAGGATATTCTTTATGTACTCTTTAAGTTCAAACCCTGCATGGTCTGATCCTATGGCTATCTTCAAGGTGTATACCTCTTAAATATTAGGGTGCAGTTTGTCCCGCCAAAACCAAAGGAATTAGACAGGACAACATCTATGCTGTGTTTTCGGGCTTTATTGGGTACATAATCAAGGTCGCAATCAGGGTCAGGGGTTGTATAGTTTATTGTAGGTGGGCAAATCTGGTCTCTTATGGCAAGGATTGAAAATATAGCCTCTACTGCACCGGCAGCACCAAGGAGGTGTCCTGTCATGGATTTTGTAGAGCTCACAGGTATCTTATATGCCTTATTTTGAAAGACCTCTTTTATGGCTATAGTCTCAATATGATCATTTAGGTCTGTAGAGGTCCCGTGGGCATTTATATAATCCACATCCTCAGGGGAGAGTCCGGCATCTCTTATTGCCATCCTCATACACCTTATAAAACCGTCACCATCAGGGCAGGGTGCAGTTATATGATATGCATCACCGTTATACCCGTAGCCCATTATCTCAGCATATATCTTTGCACCTCTCTTTAGGGCATGCCCTAACTCTTCCATAATTATAATACCTGAACCCTCAGAGACAACAAAGCCATCACGATCCTTGTCAAAGGGTCTTGATGCCTTCTCAGGTTCATGGTTTCTCCTTGAGAGCGCCTTCATGGCATTAAAACCGCCCACCGTAAGGGGCGTCAGGTTTGCCTCTGTTCCACCTGCCACCATAGCATCTGCATCTCCATATTGAATGATCCGCATAGCATCGCCTATACAATGGGCACCTGTAGCACAGGCAGTAACAATACAGAGATTAGGACCCTTGATACCATGCTGCATGGCAATATGCCCTGGCGCAAGGTTTGCTATCAGCATGGGGATGAAAAAAGGTGTTATCCTCCCTGGACCACGTTCCAGTAAAACGCTGTGATATTTTTCAAGGGTGGGGAGACCCCCCAGTCCTGTGCCCACCGCAACACCGATTCTTTCTCTGTCTTCTTTTTCCATATCAAGCCCTGAGTCATTCATGGCTATCTTTGTGGCTGCGAGGCAGTAATGTATGAAAAGGTCCATTTTTCTCAATTCTTTATGGGGTATGTAGTCCTCTGGATTAAAGTTCTTTACCTCACCAGCTATCTTTGTCTCGAACTGGGTGGTGTCAAATCTTGTTATGTTTGATATACCTGATTTTCCATTGAGTATGTCCTGCCATACATTTTCAATGCCAACTCCTACGGGCGTTACAAGACCAACTCCTGTTACGACTACCCTTCTTCTCAATTTGCCTACCTCTTTTTTATTTATTTGCAAGACGTTCTTCTACATATCTTATAGCATCACCCACTGTCTCCATCTTCTCTGCATCCTCATCGGGTATCTCTATACCGTATTCATCCTCAAGTGCCATAATTAGCTCAACAATATCAAGGGAATCAGCACCGAGGTCATCGATGAACTTTGCCTCCGGAACAACCTCTGATTCCTTTGAATCAAGTTGTTTTATTATCAACTCCTTAATCTTTTCTGCAACTGTCATTTTTCATCCCTCCTGAATTTTTATAAAAAATTAACTGTATGTTCATCTTTAGCTAAATTTTACATATATAAGCCACCGTTGACATTTATCACCTCCCCTGTGATATAGCCTCCATATTCTGAGAGCAGGAAATATACTACACGGGCAACATCTATCGGCTCACCCAATCTCTTCAAAGGGATTGATTTCAGCATCACGTCCCTTGTCTTTTCATCAAAGGCATCTGTCATCTTTGTCTTGATGAAACCAGGGGCAATGGCGTTTGCCCTTATACCCCTTTCACCGTATTCCCTTGCTATACTCTTTGTGAATCCTATTATGCCTGCCTTGCTTGCCGCATAGTTCGCCTGTCCTGCATTACCCATGACACCGGCTATGGATGAGATACTTACAATACCCCCACCTGTTTTTAGCATGTGCCTTATTGCAGCCCTTGTACAATTGAAGACACCCTTGAGGTTGATCCTTATAACCCTGTCCCAGTCCTCCTCCTTCATCCTTAAAAGAAGCTTATCTATTGCAATCCCTGCATTATTAACCAGGTTGTCTATTTTCCCGAAACTTTTTGCAGCATCCTCTACAGCAGATTCCACCATCTTGTAGTCAGAGACATCCACATTATAGAACTGAGCCCTTACGCCCTTTGACCTTATGGATTCCATTACCTCACTGCCATCTACTATGTCAAAGATGGCAATATTCCCGCCTTTCTCTGCGAGAAATTCTGCTATTGCCATGCCTATACCGCTTGAACCACCCGTGACGATGGTTATCTTATCCTTCATACAATAACCCCTTTACTGTCTCCATGTCTTCTACCTCCTCTATACTGTAACAGGGGATTTGAGGTTCTATCCTCTTTATAAGGTTTGTAAGGACCTTCTGTGGTCCCACCTCCAAAAATACATCCACCCCCTCTTTAGCCATTCTCTTTATAGAATCCTCCCACAGAACAGGTGAGAACATCTGTCTGTATAGTTTCTCTGTTACCTTATTTTTATCTGATACAGGTTCTGCATCCACATTAGATATAACAGGGATGCTCATATCTCCCGGTTTTATCTTATCAAGCTCCTCTTTCAACCTATCTGCAGCATCCTTCATAAGGGGGCTGTGGAAAGGACCTGATACATTTAAGAATATAGCCTTTTTATACCCCGTACCCTTTAATTTTTCAACTGCTTCCTTGAGGGCACCCATGTCACCTGAGAGGACCACTTGTTCCTTTGAATTCAGGTTTGCAGGAACAGCAACGTAATCATCATGAGATATATCACTAAGAACATGGTTAACCTTGTCCATATCAGCACCTATGAGGGCTACCATACCGCCTTTTCCTTTGGGGCATGCATCTTCCATAAAGAGCCCCCTTTTTCTTGTAAGCTGAAGGGCATCCTCAAGGGTTAAGAATCCGCTTATAAGGAGTGCTGTATATTCTCCGAGACTATGACCGGCAGCAAAGGACGGCACTATGGCTGTTTTTTCTTTTAAAACAGTCCATATGGCGTAGCTTGTGAGAAGGAGTGCAGGCTGTGTGTTATAGGTCTGTCTTAGTTCCTCCTCAGGGCCATTAAAACAAAGTTCGGTAATGGAGAAACCAAGGGCCTCATCTGCCCTCTTATATATGGATTTAACAAAATCAAAACCCTCATAAAGTCTTTTCCCCATCCCTACCTTCTGTGACCCCTGACCTGGGAATACAACCCCGATTTTTTTCATAATCTCCTCACAATTAATATCAATATCTATTTCTTCTTTGCCACCGCCTCTTTTATCAATTCCATGGCTATGACATTCCTCTGTATCTGGTTTGTCCCCTCGTATATCTGGAGTATCTTTGCATCCCTCATCATCTTCTCTACTGGATACTCCCTCATGTATCCATAGCCACCGAAGATCTGAATGGCATCTATTGTTACCTTCATAGCCATATCACTGGGGAAGACCTTGCTCATGGCAGATACCTTTGAGGTATCCCTCGGGTTACTGTCTATATACCTTGCCACAGCATAGACAAGTGCCCTTGCAGCCTCCAGCTGGGTTGCCATATCTGCAAGCATGTGCTGCACTGCCTGAAAGCTTATAATCTTTTTTTCAAATTGCTCCCTTTCCCTTGCATAATTAACTGCTGCATCGAGGGCACCCTGAGCCACCCCAACTGCCTGGGCGCCTATGCCTGGCCTTGTCCTGTCAAATGTCCTCATGGCAAGGATAAAACCTAGACCTTCTCTACCTATAACATTTTCCCTTGGGACTTTGCAATCCTGAAATATAAGCTCCCTTGTAGCAGATGCCCTTATCCCGAGTTTCTTTTCTTTTTTTCCAAATAGAAATCCTTCCTGACCCTTTTCTACTATAAAGGCTGTTGCCCCCCTGCCACCTCTTGTTCTATCTGTCATGGCTATAACTGTGTATATGCCTGCCTCACCACCGTTGGTTATCCATTGTTTTGTTCCATTAAGTATATACTCATCCCCAATCTTTTTTGCCTCTGTCCTTATTGCCTGGGCATCACTGCCCGCATTGGGCTCTGTAAGCGCAAAGGCTGCAAGTTTTTCACCCTTTGCTATCTGGGGAAGATATTTTTTTTTCTGCTCCTCAGAGCCACCTAATATTATAGGGTAGGCACCGAGAAGGCTTGCGGCATAGCTCACTGAGACACCAAGACATGCCCTGCTCAGTTCCTCGACAACAAGGCAATTCTCCATGGAGCCACCGCCCATTCCACCATAGTCCTCAGAGATGCTCACGCCAAAAAGCCCTGTTTCAGCGCAGACCTTCATTATCTCCCATGGAAATTCCTCTTTTTCATCAAGCTCTGCCCTCACAGGCAGTATCTTTTCCTCTGCAATCCTTCGTGCAAGCTGTTGAATCTGCCTCTGTTCCTCTGTGAAAAAGTAATCCATAATTACTTCTCCTTTGACCTGTTTATTGATTGGTAACCCTTTATTGTATCCTTTATAGACTGATTAAGTCCCTTTTCTGCATATTTTTTTGCCATAAATATGGCGTTTTTCATTGCCTTTTCATTAGATTTTCCATGGCATATGATACATATCCCGTCAACACCGAGAAGGGGTGCACCTCCATGTTCAGAATAGTCTGTTTTTTTCCCTAGTTCCTGAAACGTATCTTTAAGGAGCAGATAGCCCATCCTGGTTTTTATTGTTTTTTTTATCTTTTCCTTAAAAAAGATGTTCAGGAATTCCCCTACGCCCTCTGCCACCTTGAGGGCTATATTGCCCACAAAACCATCGCATACAATGACATCCGTCTTTCCATTGTATAGCTCTGCCCCTTCCACATAGCCTATATAATTTATATCCATATATTTCATGATGTTGTTTGTGTCTCTTGTAAGTTCATTGCCCTTTGACTCTTCTTCACCGTTGCTTAATATACCTATTCTAGGCCTTGCTATCCCCAGGACTGATTTTGCGAAGGCATCACCCATTATGGCGAATTGGACAAGGTGGACGGGTTTGCAGTCTACATTACTCCCTGAGTCAATCAATATGGTTGTGCCATCATTTACAGCGGGATGGAGGGTTGCAATGGCTGGTCTATCAACAGACGGCAGCCTGCCCAGGGTAAATATGGCAAATGCCATGGCTGCCCCTGAATTACCTGCTGTTACTACCGCATCTGCATATCCTGTCTTTACCAGTTCAAAGGCTTTATTCATGGAAGAGTCCCTTTTTTTTCTTAGAGCTACAGATGGTGATTCATGCATCTCAACACATGATGGGGTATGGATGATCTCTATCCCCTTTGTCATGCTAATAGATGCTTTTATGGTATCCTCATCCCCTACAAGGACAAGTTTTGTCATATTATCCCTTGCCGCCTGTTCAGCACCCTTTACGATTGCATCAGGTGCATAATCACCACCCATACAGTCTATTGCTATCTTTACCATAAGACTTAGACTTCTTCTAATTTTAGGATCTGCCTTCCCTTATAATACCCACATTTTGAACAAACTGTGTGTGGAAGTGATGGCTCTTTGCAATTAGGACAAAGCACAAAACTGACAGGCTTTGCCTTATAATGGGTTCTTCTTTTATCCCTTTTTGACTGGGATGTCTTTCTCTTTGGAACTGGCATAATTTTCTCCTTATTGTATTATAAAGTGTTTAAGTTTTTCTCCAAGAAGCGTATTTATATCCTTTTTACATGAGCACTGTCCATAGTTTTGATTTGTTCCGCATATAGGGCAGAGTCCCCTGCATGATTCACTACAGAGAGGCTTTATGGGTAGATTAAGCATTATTTCTTCATGGATAAGAGGCTCTAGTTCAACCTCACTGCCCTCATAATAGTAAATATCCATCTCATCTCTTTTAAGCTCAAGCTCCTGAATATCCGGGGCACTATCCTGAGACAAAAGGTCAAAGTCAGATGTGGTGCTTATAAGATAGCCAAACTCTTCAAGGCACCTACTGCATGTGAGGATTACAATACAATCTATTAAACCCCTTACCTTTATTTTGTTTTTGGACCTTTTAAGCCTAAACTCATAATGTAAGGGTGAGGATAGCCTGTATTCACTGGTAGATGTAAAATCCTCTATATCACCTTTTAAGGTAAAAATATCCTCTATATCAAATAATTTAATAATCATCACAAATAGCCTTGCCTTTTGAGTGTGATAATATAAATGGTTTAACCTTTTGTTGTCAAGCAAATTAACTTTGTGTAACTACCTCATTTTATTGTATATTCACAATTTGGTTATATATTATCTGTTAGATGATATTCTTAAAAGGTATAAAATTTTGTTTAAAATTGCACTGGATATGTTACAATAGAAATCTAAATAAACTCAGGAGGTAACAATGATCAGCGTTTCTATTCCGGGCTGGGGCGACTTAGACATAGAATATCTTGTTGTCGATTATAATGGGACATGTGCCTTTGATGGGAAGATAAAGGAGCATGCACGGGAATTAATGGAGAAGATCTCAAGATATACCAAGGTGTTTATAATAACCTCTGATACATATGGCAATATAGATAATGAGGTGAATGCAATTGGTTTTAGCATAATAAAGGTGAGCAAAGAGGAAAGCGGTGCTGAAAAGGCAAGGATTATCAAGGAATTGGGACCTGAGAAGGTTGCAGCTATAGGAAACGGCGCAAATGATGCAATGATGCTGAAAGAGGCTGTCCTTGGCATAGGTGTTATAGGAGAGGAAGGCTGCGCAAACTCTGTATTAAAAGAGGCAGACCTTATTGTTAGAGATGTAAATGATGCATTAAATATACTTCTTCATCCTGAACGTCTTATGGCAACATTAAGGGACTAAAATAAAACTGGTTTTTAAGGCACAGGCATTAGATTAGATAATGGAGGCATGAAAACCCTGGCGCCTTAAATCCTTTATTGACAGATTTTAATATGATAGGAAATATTTTAAAAAAGATTGTTGGAACAAAGAATGAAAGGGAATTAAAAAGGATCCAGCCTATTGTGGATAGGATAAATTCCCTTGAGGAGGGTCTTAAAAAACTCTCAGACCAGGAACTAAGCAGCATGACCTCAAGGTTCAAGGAGAGGATAGAGAGAGGTGAGGACCTTGATTCAATCCTTCCAGAGGCCTTTGCAATTGTTAGAGAGGCGGCAAGAAGGACGATAAATATGAGACATTTCGATGTTCAGCTTATAGGTGGTGTTGTCCTTCATGAGGGTAAGATAGCAGAGATGGCAACTGGCGAGGGCAAAACCCTTGTGGCAACCCTACCTGTTTATCTCAATGCCCTTACAGGAGAGGGTGTCCATGTGGTCACTGTAAACGACTATCTTGCAAAAAGGGACGCCGAGTGGATGGGGCCAGTGTATAAATTCCTTGGTCTTACTTTTGGTGTGATATTGAACCCCCTTGATGACGCCGAGCGTAAGGAGGCATATGCCTGTGACATAACATACGGTACCAATAATGAGTTTGGTTTTGATTATCTAAGGGATAATATGAAATACAGTCCTGATGAGTGTGTCCAGAGAGGTTTTAATTATGCCATCGTGGATGAGGTGGATAGTATCCTCATTGATGAGGCAAGGACACCTCTTATTATATCCGGCCCTGCAGATGAGTCAACGGATAAATATTATAAGATAAACCGTTTGATATACCAGCTTAAAAAAGACAAGGACTTTATGATAGAAGAGAAGACAAGGAGTGCATATCTTACAGAAGAGGGTGTCGCAAAGATAGAAAAGCTCATCAAGATAGATAATCTCTATGACCCGAGACATGTGGATCTATTACACCATATAAACCAGGCATTAAAGGCACACAATCTCTTTAAGAGGGATGTGGATTATATAGTTAAGGATGGGAAGGTAATAATCGTAGATGAATTTACGGGCAGGCTCATGGATGGGAGGCGTTATAGCGATGGCCTCCACCAGGCACTTGAGGCAAAAGAGAATGTGAAGATAGAGAGGGAGAACCAGACCCTTGCCACAGTAACATTCCAGAATTACTTCAGGATGTATAAAAAGCTAGCAGGTATGACAGGGACAGCGGATACAGAGGCGGTGGAGTTCAAAAAGATATACAACCTTGATGTGGTTGTGATACCCACCAATAGACCCCTTATAAGAACAAATTATCCTGATGTGGTCTACAGGACAGAAAAAGAGAAGTTCAGGGCTGTAGTAAAAGAGATAGAGGAGTTATATAAAATTGGGAGGCCTGTGCTTGTAGGAACCCTCTCCATAGACAAATCAGAGCGTCTTTCAGAGATGTTGAAACGTAAGGGTATCCCCCACCATGTCCTAAATGCAAAAAATCATGAGAGAGAGGCAGAGATTGTTGCCCAGGCAGGCAGAAAAAAGGCTGTAACAATATCCACAAACATGGCAGGCAGGGGAACAGATATACTTTTAGGCGGTAACCCAGAGTTTCTTGCCATGAATATGTGTAAAGGACAGAAGGGCACACCAGAATATGAGAAGGCCCTGATTGAAGCAAGAAGGGTATGCGAAAAGGAAAAAGAAGAGGTCATAGGTTTAGGGGGGCTACACATCTTGGGCACAGAGCGACATGAGTCAAGGAGGATTGACAACCAGTTAAGGGGTAGGGCGGGTAGACAGGGTGACCCTGGCTCATCAAGATTCTATGTATCCCTTGAGGATGAGATTATGAGACTTTTTGGTTCAGATAAGGTATCGCCGCTTCTTGCAAGGCTTGGTATGGATGAGGATATGCCCATTGAGCATTCCTTTATCACTAAGGCCATAGAGAGTGCCCAGACCAAGGTCGAGGGCCATAACTTTGAGATAAGAAAATATCTCCTGGAATATGACAATGTTATGAACAAACAGAGAGAGACAATCTACGGCATGAGAAGGGAGATAATGGCTAATGGCGATGTAAGGGAACAGATATATGAGATGATAGAGGAGATATGTGAATCAATGGTGGATGAGTTAGCGCCTGAAAAGGTCTATCCTGAGGAGTGGGATCTCGCAACCATAAAAAATAGAATATATGAGATATTCTTCTTCCGCATTGATTTCGGTGATATTGATTATAAGACGATTACAAGGGTAGGTTTTCTCGAACTGGTAAAGCAAAGGGTCTTTGAGGTGTATGAGAATAAGATTAAGCATTTTGGTGAAGAGGAGATGAGGGCACTTGAGGCATTCGTGGCCCTTAATTCCCTTGATACACACTGGAAGGAACATCTCCTTGCCCTAGACCACCTAAAGGAAGGAATAGGGCTCAGAGGTTATGGACAGAAGGACCCCTTAAGGGAATATCAGAGGGAGAGTTTTGATTTATTCCTTGATATGCTTGAGAGGGTTAAGATAGATACCGTGAGAAAGCTTTTTGCGGTTCAACCTGCAAAGGCAGAGCTTACCCATGAGATGCCTGTTATGTTTACAAACCTTGGAGGGGATTCGCCAGGTGCTCAAAAGGAGAAGATAAGCAGAAATGCCCCGTGTCCATGTGGAAGTGGAAAAAAATACAAAAGGTGCTGTGGAAGACAAGAGGGCAGATTATAATCTAACGACTATAATCAAAAGACTATTTAGGGTTGAGTTATGATAAATATGATAAAAGGGATAAGGTTTGCGGGGATTGAGACAGGGATGAAGGTAAAGGGCCTTGATGTGGGGCTTGTGGTATCTGATGAGGATATGAACTGCCTTGCTGTGTATACAAAAAATGCTGTCAAGGCTGCCCATATCTTATATAACAGAAGATTAAAAGGCAACAGCATAAGGGCTATCCTTGTAAACAGTGGATGTGCCAATGCATGCACCGGAGAGGAAGGCGTGGAGGACCTAGGGAATATAGCAAGGGGTTTGTCAGAGACTCTAGGGATAGAAAGACAATCCATTGTTTTTGCCTCTACAGGCGTTATTGGCAAGAGGCTCCCCTCTGATAGGATAGTAGCCTCGATCCCAATGCTTTTAAAGGGTCTTGACGAAAACAATATAGATGTATTTGCCCGTGCCATCATGACAACAGACACGTATCCCAAGGTTATAAATACAGGGTTTGAGGGAAAGAGGAGGTATTCGGTTATTGGTATTGCAAAGGGTTCAGGTATGATAAACCCCCTTTTCGCCACCATGCTTGTCTTTATTTTTACTGATTTCCCTGTTCCTATAGAAAGGTTTAGGAGACACTTTGGCACTGCTGTGAAGGGCTCTTTTGAGAGAATAACAGTAGATGGTGAATGCAGCACCAACGACACCGTAATGCTTTTTTCAAAAAAATCAGGTAGCGATGAGGATTCATTAGGGCTTTTTAAGGAAAACCTCAATAAGGTTATGAAAGAGCTTTCCCTTATGGTCGTAAGGGATGGCGAGGGGGCTACAAAGGTTGTACATATTCTGGTCAAGGGCGCCAGGACAAGACAGGATGCAGAGAAGATTGCCAGGAGGATTGCCACATCCCCACTCTCAAAAACAGCCTTCTTTGGATGTGACCCTAACTGGGGCAGGTTCATGGCAGCAGCAGGTGATGCAGGGGTAGCCATTAACCAGTCAAGGGTTGAGATAGTCCTCCAGGATGAGGTTATTGTAAGAGATGGTATAGAGGTGCCTTTTGATGAGATTAGACTTAAGGAACTCATGAACAGAAAGGAGATTGAATTAGTTATAGACCTCCACCATGGTAGATCTTTTTTTGATATATATACAACAGACCTGACATATGATTACATAAAAATAAACGCATCCTACAGAAGCTGACAGAGATTTAAAAAGCAATGAAATTTTTCCTGAAGACAACAGGCTGCAGGGCAAACCAATGGGATTCCTACATAATATCTAACACATTGATTGAACATGGGTATCTACCATCCGAAATAGTTGATGCTGATGTGTGTATCATCAATGCCTGCACATTAACAGAAAATGCTGAGAGGGACATAAAGAGATTCATAAACCAGTGCAGGGCAAAAAATCCATATACCAGGATTGTCATAGCAGGATGCCATGCTGAGGTGTATCCTGAAAAGAACTATAGCGCTCATCTTATAATCGATAATAGGGAAAAGTTTAACCTCCCTGATTATATTCATTCAGATGGTATTGTAAGGGGTGAAAACCACAACCCTTTTATCGAGAGGGCATCTATAAAAGGGATTCAAACAGGCAAGACCCGTTTTTTTATGAAGATCCAGGACGGATGCGATAGATTCTGCACATATTGCGTTGTCCCATTTGCAAGGGGTATGCCAAGAAGCAGGCCATCTGATGAGGTCTTGCAGGCAGTAAGGTCTTTAAAAGAAAAAGGCATAAGGGAGGTGGTTCTGACTGGTATAGAATTATCTGCCTATAGAGACACAGGCCATGGCATTGATTTAAAGGGATTATTAAAACTTCTTGAAGAGTCAGAGACACCTGAAAGGATAAGGTTGAGCTCCATTGACCCCTTATATATAGATGATGAGTTTATAGAAACCCTTAGAGATTCAAAGAAGATAGCCAGAAGCATCCATATCTCAGCGCAGAGTTTCTCTGACAGGATCCTGAGATTGATGGCAAGGCATTATACCAGGGGTTATCTCACAGATACAATAGAGAGATTAATAAAAGGGATTGATGGTATAGGGATAGGTATTGATATTATAGTAGGATTCCCGTCTGAGGATGAGGATGATTTTATGGAAACCCTCCGCACAATTGATTCCCTTGATATACACTATCTTCATATTTTTTCTTTTTCTCCAAGAGAAAGAACCGAGGCCGCCTGTATGCCATACCAGATTCCCCTGGCAATTAAAAAAGAGAGGGTAAATAGATTAAAGATTCTGGACAGAAAAAAAAGATTGTCCTTTTATGAGAGGCTGATAGGAGAGAGGGTAGTAATCATCCCTGAGGGAAAGATATATACGGGCTATCTTATCCGCGGCTATACTGATAATTATATCCCTGTATATCTGCCTTATAAAAAAACGCTTGAAAATAGACTGGTCGAGGTTAAAATAAAAGGATTAAAAAATGGGATTTTAGTAGCTGAAGAGATATAATCTACATTAAAAATGACCCCTACCTTGCATTCAGAAAGGCCTATAGTATTATGGTCTATAATTTAAACTGAGGTGAATATATGTTTGCATTCGGAAATCTTGTAACAACCATTGCCTCCATCCTTAATATCATCCTTGACCTATATTTTTGGGTGATCTTCATAAGGGCGATCATGTCATGGTTTAATCCAAACCCCTATAATCCCTTTGTGAGGACTATCTATAGACTTGTAGACCCTATAACATACAGGATATCAAAGATTATTCCTTCAAGGTTTGGCATGATAGATATATCACCCTTTATACTGATGCTTATTATAATCTTTTTGCAAAAATTTATAGTAAAGACATTGTTTGAGATGGGTGCAAGGATGGGGTGACAATATGAATACAGATGAATGGGGTATGGACCCCCAGGTGAGATTTTTGAGGCGTGTCTTTTCGCAGATGGAGTTAGCCCAGAGGGAGCTTCTGCAGAGGCTTAATATGTCGCCATTAGATGAGAGACTGAGAAGGATAAGAGATGGGGCATTGAAATGTTTTGAAAAGGCATGGGGGTTATCTGTGAGGTGGGATATGACTATGGATGAGAAAGATATTGTAAACCTTTATATACACGCCCTTGCTCATATCCTTGAGCGATACAGGGTTGAGGTTCCACCTCATACGCTGCCGAATGATGAAAAGGCAAGGAGACTTATCCAGGAGGCTGTAAAATGATACGTCTCAGGCTCTTTGGTAGATGTCGCATATACCATGACCCTGTTAGTCCTGTGCTTAAATCACCGGCACAGGTAGGCTGGAGCGCATGGTTTCGGACCATTGACCTGGTTACCCCTCAGCCATTAAAGGGCGAGGAGTTATTAAGACGCACAAAGGGCTGGTGGACTGTTGATGCAGCTGATGTGTCTGAGGTTGTTAAAAAATATGGCAGACTGGTGGTAGGGGAGAACGGTGAGTTGATGGTGGAGTTTAGGCATAAAAATGATGTAGAGGCTTTATCTGCTGCCCTGAAGGAAAGGTTTGGAGACCAGGTTCTGCTATCGCCTTAATTTTAATACGAACAGACTGATTTGAGTTTGATAAGCGACATGATGGCAGAGTTTTCATGTACCGTCTTCCATTCAAGGGAAGGGTTATTATACGAGGATAGGATATTATTATCTGTGTCATAATCAGTCCCTGATAAGACCCTAAATTTTTTTTCAATGCAGTTTATCTCATAGATATCCTGAGATGAATCGTAGTTTTCATACCCTTTTATGGCAAGCCCCCTTTTCAGTCTCTCATCTATCTCCCAGTTTCTTGCCTCATTCCCCTTCGCAACGGTTCCAAGTTTGACCCTGACCAAACCCTTTGTGAGCTCTTTAATGCTGCCAGCATCAAAATAATAGTCCCGCATGCTATCCATGTCAAAGAGTCTCCAGTTTTTTCCCCCAATCCTCCCTGTGGTGCAGCCATATATTGCTGTCAGACAGAGCATAATAATCATAAGATTGTGTGCTCGCAAAAATTTTTTAAAAGGTATCTTCTTTTTATATGGATTTTTATCACCCCAAAGACTAAATTCGATCTTATTTAAACACCTCTTTTTTAATCCACAAAGAGCTGTTTCTAATACGTATTTCGAGATCATCGATGTTTTGTCTGGTCTACAGAATGTTTCTATACGCCCCTCGACAGCCTCTCGGCAACCCTATATGCCTCAATAAATCCTGATGGGTCAGCAATGCCCTTCCCAGCTATATCAAACCCTGTCCCATGTCCAGGGGATGTCCTTATAAAAGGTAGCCCCAATGTAATGTTTACAGTCCTTCTGAAATCCACTGTCTTAACAGGGATGAGACCCTGGTCATGATACATGGCAATAAAGGCATCACAGTCAACCCTGTGAAACAGGGTATCAGCAGGGAAGGGTCCCCTTGCATCTATCCCGGATGACCTAGCCTCATCTATTGCCTCTTTTATATCTACCTCTTCATTACCCATAATGCCCTCTTCACCGGCATGGGGATTAAGCCCACATACCTTAATAATGGGATTGGCTATGTGGAAATACCCCTTCAGGTCATGGTTCGTAACCTCTATACAGGAAAGGATCTTGTTCTTTGTTACTGCAGTAGGCACCTCCTTTAAGGGTATGTGTATTGTAACAAGGGATACCCTCATCCTTTTGTTTGCCATCATCATCACATACTCCTTCACCCTGCAAAAGTCAGCAAGTATCTCTGTGTGTCCTGGAAAATCCACACCTGCCTTTCGTATAGATGCCTTATTTATAGGACAGGTCACCAGCGCCGTGGCATCATTCTTCCCGATAATCCTTAATGCCTCCATTATATATTCATATGATGCCCTGCCGTATACATCGCTTGATATGCCATATTCAATCTTTTTGATGCCGGGGATATCTATAAACTCTATATCGCCTCTTTTGCCCTCTTTGAACCCTTTGAAAACATTCTCTTTTTTTAGTCCCAACCTCAATTCAATATCCCTAATTGCAGCGATATCTCCGATAATCACAGGGATGCTCTTTTTTCCTATAGAATCTAAGGATTTGCAGATTATCTCCCCGCCAATGCCTGCAGGGTCTCCCATGGTTATAGCTATCCTCTTCAGATCTTGACCTCGATATAAGAGGATTTTCTGAGCTTTTCTATGAATTCTTTGTATCTCTTTTCCGATTCTACCTGCACTATTCGCTCATGAATCCTTGTCTTTACCTGCTCATAGGGGATTAGGTCACCCTTTTTTTCTTCAAGGAGCTTTAGGATATGGAATCCATATGGTGTTCTGATAACATGGGTATATGTCCCTGGCAGGATTACGTTGAGCCCTTCTTTTAATTCAGGAATGAGGTCATCCTTTTTTACATAGCCCAGGTCACCGCCGAGAGAGGCCGTAGGGTCATCAGAATATTCCCTTGCCACATCATCAAATGCTCTACCCTCCTCAAGAAGGCTATATGCCTTAAGGGCAATCTTATGGGCATCCTTCCGCTTATTCGAGATAAATATCTGCTGTAGCTTATACTCATCCTCCCTGAATTCATCAAGATGATTATTGTAATATTCTTTAAGGCGCTCTTCTGTAACAAGTATCTCTGCTGAGATAACCCTGGCAAGAACCCGATTTCTGAGTTGATTCGCCTTCAAACCATTCAAAAAATCCTTAAAATCAATATTTTCTTTTTTTAGTTGTTCCTTAAGTTCCTGCTCAGTTATAAGGTGTTGCTTCTTAATGCCCTCAATTATTAATTCCACATCCTTGTCTGTTACCTCAATCTTTAATTTTTTTGCCTGCTGTCTTATAAGCATATCATCTATGAAGGGATCGATCTTTTCCTTGAGCTTTATGTTTCTATAATATTCGTTTATAGATACATACTTTCCCTGCTTTTCAATCTGGATATATTTTTCCAGGTCCTTCAATGTTATTATGTCATCATTAACAATGGCGATGATTCTGTCCACTATCTCAGCATGGGATACAGCAGACAGCATAAGGGTCAGGGACAAACAGATAAAGATTGAAAGACGTCTCATTTTTTAGACACTGGCTCGCTTTTACTCTCAGGCTTTGTTTCAGTCTTTTCCTTTTGCTCGGGGGTATTAGGCTTTTCATCCTTAAGGAGGTCCTCATTTATAGTTATCTTTGCATTGTTCTTCAGGTCTGCAATATACTTTTCAAGAGCCTGTGTTTGTTTCTCCTGAACAAGCTTTTGTTTTATAAAATCCTTTACCTCTTCAAAGGGGATATATGAAGGTGGTTTTATGCCCTCAAGTTTTATTATATGATACCCGAATTTTGTCTTTACTACGCCGCTTACCTGCCCAGGCTTTGTTAGCTTAAAGGCAGCATCCTCATATTCAGGAAGTAGGCTACCTTTAGGGTGAAAGCCTATCTCCCCTCCATTTGCCTTAGCGCTGGGATCAATAGAATATCTCTTTGCAAGTTCAACAAAATCTTCACCCTTTGCCAGTTTTTCCTTTATCTGTCTTGCCTCTTCCTCTGAATTCAAAAGTATGTGTCTTGTGTTTATCTCTCTATCCCTCTTAAAGGTCTCCTTATTCTTCTCATAGTATCTCTTCATATCCTCTTCTGTTATCTGCGAATCAAGGTTTATCTTCTTCTTCAATAATGACTCGATGATAAGCTGTTCTTTGATCGCATTTAATCTATCCTGAAATTCCTTATCCTTTTCAATATTTTCTTTTTTTGCCTCCCTCAGCAGGAGCTTTTTTATTATAAGCTTTTCTAGATAACTTTTTTTTTCACTTTGAGTTGCCATAAGCATCTTCATGTTAACAGGTATCTTGTCAAGCTCTCTATTAAACTCATCTATTGTTATCTTTTCATCGTTTACTGTGGCAAGGATCTTGCTGCTGTCTGTCTTAGAGCATGAAAAGAAAACCACGAAAATAAAAAGAAGAATTATTATTTTTTTCATTGATCCACCTCATTTATGCATAGTTAGAAGATTGTGTTTTTATATCATATAGAGACAATCTCCAGCAACAGATTTCTTGTAATATTGATAAGCTCCCCTGCTTTTCTATCTGTATTTATAATTATTCTATCATTAGGCATGAGTTTGATGCTGTCTCTTCTGCTCTTTACTATGTTTAAGATCTTTTTCATATCCAAGGGTGTTTTATCAGAGATATGGAGGATTACCCTATTTGAGGCGTATTCCATCTTCTTAATCCTCATGGCTGTAAGAAATATCTTAAGGGATATAACATCAAAAAGGCTTTTAACTGCCCCTGGTATCTCTCCGTATCTATCTTTGAGCTCATCCCTCATATCTATCAATTCATCATCCTGTCTTATCCTTGACAGCCTTTTATAGATTAAAAGCCTCTGGGCAGGGTCTTCTATATATTCATCGGGGATGTATGCCTCAACAGGGATGTTTATTTGGGTTATTATCTCCTCTTCTGTCTCTTCCTTTTGTCCTTTAAGGGCACTTACAGCATCTCGAAGCATTTGGCAGTAGAGTTCGAACCCTATGAGGTTTACATTCCCAGACTGTTCCTGGCCAAGCAGATTTCCTGCCCCCCTTATCTCAAGGTCATAGTTTGCTATCCGATACCCTGAGCCGAGTTCTGTCATCTCCTCTAATATCTTCAGCCGCATGGATGCATCCCTTGTGAGCACCGCATCCTTAGGGACAAGAAGGTATGCATATGCCTGCCTTGTTCCCCTTCCAACCCTGCCTCTTAATTGATAGAGGTCAGAAAGCCCGAGACGGTGGGCATTATTTATGAAGATTGTGTTTGTATTGGTTATATCAAGGCCTGACTCTATTATGTTTGTAGATAATAGGAGGTCATATTTTTTGTCAATAAAATCAAGCATAATCCTTTCTAATTGCTTGCCCTGCATCTGTCCATGGGCAACAGCAATCCGCAAATCAGGTATAAGCCTCTTTAGATACTCATGAACAACGCCGATATTATGTATAAAATTATGCATGAAGAATACCTGACCACCCCTTTCAAGCTCATTCAATATCCCTTTCTTTATGTATTCATCCCTGAACCTCAGGACATAGGTCTTGACTGCAAGCCTGTCAAGGGGTGGGGTATTGATGATACTTAAATCCCTTAAGCCCGTTGTTGCCATATAGAGTGTCCTGGGTATGGGGGTTGCACTTAAGGTAAGGACATCTATATTTTTTTTCATCATCTTAAGTTTTTCTTTGTGCTTGACCCCAAATCTCTGTTCCTCATCGATAATAAGAAGACCCAGGTCTTTAAATTCAACATCGTTTTGTAGCAGTCTGTGGGTCCCGATTATAATGTCAACCTTACCCTTTTTTAAAAGCTCCACAATCCTCTTCTGCTCATCCTTGGTCTTGAATCTGCTTAACATCTCAATATTTATAGGATAATCCCTGAGTCTGTCTGAAAATGTCTTAAAGTGTTGCTGTGCCAGGACTGTTGTAGGAACAAGAACAGCTACCTGTTTATTGTCCATGACAACCTTAAATGATGCCCTTAATGCCACCTCTGTTTTGCCAAAGCCCACGTCACCGCATATAACCCTGTCCATGGGCCTTGTTCTTCTAAGGTCATCAATGACCTCATCTATTGCCCTTGTCTGCCCCTCTGTCTCCTCATACTCGAATCTCGATTCCATCTCCCTAAAGAGCTCATCCTCTGGGGAATAGGAAAAACCCTCCGCAAGCTCCCTCTCTGCATATACCTGAATCAGCTCTTTTGCTATGTCCTCCACATAACCTTTTACCCTCTTTTTTGTATTTCGCCAATAGCCTGCCCCAAGCTTATCAATTTTTGGTCTGTGCTTCTCACCGCCTATATATTTTTGAACAAGATGGAGGTCATCGATGGGCACATAAAGCCTGTCTCCATCCTGATACTCTATCATAAGAAAATCCTTGGCTATACTATCTATGATAAGCTTCTCAATCCCCCTGTATATACCTATGCCATGGTCAATATGAACAACCCATTCGCCAATAGTGAGATCCCTGAAGGAACTCAAAAACTCATCCATTGCAACAGCCTGTTTCTTTACCACCCTCTTTTTGAATCCTACAATATCCTCTTCTGTGAGGACCACGATCTCATCAGTCCTAAACCCCCTTCTTAAGGGACCGACGACAATCCCCCATTCCCTCTCCTTTTTGTTAAATAATTCCTTTATGATTGGCAGGGATACATTGTAGTTTTCAAATATAGCCTTTAACCTTTCTGCCTGCTTCTGATTGTTTGCAAATAGATAAAGATACCTATGGCTTGCCCATTCTGTTTTTATCTTTTCTGTTATGATCCTGAATATCTCTGTTTTTTTTGTCTCAAATAGCAGCCTGAGGTCATAATTGGAGGTGGTATGGATCACATCACCGCTATCCTCCGCCCTTACCCCTGATATATCTATATTAAGGTTAGCCCTTAAAAATTTTAAAAAACCCTCTCTATATTCATTATCCTTTTTAGTTTGAGCCAGTATCCCTTCTATAAACCCAATGCCCTTGTGAACAAAGACCATATCTTCCTCTAAATAGTCGATTAGTGTGGTTCCTTGTTTTTGTTTTATCTTGGCTGGTGTTATCTCTGTCTTCTCAAGTTCCTTTCTTGATCTCTGCGTTAGGGGATCAAAAAAGCGGAGGGAGAATATCTGATCCCCCAGGAATTCTATTCTTACAGGCTGAGGCAAGGATGGTGGGAACACATCGATAATGCTGCCCCTCTTCGCAAATTCCCCTTCCTCTCGTACCAGCGAAGAGGGCTCATATCCATTCTTATCAAGATATTCTATAAGCTCTTCCTGGAATACAGTATCGCCAAAGCAAAGGGTAATGCTCTTATCTTTCAGAAGCCCCTTGTCTGCCAGCTCGTTGGTTAGGGCGCTATATGGAAAAAGCCCTATAAATCTCTCATCATGCACCAGATGGTGAAGAAAACCGATTCTTTTTACCTCGTCCTCCTTTTCGAACACCCTGTCGGCAAATATAGGGAATACATGGCATTCATTCCTTGAAAAAAACTCTATCTCCTCTTTTAAGAGTAATGCCTCATCATCATTTTCATAGAAAATAATGGATTTCCTCCCTGCCTTTGATATGAAGAAAGAGATAAAGGAATCTATCTTACCTGTAATATAGATAAAGCCTTTTTTTGGGAGATGGGGCATAAAAAATTATCTTTTACGAAGATGGGAGTATGGAGGATATTCTTTTATATTCTTTTATAACGAGATTTGAGAATTTTTTGCTATAACTGGTATTTTCTGTGAGTATCTTTTTTAATTTTGTAGGACCCATATTATAGGCATGGAGGGCAAGGTTCAGACTTTCAAAATCTTTCAACAATTGTGAAAAAAAATAGACGCCTATCTTTATATTCTTTTCCGGTTCATCAAGGGTATTATTCCCACTCCAGTGGACGCCTGCATCGTCTGCAATATACCTTGCAAGGGAGGGCTTTACCTGGAATAAACCCCTTGCCCCTTTTGGCGATATAGCATCGTGCCTGAAATTGCTCTCAACCTTCATTATGGCAAGCATCAGCCTGTAATCCAGATTATGGTTTTTAGATGTCCTGTAGACCATCCTTGCAATGGATAACAGCCTCTCTTCAGGGATATTCACCTTCTCATCCTTTAAAAATGCGACTATCTCTTTTTCTATCCTGCCCTGCTTTATATGCTCTCTCTGGAATATGGGATAATCTTTATTAAGCCCTCCGTATAGATACACAAACAATAACGCGCCCGCCCCTATTGATGTCAATATTATCTTTTGTTTGGTCTTCATAAGGTTTTTAATTTATAATAAAATAACTAGGGATGTCAAATTTGTAAAATTTTGCCAAGTAATTCTCGCTGAACCACAAAAAATATATAGGGGTAACTCTTTAGTATACATTATGGATAATGTCAGATAATCTGGGGACTGCCCTTTTTCATAAACTTCCTATATTGAGCCTCTATTCCCTCACCTTTTAGAGAAAGGCCTTTCTCAAATATGTATTGTTTTTATCAAAGGTATTTTAATCAGAAAATCCAAAGACATTACCCAACTTCATGCCCAAAAGTATAAATCTGGTCTTATTTTGTCTCTTTAAAAATCCTGTAGTTAATGATATTCAAGTAGTTGCACACCATCTATGGTGACATATTTTCTTTGACAACCTCCCTCCAAATAAATAATATAGCCATGATGTTTTATATGAATCAGGTCTCTTTTTTTGATATAAGCAGCATAATAGCACTTGGCGCTGGCATACTTTCTTTCTTCAGCCCCTGCGTTTTGCCCCTTGTGCCATCTTATCTGATATTTATAAGCGGTATAACCTTTGATAGTTATACAGAACCGGCGTTTAAAAAATATAGAAAGACTGTCCTTGTCCATTCCATATCATTTATCCTCGGTTTTTCATTTATCTTTGTAGCGCTGGGTTTTTCATCCTCACTACTGGGTAATTTTTTTTCAAGATACCAGGATTATATTACCAGGTTTGGAGGATTACTCCTTATCGTAATGGGGCTTTATTACCTAAACATTATAAAACTCTCCATTCTTAATCAATACAGGGTGATTCATATAAAGGAAAGGCCTTTAGGCCTATTCGGTTCCTTTGTTGTAGGTATTACATTCTCCCTTGGATGGACACCCTGTGTAGGACCAGCACTTTCCTCTATTCTTATACTGGCATCTACATCGGATAGCGTCCTAAGCGGCATATACCTTTTGAGCCTTTACTCCCTTGGTATGGCTATTCCTTTTATTGTATCGTCGTTGCTTTTTGATAGGATAATGGGTTTAATCAGACGCTACGGTTTTGTAATGAAATATACGCAAAAGATTTTAGGGGTATTGCTTGTGTGCGTGGGGATACTCCTTGTCTCCTCCATTTTTACGAGGTTAAGTTTTTATCTGGGAAATCTCATAAAGATTTAGTGCTATCTGGGGAGACTTTTTTCAGAGGTAATACGGCTTGATATCTATAAATATAATGTGTAGATTAAATGATAAGGTGATATATAGGGCAATTGTAATAGTCTTTCTATTCATATTAAACCTCTTAAATTCCTACCAGATAGAGGTTATGAGTTTTTTCAAAGGCATGTTTACATGAAACCTATGTAATAAAAAATTTTATAATATCAATCATTGAAGGGGGGTTGGGCATGTCAAATCATAAATGGCGTTTTTTCAGGGTAGGTGGGTTTGATCAGGTCTCCATTGAAACAGGGTTAGATATATTGTCATTAAAAGACCTGGATTATAAGCTTTGGGCAGCTCTAAGCTGTCCTGTTAAGGACCTAGAGTTTGACAGCAAGACCCTTGAATATCTCGATACAGACCATGACGGGCATATAAGGGTGCCTGAGGTTATAGAGGCTGTGACATGGGCATGCACTATGCTTAAAGACCCTGATTTTCTTGTTAAAGGAGCTGAGGGCATACCTGTTGATGCCATTAATGATGATACACAAGAGGGCAGGAATCTTCTTATGTCAGCCCATCACATCCTTAAGAGCCTCAATATAGAACATAAAGATATAATCACCGTTGAGGACACAGATAGTGAAGAAAGTATTTTCTCTCAGACCAGATTTAATGGTGACGGCATCATACCTGCTGAGTCTGTTGACGACGATAAATTAAAGGCTGTCATTAATGACATTATAGAATGCCTTGGTTTTGAAAATGACAGAAGCGGCTTACCTGGTGTTTCCCTTGAAAAAATAGATAGGTTTTTTTATGAGGCCCAGACATATTTTGAATGGTATAAAGATATTGAGAAAGAGCCTTCAATTTTCATCCTCGGGGAAAACACACAGGATGCCTATGATGCTATATTGGCTGTCCGGGATAAGATTAATGACTTTTTCACACGCTGTAACCTTGCAAAATTCGATAGTCGTTCTTCAGAGCTGCTTAACCCATCTACTGAAGATTATCAGAAGATTGCCTCTCAGAACCTTTTTTCCTCTTCGGAGTTATATGCATCATTCCCAATAGCCCTCATAAAACCTGAAGGGCCTTTGCCTCTCTTGAGGGGTATAAACCCAGCTTGGGCTGGGCAGATGAAGAGATTTTATGAGATAGTTGTCAGACCGCTTTTCGGCGAAAAGGACAGCATAACCATTGAAGAATGGGGTAGACTGAATGCTTTTTTTGTTCCCTTTGAGACATGGGCTAATAAAAAACCTGTGACATCTGTTGAAAGGCTTGGTTTTGAAAGGATTAAAGAGATATTAAGCTGTGATTATAGGACAATCTTGGATGAACTTATACAAGAGGATAGGTCTTTTGAGGCACAGGCAAATACCATATCCTCGGTAGACAGGCTTGTCCGCTATTGCAGATACCTCCATACATTTATAAACAATTTTGTTGCCTTCCGTGATTTTTATGGTCTTAAGAAAAAGGCAGTATTTCAGGCAGGGATGCTGTATCTTGATGGCAGGAGTTGTGAGCTCTGCGTTAAGGTTGATGATATAGGTTCTCATGCTACCCTTGCTAATTTGAGTAGTATTTATCTTGTCTATTGTAATTGTGTCAGAAGAGGTGGTGCTGATAAGATGACAATAGCCGCTGCCTTTACTGCCGGTGATTCTGACCAGCTTATGGTGGGGAGAAATGGTGTTTTTTATGACAGAAAGGGACAGGACTGGGATGCAACAGTGGTTAGGGTTCTTGAACACCCCATAAGTATAAGACAGGCATTCTGGTCACCATACAAACAGGCAGCTAAGATGGTTAGTGAACAACTAATGAAGATTGCTGCAGCCCGTTCAAGGGCGTCATCAGAGAGGGTGGCAATGCAGGCAGTGCAGACAGGTGCCCAGGTAGCCACCGGTAAAACTTCACCGGCAGAGAAGGCATTCGATGCAGGAAGATTTGCCGGCATCTTTGCTGCCATAGGTCTTGCAATAGGTTTTATTGGTTCAGCAATTACCTCCATTGTAACAGGATTATTCAAGCTTGCCTGGTGGCAGTGGCCCCTGCTTTTCATAGGTATTATACTCGTAATTTCAGGACCATCCATGTTTATAGCGTGGTTGAAGTTAAGGAGACGAAATTTAGGACCTATCCTTGATGCAAATGGCTGGGCAGTAAATACTAGGGCAAGGATTAATATAAAATTCGGAACTACCTTAACAGGCGTAGCCAGAATACCAGAAAACGCAGAAAAATCTGTTACTGACCCTTATGCAGACAAGAAGACCCCATGGAGACTATATATCTTGATTATTCTCTTTATAATCTTCCTGATAGTGATCTGGAAGACAGGTTATCTGGCTAAATTTTAACCTATAAATATTTTTAGATGACATAGGGCATATTAGAAGATACCTCAGATTTTTATTTTTTTACAAAAAATTGGATATTTTTTAGGTATCATGGTATATTAATCCCTACCTACTTTTAAAGTAATGAGGTTTTTTCTGCATAACAATTATCTCCTAAAATTCTTCATAATAAAAAGGAATCGCTATGGAAACTGAGCAGATTTTATGGACAGCCGAAAAAGGCTGGTCTTCTATGACACCCTATAAACATAATAAACTGGGTGAAAAGGCGCAACTTGTTTTTATCTTCTTTTCCAGCAAACTGGTCGTAGATAATGATTTGAAACAGATTGACGATGAAATAAAAGATAAGATCTTTGAACCTTTTTTTACTACAAAGGAGGTTGGTAAAGGCACGGGTCTTGGTTTGTCCACAGTTTACGGGATAGTGCAACAACATAATGGATTTATTGAGCTGGATTCTGAGAAAGGACGTGGAACAACATTCAGTGTTTATTTTCCCATTTCAAAGGATATCAAACAAGACAAAGAGGACAGTTATGTTGTTTTTGAAAGGGGGACAGGCAAGATCCTTGTGGCAGAGGATGATCATGAACTAAGAAACCTTATAAGGGATATGCTTGTTTTATCCGGATACAATGTCATAGAGGCTGGCGATGGTGACGAGGCAATGAAAAAATTCTATGAGAGCAGAGATAACCTGGATCTTCTTATTCTTGACGTTATCCTGCCAAAAATGAACGGCAAGCAGATATATGAAGAGGCTGTTAGGGGAAGACCTGATATCAAGGTTCTATTTATAAGTGGCTATACGAGAGACATTGTTATTACTAATGGTTTAAACCAGGAGATTGAAATCCTCCAAAAGCCTTTTTCATCAGGGGAACTTCTGGGTAAGGTCAGGGAAATATTGCAGAGGTCTTTAAACTGAATTTATGCGCGGGGGCAATATGATTCACGGAGAGTCAGGAGAGTTTTTTAATGTAGGAGATTATTTTATTGATCGTAATATAAGACAGGGCAAGGGACACAAGGTTGCTGTCTACACTGATTACAGAAACTATACCTATAATGATGTCCAGAAGATGGTCAATAAAACAGCCAATGGCTTAAGGGAGCTTGGTGTTAGGGTAGACGACAGGATAATTATAATAATGCTTGATGTCCCTCAGTTTTATGCAATTTTTTATGGTGCCATAAAGATAGGGGCTGTGCCCATTCCTTTAAATACAATGCTTACACCAGATGATTATGAGTATTATCTCAATGACAGCAGGGCTATATGCCTTGTGGTATCAGAGGAGCTGCTGCCTGCCGTGACAAACATAAAAGGTGACCTCAGATATCTTAGGGATATGATTGTTATATCAGAAACAAAGGGTGCCCATATACCCTTTAAACAGAAATATAGACATGCGCCTGAAACGTTAAAGACCGAATATACAACAAGGGATGATGTGGCATTCTGGCTGTATAGCTCAGGCTCAACAGGCTCGCCAAAAGGTGCAATTCATTCACAGAACGACATGGTTGTGGTATCAGAATCATATGGACAGGGCGTATTGGGTCTTAAAGAGGACGACATACTCTTTTCAGCAGCCCGTCTTTTCTTTGCCTATGGGCTCGGCAATGCAGGATATCTGCCTTTTTCAGTTGGCGCATCTGTTGTCCTTAACCCCCAGCCGCCAAGACCTGATAATATCCTGAATTACCTTGAACGTTTTAGACCTACTGTCTTTTTTGGTGTCCCCACCCTTTATGGCCAGATACTTGAATATGCTGAAAGGCTTGATGTTGAAAGGGGCACTATGCCTGACCCGAATAAAAACCATGAGTTTTCTTCAGTGCGAATATGTGTCTCTGCAGGTGAGGCACTTCCTACGGACATCTATTACAGATTTAAAAAACGTTATGGCATAGATATACTCGATGGAATAGGGTCGACAGAGATGCTCCACATATTTCTTTCCAACCGTCCAGGGCATATAAGACCTGGTTCAACCGGGAAACCCGTCCCTGGATATGAGTTAAAAATTGTGGATGATGATGGGAGAGAGGTTTCTCAAGGGGAGATAGGAACACTCCTTGTAAAAGGTGGTAGTGCTGCACAGCAATACTGGAGAAAGAGGGAGAAGACAAGGCTGACCATGCAGGGTGAGTGGATAAATACCGGTGATAAATATTACGTTGACAGTGACGGTTTCTACTGGTGCGCAGGCAGAGGAGATGATATGTTGAAGGTGGGCGGCATCTGGGTCTCTCCTGTAGAGGTAGAGAACTGCATGATGGAACATCCTGCTGTGTTTGAGGTGGCCGTGGTCGGACACAGGGATGAAAAGGGGCTTGTAAAACCAAAGGCATACGTAGTGTTGAAGGAGGGGTATACACCATCAGATGAGCTAAAAAAGGAGCTCCAGCAATGGGTTCTTGACCGTATGGCAAAGTATAAATATCCCCGATGGGTTGAGTTTGTTAAGGAACTACCAAAGAGCTCGACAGGTAAAATACAGAGGTTTAGGCTAAGGGATGAGGCATAAGGCCCTCATACCTACTTTTTAATTTTTTAAAGCCGACAGTGGGACTTGAACCCACGACCTGCTCATTACGAGTGAGCTGCTCTGCCACTGAGCTATGTCGGCAATGTTTAATTTATATAACATAAATGATTATCTTGCAAGAGCGAGTCAAAGATTCAATCTTTTTATCTACATCGTCAGGTAATAACTTGTACAGTATTATAGCTTAATTAGAATATATTACTTGATATTTTGTGTCAATTTTTTATCCCATCTTACTAATACTATTGATAAAAAGATGCCAACACTGACATACACCAGAAAAAAGAAAAAATAAAAAATATACACATCTAACTATCTTGTATCATAATCAGGATTGAAAGCTGAAATTTATATGTTTTTTCATCCCCATTATTCAAAATGGGGGTAGGGGCGGTTTGTGAAAATTATTTTAAAAAATTGTTTACAAATAGAGAAAGAGTGTTATAATTAAAAAAATGTAGTAATATTTTAAATCTTAGGAGGTGTTTTATGTTTAAGGTTCAAAGAAATAGTAAGGGCTTTACACTAATTGAGTTGCTTATCGTTATCGCCATCATTGGTATCCTCGCTGCTATTGCAATCCCAGCCTATACAGGATACACAAAGAAATCCAAATTATCTGGGGTTGTAAATAGTATGGGTGCTGTTAAAAACGCTATGATTGCATACTACACAGAAAATGGTAGCACCACATTCCCAGCATGCGCAGACGCAGCCGCCATAAAAGCCACCTTTGGTG
>JAGPMK010000012.1 GCA_018052995.1 Syntrophorhabdales bacterium | reverse complement strand
ATATTCAAAGTTGGATAGAGGGGAATCAAAAATCATGCGCCAACTCAATCGTATGTAAATCTATACCTCCTTTTTTTATACAAAAGGGCTCCAAAAGGAGGTATAATAAATAGACTCGTCAGGTCAGGAGCCCAAGAAAGGAGGGAACAAATTAATTATGGGCCTTTATATGAGAAATAAAACGTGGTGGTTTAACCTGATGTATGATGGAAGGAGATACCAGCAATCGTTGGGCACGGGCAACAAAAAGCTTGCTGAAAAAATTTTCGCAAAATTAATGACTGATATTGTTGAGGGTCGGTATTTTGATACTTTGTGCTCGAAAAAGTATGCTTTTGACGATATGGTATCAAAGTATATGGCAAAATACGAAAAGCCCCGTGATATATACTCCCTTAAAAACCTGTTTCCATATTTTTCTGGCTTGAAGATTTCTGATATCACCCCAGAGTTAATCAGTGAATATAAATTTCACAGGGAAGGGGAGGCGAAACCAGCAACGATTTATCAAGAGCTTGCGGTGATGCGAAAAATGTTTAACATTGCTTGCAGGGAATGGAAGTGGGTTACCTTTAACCCTGTCAGTGCCATTTCGTTTTCGGTCGGGAATAGAAATCGTCGGGATAGGTGGCTCACCCTTGAAGAGGAGCAAAGGCTACTCGCCAATGCAACAACCCCCCATTGGCTGAAGGCAATTATCATTTTCGCCTTGCAGACAGGAATGCGCCGCGGGGAAATCTTGAACCTTACTTGGATGGATATAGACTTCAAGGGAAGGAATATCTTTGTCAGGCCTGGCAAAAATGGTGAAGCACGAACAGTTCCTATGTCTGGGGAGGCTTTTAATGCATTAAAAAACATAAAGGCGATGGACATTTCCGGAAGGCTCTTCCCCGTATCCTTAAGCTCTCTTCGGGATGCTTTTGCAAAAGCAAAGGGAAGGTCAGGCATTGACAACTTGCATTTCCATGATCTGAGGCATACTTTTGCCACAAGGCTTGTTCAAAATGGGGTTGACATTTATACCGTAAGCAAGCTTCTTGGCCATAAATCAATTACAATGACTACACGGTATGCCCATCATTACACCGAGAGCTTAAGGCGCGGGATTGCTGTTCTGGATAATTGCTACAATTTTACTACAAATGAGGCTGAATCTACTGGCAGATGATGAAAAAGTGTAGTAAAATCACTATATGCGAGAGTGGCGGAACTGGCAGACGCACTGGACTTAGGATCCAGCGGGTAAAACCGTAGGGGTTCAACTCCCCTCTCTCGCAAATCCTTAAATTAAAAAGCGGGCTAATCGATAAGAGCCCGCTTTTTAATTAACCTTGTGTGTTTAAATATCCCTTATATTATTAATGATGATGTACTGTAACTACTGCGTTGCCACCGCTTGAGCCTGCAGCTGCTGATACGCCTGCTGCAACTGCTGCTGCGCCAACAACACCAGCTGCTATGGTCCCAGCACCTACCCCTGCTGCCACACCAGCACCGGCTGTCGCACCGGCACCTGCGCCAGCACCGGCACCTGCGCCTGTCTCACCTACACCTGCACCAGCACCTGCCGCTGCACCAGGCTGAACAGCAGGCAGACTCCATTGGTTCATAATCCCCTGAAGCACTGCCCCAGAGAACGGCACTGGGGCTGTAGGAATTGCACCTGCAAGGACAGTTGTAAAATTACCTGCACTTACTGTGACAACCTGTGCAGGAAATGCGGGGTTGAATACAGATACGGACTGCGAGATGGCATAGACGGTTGTTCCTGGATTCTCTGTTACAACAGTAAGCCATTCGGTCCCCCTTGCCCCCGCAACTGCTGTAGGTGTGTGGACCTCAAACTTTGAATTAGGGTCTAAAAATTTTTCCACCTTTGTATGCAATGCCCCCGCTTTTATTGATACTATACTCTGCCTCTTATTCTTCTCAAGGAGAAACTCTGTTATCTCAACCCTTGAATTCTGTCCTATATTCAAAAGGCTCTCATCGGTTAAAGTCAGTTTTGTCCTTGATTGTTTGCCGGTTACAACAAGGTCCTTTGTCTGAACAGGGTCATTAACGCCTGGTTTTAGCTGTGCCTTTGCCCTTTCCAGTGCCACATCTCCCCTGATCTCTGCAAATTTCCCTATTGTATCTGCATATATGGGCAGGGGAAAGGCTATCTGGAGGGCAATCATTAAAATGAAAAAATACCTCAAAATAGGAATGATCTTCATAATGCCTCCTCTTCTTTTTATTATTATTTAACCATAAATTAAAAAAGTGAGATGATTTTGTCAAGTTATTTATTAAGTATTATGGCGATGTAATTTTTGTTTGTCTTTAAAGATAATTTTGAATAAAATTTAGGACTATGCCAGCAAACCTACCGCCTGATTATTTTGAGGAAGAAAAAAGATTAAGGCAGGCAAAGACAATAGACGAAAAGATAGTCATCATAGAGAATATGCTTGCCATTATTCCCCACCACAAAGGCACAGATAAGCTTATAGGTTCTCTAAGAGCAAGGGTTTCAAAACTGAAAGAGGAAAAGGAGAGAAGACCCCAGACTCAGAAAAAATCTGATTCCCTATACAATGTAAAAAAAGACGGTGCCGGTCAGGTGCTTTTCATTGGCTTTCCCAACTCAGGGAAATCATCTGTTGTCTCAGCCCTTTCCGGTGAACCACTGGATATTGCAGCCTATCCATATACAACAAGGGTGCTTCAGCAGAGGATGATGCGCTATGAGGACATACAGATTCAGCTTGTAGATACCCCTGCCATAGGCGATGAATCTACCAGTATATGGTTTGGCAATATGGCAAGGAAGGCTGATGCCATTGCTGTGACCATGGCACTTTCAGAGGCATTGGATGTAGAGTTTGAACTTATCATGGAGGAACTCAAGCCCCATATGCCTTATCTTCAGCAGACAGCCCAGAGATTGCTTATTGTTATAAATAAGCTTGACCTTGTTGAATATGCAAAATACCTTGAAGAATTTGAAAACCAGATAGATAAAAAACATAAGGTTATTCCTGTCTCTGCAAAAGATGATGTAAATATCCACCAGCTTAAGGGCTCTATATATGATGCCCTTGAGATTATAAGGGTCTACTCTAAGATCCCAGGCAAAAAACCTGACCTTGATGTGCCATTTGTAATTAAAAAGGGTAGCAATCTTCTTGACTGTGCTGGCAAGATACACAAGGATTTTACAGAGAAGCTTAGATATGCAAAGTTATGGAGAAAAGGCAAACTCGACGGGATGATGGTAAGTAGGGATTTTATCCTTGAAGATGGCGACATCATAGAGTTTCATCTTTAAAAATTTAACCATAGTAGATAATTAAGCTAGTGGAGCAATAATTGCATTGCAGGAACATACCATGTTATTCAATCTGCTATCTAAACTTGAAAAGCGCACACCTTTTGAGTCGCTTTTGACTTTCTGAACATCGATTGACTTACCCTCACACCAGAATCTGATTTCAACGAGCCCGTCCTCCTTTAGAGTTTTAGACCATGTATATCCTTTAAAAGAGGCTTTGTGGAAATGCCGTCATTGTGGAATGCATGGAAAAGTCTTATAACTTTACCATAGTTCCCACAATGACTTGGAAAGGCCTATGGCTTTCCCACATTCCCACAAAGTTGGCGACGGCTTTATATAGTTTATAAAAAACCATAAAGATTAAGTGTGCACTTTTGAATTTTAGATGGCAATCAATATTATTTTCTTGACAAATATCGTTTCTTTGCCTAAAATTTATAATCATGGTAGATAAGTCAATATTTTTAGGCTTTTTTTACTTTTATTTTATTTGCCCGCACCCAGGCATACGTTTGCTTTGAACAAGCAAGGGCCATGGGTGCAAACCCCATGGCTTTTTTAATTTTAAAGCCATGGAGGGAAACCTTCATGGCTTTTTTAATATATAAGGAGGATAGATGTTAGTATCAGAGAGTATTAAAAAACAGATGGAGGAGACGGGGTGGATAAGAAAGATGTTTGAAGAGGGCATCAATATGAAGAAGATCCATGGGGACATGAATGTCTTTGATTTTTCACTTGGAAATCCATTTATAGAGCCACCAGAACAATTAATCAGAACGATTATTGATACCCTTAATGACCCAGTTCCTGGCATGCACAGGTATATGCCCAATAATGGCTATGAGGAGGTGAGGGAGGAGATAGCGGTATATCTTAAAGATTTCTACAACATGCCTTTTACATCTGACCATGTTTATATGACAGCAGGCAGTGCGGGAGGCATTAATATCCTCCTCAAGAGTATGCTCAATCCTGGTGATGAGGTTATTGTGCCTACACCATATTTTATGGAATACAGATACTATATAGAGAGTCATGGTGGCGTAATAAGACTCGCCAGCACCGATGAAGACTTTCAGCTCGATATTGAAAAAATAAACTCTACCATTACACCCAAGACTAAGGCAATACTCATCAATAGTCCAAACAACCCTACAGGCGTTGTATATGAAGAGGAAAGGCTCAGGGAACTGGCATCTCTTTTATCAGAATACAGAAAAAGAGGACAGAAGATATATATAATCTCAGATGATGCATACAGAAAACTTGTCTTCGATAATATAAAACTACCCAATATCTTCAAGATATATGACCTTGTCATCTCTGCCACATCCCACTCAAAGGACCTTGCCCTCCCCGGTGAGAGGATAGGCTATATAGCCATATCCCCAAAGATAAAGGAGGCAGGGTCTTTGGTAACAGCCCTTATGTTCTCCAGTAGGGCGCTTGGTTTTGTGAATGCCCCCGCCCTTTTTCAGAGGGTCATAGGAAAGTTTCAGAGAAACTCAGTAGATATAATGGATTATCAGCAAAAGAGGGATTTTATATACAACACCCTTATTGAGGCAGGCTTTGAATGTGTAAAGCCCAGGGGCGCATTCTATGCATTCCCCAAGTCTCCCATGAAGGACGAACTAAAATTTGTAAAGATTATGCAGGAGGAGGAGAGGATCCTCGTTGTCCCTGGGAGGGGTTTTGGTAAGCCAGGATATTTCAGAATAGCATACTGTGTCCCTTTTGATAAGATTGCAAGGGCAGCAGATGGTTTCAAAAACATTGGAAAACGATATATAAAAAAGGGGTAATAAAAATGATATCGAAAAAGATCTCAGAATCAATGAAGGGCTCTTCCTGGATAAGGGCTATGTTTGAAGAGGGGGAAAGACTCAAAAAAGTCTATGGCGATGAAAATATATTTGATTTCACCCTTGGAAATCCTATTACAGAGCCACCAAAGGCTCTGAAAAAAGAACTTGCCAGGCTTATAGGCTCTGAAAAAAAGGGTATGCACCGCTATATGACAAATAGCGGCTATGAGGAGGTGAGGGAGGAGATAGCGGCTTTTCACAGAGAGAGGACTGGTCTTCCCTTCACAAAAGACCATATTATAATGACTGTGGGGTCTGCTGGCGGAATAAATATCACATTAAAGGCGCTTCTTGACCCGGGCGATGAGGTTATTGTCCTGAACCCCTTTTTCGTGGAGTTTAAATTCTATATAGAGAATCACGGTGGGACTATGAGGCTTGTGGAGACAAAAGAGGATTTTCACCTTGACATAGAGGCCATAAAAAATGCCATTAATGAAAAAACAAAAGCCATAATTATAAACTCCCCAAATAACCCCACAGGTGTCATATATGATGAAGATGAGCTAAAATCCCTCGCCTCTCTTCTTAGAAAACACACATCAGACAAACATCGGATATTTGTCATCTCTGACGAGGCGTATAGAAAAATAATATATGATGGGGCAAGCTTACCTGATATATTCAAAATATATGAGGATACAGTGGCTATAATGTCCCACTCAAAGGACCTTGCCCTCCCCGGTGAGAGGATAGGCTATATAACCATCTCGCCCATGATAAAAGATGCCCAACCCCTTATTGATGCAACAATCTTTGCAAATAGGATACTCGGGTTTATAAATGCCCCCGCCACTATGCAGAGGCTTGTGAAGGATTTTCAAAAAAATAGTGTTGACATTGAAGACTATCAGAAAAAGAGGGATGCCATATACAATATGCTTACAGATTTAGGGTACGAGGCCGTAAAACCCCTTGGCGCATTCTATATATTCCCCAAATCTCCCATTGAGGATGACATAGAGTTTATAAAACACCTCCAGAGATACCACATACTGGCTGTTCCAGGGGCAGGTTTCGGAAGAAGGGGTTATTTCAGGCTCGCATACTGTGTAGAGATGGATGTGATTGAAAGGTCGGCCTCATATTTTAAAGAGGCAATAAGAGATATAAGGCAATAAAAAACTATTCACAGATTCGCCTCTTTCAAAAATGTGTCTGTGTCTATATGTTTTGCAAATGTCCTTGCGAGGTGCTGTCTGTTCATCCCCTCCTTTAGCAGACCCTTTTTGTGTGGAAATATACCGAGGATAGGGCATTTGAGGTATGTCGAGAGGATCTCAGGATTTGTTTTTGCTGCAATGTCACTGACGCCGTCATGATTATTAAGGATAACACCCACTATCTTTATACCCCTTGTTTTTAAATATCCTGCAGTCAGGAGGGTATGGTTTATTGTCCCTAATCCAAGCCTTGAAACAATTATTGTAGGGCATCCCCATCTTTTGATTAAGTCACCATAGAAAAATTTTCTTTTTATAGGAACCAATACGCCACCAGCACCCTCTATAATCATAATATCGTGCTCTTCCAGCATTTTTTTATAGATCCTGTCCACCATACTGAGATCAATCTGGATATTCTCTCGATAGGCGGCGACCTCTGGGGCAACAGGTGCCTCAAAGGTATATGGACTTATCATGTTCAGGTCATCTGGACTCCCTGACGCCTCCTTAAGGCATATGGCATCCCAGGGGAGCTGGTCTTTGTTCCGCTTGGAAAGCCCGGTCTCAAAGGGCTTCATTACACCTACATTGAGTCTCTTATTGATTGAAAGAAATGCAGACAGGCAGGCTGATATGGTTGTTTTGCCCACTCCTGTATCTGTCCCTGTTATAAATAATGACTTCATTAACGTAAAACACCTGACATTATTATAGCAATACCAATAAGAAGGCAGCCACAGATAATGGATAATCCTGTATTACCTTCCACGGCAATCTTTTTTTCAAAATCAGCACATAGAGAGGCGCCTACTATCTTAATAGATATAAGCAGCACCACAATATAGGCAGCAGAGTATATGAACATCTCTATGATGGTGCTTATTATCTTCCACATAAGGGCCCCTTAATTCGTAAGATAGTATACCAGATTGTCAAGGGCAGATGTAAAGAATAAATTTCTCACCTTTACATTATCCGTGGCACTGACCGGTGCAGGAGACAGATTAAGTATACCCTTAATCCCTGCCTCCACTAACTGGTTGGCAACCTTCTGCGCCTCATTGGGAGGGACAGTGATAATACCTATCTCAATATCTCTTGCCTCAACAACCTCTTTCAGCCTGTTCACATGAAGTATCTCGACAGGCCTGCCCATTCTCTCTGATATATGTCCTATCACCTTAACAGGGTCTATATCAAAGGCGGCAACAATCCTATAGTTCTGCTTTAAAAAATCCTTATAAACGAGAAGAGCGCTGCCAAGATTACCAATACCTACAACCGCAATTCTCCATTCCCTATCTATCCCGAGTATCTTTTTTATGTGCTCCTTTAGCTCTGCAATGTTGTAGCCCATACCCCTTATCCCGAATTCACCAAAATAGGCAAAGTCCTTTCTTACCTGGGCAGGGTTCACGTTGCTGATAGATGCAAGGGTAGAGCTGGAGGCAACCTTTTCATTTTTTGATTCGAGCTCCTCGAGGCATTTAAGATAACTCGATAATCTCCTAACTGTTGCCTCTGGAATCTTTGGGTATTTAGCCATACTGTCACCTGAAGATTAAGTGTTTGTATTATCTATCAGTTATTATGGGAGATTGCAAGAGAAATATTTATCAAGCTTAACCTGCTACACAGGCCTTAAAAGGAATGAAGATATACATAAAGAGAAATATTTATCAAACTGGGTTATAGGCATAAAACATCCCTCATGGTATATACGCCATTAGGTTGGTTGATCAACCATCTGGCGGCTATGAGGGCGCCTCTGGCAAAGTTATCACGGGAATAAGCCCTGTGGATCATCTCTAACCTCTCACCGGTGCCTGCAAAAAAAATTGTGTGCTCGCCTATAATATCACCGCCCCTTAATGCAAGAATCCCCATTTCATCCTTTTTCCTTTCGCCTGTTATACCCTGCCTTCCATATACCTCTTTCCATGACCTTGCTACGTCAGTCTGCTCTATTATATCCTTCAGCCTCAAGGCTGTTCCGCTCGGGGCGTCCTTTTTCCACTTATGATGCATCTCCATAATCTCTATATCAAAATTGTCTTTGAGTATCCTCACTGCCCTGTCTACAAGGTCAAACATAAGATTCATGCCTATACTCATATTAGGTGAAAACACCACCCTTGTGTCTTTTACCTCCATTATCCGTGCTGAATCTTCATTGGAGAATCCCGTCGTCCCTATAACAATGGCTTTTTTGTGCTCCCTGGCAAGTCTTAGGTGTTCCATGGATGATACTGGTTCTGTAAAATCTATAATAACATCACCATTATCTATTACCTCTTCTATGTCATCCCTTATTTTAATATGAGTCCCAGGTTCGTCAGTACCTGCGAGAGGGTGACCCTTTCGCTCCACAAGCCCTGTTATCTCAAACCCTTTATCCTGTGAGATAATATTGAAAACTGCCTTGCCCATCTTGCCTGCTGCACCGGTTATAATCAGTCTTATCATATTGCATACCTGCCTTGTTTAATCTTTTAACAGCCCATACTCCTTTAATATATCCCTCAATATGGCACTGTTCTTCTCAATAAGGGGGCACAGGGGGAGCCTTAATTCATTTCCCATGATACCCATATACGACAATGCCGCCTTTACCGGTATAGGGTTTGTCTCTATAAACATTGCCTGCATAAGAGGCATAAGCCCTGTATGGATATCCATTGCCTTATGGATATCCTTTTCCACTAAGAATGCCTTATAGAGATCTATCATTCTTTCAGGAAATATGTTGGATACAACCGAGATTACCCCCCTACATCCTACACTCATCATGGGCAGGAATAGGTTATCATCCCCTGACATGATAACAAACCTACCCTTTGTCAATCTGTATATCTCAGATACCTGGGTAAGGGACCCTGATGCCTCCTTAACGCCTATTATATTAGGTATCTGGGAAAGCCTGTATATTGTCTCGGCTGTCATGTTTATCCCTGTCCTCCCAGGGATATTATAAAGAACCAAGGGTATATCCACCTCTTCAGCTATCTTTTTATAGTGTCTGTAGAGACCCTCCTGTGTTGGTTTGTTATAATATGGGGTTGTAAGAAGGCACATGTCTGCGCCTATCTTTTTTGCGCTCTCAGTAAGCTCTATGGCCTCCTTTGTGGAGTTTGAACCAGTTCCTGCCATGACAGGGACGGTGGCCTTTACATGCTCTACGGTAAGCTTAATGACCCTGGCATGTTCATCATAATCCAGGGTAGCGGCCTCACCTGTAGAGCCACAGGGGACAAGGCCATCCACCCTTGCCTTCAACTGAAGGTCAAGAAGCCTTTTAAAGCCCTCCTCATCAATTGCATAATCTCTAAATGGTGTTACCAATGCCGTATAAACACCTTTAAGCTCCATGCTTCCTCCTTGTTTTGTTTATTACAAAAGAGCCTCTCTGTTGAGCTCCCCCCTGAAAACAATCCTCGATTCGCCCTCGAGATAAACCTCTTTATCAATATATATGGTTATCTTTTCACCACCTCTTGTCCAGATACCCACCGGGCTCCTTACAAGCCCCTTTTCCTTTAATATAACGCCTGTAGCAACCGCACCTGTTCCGCAGGCAAGGGTCTCACCCTCTACACCCCTCTCATAGGTCCTTACCTTCACATTATCCTGGTCAATAACCTGCACAAAATTCACATTTGACCCGCCGGCACCAAAGACACTGTGGTATCTTATTTTTCTTCCCAGGTCCTCAACAGGGGCATGTTCAATATCATCGATAATCAAGACAGCATGGGGGACACCTGTATTAACGCTGTTTATAAATACCTCCCTGTCTTCAAGCCTTATAGGGTAATCAAGTCTCATATTCTCAGGGGTTGTAAGCTGAAGCTTCACCTTGCTTGAATCTATCTCTGCCTTTATAAGCCCAGCAAGTGTCTCAAAGACCATTTGGGCGCCTGCAATACCCTTTATAAATGCATATCTTGCAGCACACCTACCCCCATTGCCGCACATCTCTGCCTCTGACCCATCAGAATTAAAAAATCTCCACCTAAAATCAGCCTTATCGGATCTCTCAATGAGGATAACACCGTCTGCGCCCACTGAGTGGTGCTGTCTGCATATCCTGACAATAAAGTCTTTGATATCACTGTATTTTTCATAAACGAATCCCTCTCTGTTGTCTATAAGAATAAAATCATTACCACTTGCGTTTAGCTTATAAAACTCAAATTCCATATCAGACATAATTATACCCTCAAAAATTCTGGAATAGACTCGCCTCGTATGAGGTCTCTCATGGTCTCCCTCTTCCTTATTATAAAATAATGTTCATCTACTACAAGCACCTCAGGCGGCCTCCTCCTTGAATTATAATTAGATGACATGGAAAAACCATATGCACCAGCCCCTTTTATGGCTATAAGGTCACCCTCCTGTAGCTGGGACAGCAAACGGTCCTTTGCAAAAAAATCACCGGATTCGCAGATAGGGCCTACCACATCTACCTTTTCTTTTTTTGATTCTCTTTTGTGCACAGGGACAATCTCATGATAGGCATCATATAAAGACGGCCGTATCAGGTCGTTCATGGCACCATCAACTATAACGAATGTCTTTTCAGACACAATTTTTACATTGATAACCCTTGTAACCAGTATTCCGCTGTTACCTACAAGGACCCTCCCGGGCTCAAGTATCAGCGTAATCCCTGCATCCTTCAATTCCTCCTTAATGGCCCCAGCGTATTCCTCAGGATGGGGTGCTGCCTCATCCTTATATGTTATACCAAGACCGCCTCCGATATCCAGGTATCTTATCCCTATACCCATATCCCTTAACTGGTATACCATCTCCCTAAGGGACCTCACGGCATCTAAAAACGGTGAAAGCTCGAGTATCTGCGACCCTATATGGGATGATACACCTATAGGCACTAAGTATCTGCTCTCTTTGATAATCTTATAAAGCCTTATGGCATCCTCCCATACGATACCAAACTTATTCTTCTTCAGCCCAGTTGTTATATAAGGGTGTGTCTTGGGGTCAATCTGGGGGTTAACCCTTATGGATACCCCTACCTCTTTTTTCATCCTTGTGGCTATCTTTGAGATAAGGTTAAGCTCACCCTCAGATTCTATGTTTATCATGAGTATGCCTGTTTTTATTGCCCTTGTTATCTCCTCTCCTGTCTTGCCAACCCCGGAATATACAACCCTCTCAGGGGGTATGCCAGCCCTGGATACCCTAAAAAGCTCGCCACCGGATACGATGTCTGCCCCTCCGCCAAGGCTGCCAAAGACTGCTATTACGGCAATATTTGAATTTGCCTTACAGGAGTAACAGACCATATGGTTAAGACCGCGAAAGGCGCTATTAAATACCTCATAGTGTCTCTTCAGGGTCTTGTAGCTATAGATGTATACGGGGGTCTTTGTTTTTTTTGCTATACCCTCTACTGGCAGCTCTTCACAGTATAGCTCGTCGCCTTTGTAGTGGAAAAAATTCATTGCTTAATCCTTTAACATTATTATCTGTTCCTGAGATGGTTCGCTCTCGTTTCCATTCATATCCACAGAGGTTACATAATATGACAGATAGCGGCTATCTGGTATCTTATCATCTGTAAATGTATTTGTCCTTACCGGCTCTTTTGTAAGCCTTTCTGTAATACCATCGCTAATCCTGTAAACATAATAACCCATTAGATCCTTTTCTGTGCCCCATCTCCATGTTAAAGCAATGCTACCGTCTTTGTGCTCAGCCTGGACATCAAGGGGTATGCCAGGCGGGGTATTATCTCTCGGTGTCGCCTCAATCCTTGCGCCTTCACCCTCCCAAAGCATACCAGCCTTCTCCATGACAGCCCTTACCTCATAGCTATATCTTTTATCATTTATCAACCCTGAGTCCCTGTATTTTGATATTGCTAGAGGTTTGCTATTCAGAGGAAAAAGGGGATATGTATTATCAACCCATCGATACACATTATATAAAATACCATCCTCTTTCTTCCATTCAAGCTCTACCGCCTCATCCTCCTCTTTTTTTGTTAAACCTGATGGGGGCTTAGGGGGGGCGTTCCATTTTATTGTAAAGGCATTAGACTCATTCCCCCTTACTATATTCCTTGTATATGGAATCACCTTGTATGAATATGCCTGTCCCTCCTGTAGATCATCATCGAAGATAAAAAGTCTTCCGTTATAGATAGTGTAGCCCTGTTGTGAATCCATCTTTATATCCTTAAAAAGGTTAAGGACACCGAAACAGCTACCGCATCCCTTATATACCCTGAACCCCTCAAGGTTCTTTATCTCGCTACCATCCTTGTTTTTTTTTGGTATAGTGAACGAAAGAAAAAGAACACCATCTTTTACCTCACCTGTGAGGTCTGTTATATCCTCAGGAATTGGGAGGCCCCTTGGTATGGGGTCGCCTTTTTTACCACAAGATATAACACTAAAAAAAAGGGCTATACTAAAAAGAATTAAGATAATCTTTTTCTCTCTCAATTAACCTCTCGACCTCATCAAAGGATGCCGCACCCCTCGTTTTTCTGTTTTTCAGGATATTTACTGGCTCTATGTAATCATAGACCTCATTAGAAAAGATAGGGGAAAACCGCCTCATCTCCTCCATATTCATTTTATATAAAGGGATACCCTTTTCTTCGCATTCTTTTACCATCCTGCCCACTATGGCATGGGCATCCCTGAAGGGGATACCCTTTAAAACAAGGTATTCTGTCATCTCCACGGCAGGCATATAGCTGTTATACACAGCATCTGCCATCCTCTCCCTGTTTATAACCATATCCCTTATACAAAGCCCCATTATACAAAGAGATTGCTTAACAGTATCCAGGGCATGAAAAAGGGGTTCCTTATCCTCCTGCATATCCCTATTATAGGTCATTGGCAATCCCTTAAGGAGTGTAAAAAGACTAAATAGATCGCCTATAACGCGTGATGCCTTCCCCCTTATCAACTCCAATGGGTCGGCGTTTTTCTTATGAGGCATAAGGCTGCTGCCCGTGCAAAGACTATCGGGGAGGCCTATAAAAGAAAACTCCTGTGTTGAAAAGATAATCATGTCTTCAGACAGCCTGCTTAGATGCAGCATTATCATCGCCATAGAGTAGACTGTATCAAGACAAAAATCCCTATCTGATATGCTATCCATACTGTTTGCTGATATATCATCGAATCCCAGCCTCTCCTTTACATATTCCCTGTCAAGGGGTATGGTGGAACCGGCGATGGCACCGCTTCCAAGGGGCAGGATATTCAGGCTTTTTCTTATATCCTTTATACGTTCCATATCCCTCTTCAGCATGGAATAGTATGCCATTATATAGTGGCTGAAGGTAACCACCTGTGCCCTCTGCATATGCGTATAACCTGGCATTATAGCGTCTTTGTCCCTTTCTGCCCGGTCTATAATAATCCTTAATAAATCCTGTAGGCTCTGTTCAATCTCACCAAGCCTTTCCCTTACAAACATCCTCATATCAAGGGAAACCTGGTCATTTCTGCTTCTGCCTGTATGTAACTTTCTGCCCACATCGCCTATCATCTCAATAAGCCTTGATTCAATGTGCATATGGATATCCTCAAGGCTCTCTGAAAAGATAAACGTCCCTTTTTCTATCTCATCTTTTATCCGCTCAAGACCGGTTATTATGGCGTCCATCTCTTCTTTAGTCAGAATGCCTATCCTTTCCAACATCTCTGCGTGTGCCTTGCTACCCTCTATATCCTGTTTGAATAAAAGCCAATCAAAATGGATTGAGGCGCTAAACCTCTCCATGGAGGGGTCTGTCTTCTCCTTAAACCTGCCGTCCCATAGTTTCAATGTCTCTCTCCAAATATGGCTGTCCCGATGCGGACCATTGTTGCCCCTTCTTCTATGGCAACCTCAAAATCAGATGACATGCCCATAGATAGTTCCTTCATATTTAGGCCAAATTCCTGATTCAATTCTTTCAGTATCTCGCCCAGACGTCTGAATATCCATCTCCCATCCTCAGGATTTTCCCTGTAGGGTGCCATGGTCATAAGCCCTGTGGGCTCAATACATTTTAATGTATCTATCTTTTCCAGGATTCTTCGTATATCATCCAGGGATGAGCCGTGTTTGGACTCCTCCCCTGATATGTTGAGCTCGAATAAAACCCTCATTGGCCTACTATATCTGTTTAATGTTTCAAGGATCTCCCATCTATCCACTGAATGAACCCAGTGAAAAAGCCTAGAAATATACTTTATCTTATTGGTCTGAATATAGCCTATCATATGCCAGGTTGCCCCTTCTGAGAATACCTCTATCTTTTTTCTCGCCTCCTGTATATAGTTCTCACCAAAGTCCTTAAGCCCGCATTCATAGGCCTGTCTGATCCTCTCCAGATCAACGCCCTTGGTAACACCTATGAGAAGGATATCGTCCTCAGCTCTCCCAGACCTGATAGAGGCATCCCTTATCCTTGTCCTTACCCTCTCTATGGAATCTTTAAGATTATTCACGAAAGCACGCCCAGTGATAAAAGCGCCTCCGCAACCTCACATATAGGCAGGCCAACGACATTTGCATAAGAACCCTTTATCTCCTTGACCATACAACCACCTTTGCCTTGCACAGCGTATGAGCCGGCCTTGCCAAGGGGTTCAGAGGTATTGATGTATCTCAGGATCTCATCATCTGACATATCCCTCAAAAAGACCTTTGTCTCTACAATATCCCGGTAGGTAATGCCCTTTGATATATTAACAACACAGAATCCTGTCATTACCTTATGCCACCTACCGCCTAAGGTCTTGAGCATCCTGAAGGCATCCTTTTCATTTTTAGGCTTTCCCATAATCCTGTTTTTATAGACTACAACAGTGTCTGCAGCAACAATCCATTTTTCAGGAAAGTGTTCTCCGACGCTTATAGCCTTCTCAAAGGATACCCTTGATACATAATCTTTTGGTGATTCATCCTTTTTCTGTCTTTCATTGATACTGGGGGGGATTATAGAGAAAGAAACCCCAAGGCTTCTGAGTATATCCACCCTCCGGGGAGACTCGCTTGCAAGTATTATGGAATCACCTTCTTTTACATGAAACATACATTGCTCCTATTTCAGATTAGAAAAAAATACCTGAAATTATCTATAATTTCAAGGTAAATGTGACAGGACAAGGCAATACCCTCTCAACCGCTAAAAATATGGTGTAACCCTAGACACAGGTCCTCCAGAGACATCATCCTTGGTCTGCCTGTATTTACTCAATATCTTGTAATCATTTAAAAAAATATCAAATCAATTTATCTTGTAATTTGTATATTTTTTCACTAATATTAAAATATGAAAAATAAATCAAGGAGGTTGTGATGGCTAGGATAGAGATATTAGAAAACAGACCACCGGTCCTTGGAATAAATGGCATGGGAAGAATAGGCAAGCTAACTCTATGGCATCATGTGGGCAGAAAGTATTTTAAGGAAATATACATCAACCAGGGAAGGGGAATAGGCAAGGGCATGGATGCTGTTGCCCAGATGATAGAAAAGGATTCAACCTACGGCAGTATCCACAGGTTTCTCTATGGTATAAGGTCATCGAGAATAGTGGAGATAGTAGATGAAAAACAAGGTAAGCTCCTCATAGATGGTATACCTGTTACGGTGCTCAGGGAATCAAGAAACCCCGGTGATATCCCCTGGAGGGATTACGGTGTAGATATAGTAGTGGAATGCACAGGAAAATTCAGAGACCCAACCCTATCAGCAGATGACAAAAAAGGCTCCATAAGGGGACATCTGTCAAGGGGTGCGAAGGTTGTAATAAACTCATCGGCATTTAAGATTAAAAACAAGGCGCTCTCTATGCCTGATGACTGTATTACCCTAATATACGGCATTAATCATCATGCCTTTGATAAGAATAAACACCCGGTGGTCTCCGCAGCATCATGTACTACCACCGGTCTTGCCCACATGGTAAAGCCGCTTCTTAATAATGAGGCTACAAGTAGAATCTTGACTGCATCCATGTCCACAGTCCATGCAGTGACAAACACACAGAGCGTCCTCGACAGCGTCCCCAAGGATGGGGAGAAGGATCTTAGAAAGACAAGAAGCATTCTAAACAATATAATACTCACATCCACCAATGCCGCAGAGGCGCTAAGCCAGGTAATCCCTGAGGTTCAAAATATAGGTTTTATGGCAGACTCGATACGGGTCCCCACAAACACAGAATCCCTTATTATCCTCAATGTGACATTTCAGGCAATGCCTACAAAGGATAAATCAACACCCCCTATTACTACAAAGACGCTAAATAACATATATAAAAAGGCATGGGAGAATGACCCTGAACATCTTCTTATCTATACAGAAGAACAGAATGTCTCTGCCGACCTGATTGGTGTAGATGCCGCTATTGTAATAGAGGGCCAGTTTAATCACACAAGGACAGCCTTTATAAATATTGACCTCTCGAATATGCCAGATCTGCCAGAGCCAATAAGGAAATCTGTAACAAGCCTAAAGATCCCTGTTGTCCATGCAAAGATATTTGGTTGGTATGACAATGAATATGGAAGCTACACAAACAGAATGGGGGACCTGACGGTCTATATCCATAAAAATATCCAATAGATAATAATCAAGACCCCTGTAAGATTTTTGCAGGGGTCTTAAGACTCATCCCTGATGGGTTTTTTAAATAATTCATCTAATTCACTGCAGGGACATCAAAGGACTAATCCTGGATAATCTCATGGCTGCCCTTGTATACTGAGCCGCTGAAACCATCAATGCTAATAAAATCCCCACTTCTTATAACCACCCTATCTACAACACTGTAGCCCTCTTCCTCATATACCTTGAGTTTTGTAAAACCAACAACCCCAACCTTATTTAGCTGAGGCACAGTAACAGCTGCATGGGACGTGCTGCCACCCCTTGATGTCAATAGCCCGTCCACTTTAAGTATGATACCCACATCATCAGGGACCGTATCAGGTCTTATGAGTATCAGGGGTGTATCTGGGTCATCCTGTCTGAATCTCTCTATATCATCTTTGTTATATACAGCCCTGCCTGATAACGCGCCCCCTGCAATGCCTATCCCTGTGCCAATCAAAGCCCTCTGTAGCTCTTCTGTGGGTTTGAACTTTTTCACCACCTTCTTCACCCTCTGTGCCATATCCCTTGTCTGAAGTATATATAGTCCTGATTTTGTTGGATTTTCAAAGGTAAACTCTATCTCCTGATGATTAAAACCCTTTTCATAAACCAACTTTTCAGATATGGCAAGAAGCTCTTTGTATATCTCTGGAAAATCATTCTCAAGGGATATGGGGGATTCCCTGTGTTCCATTATCCTTTGTTTTTCTGATACTGGATATGTCTCCACAAGCCCAGAGACAATATCATCACCCTGAACACCAAAGATAAAATCACCATAGAGTGATACCTGGGATGACTGGCCCTTCGGGTCCCTGGTGAATATTACACCGGAGCCAGAGTTGTTATCCAGATTACCAAAGACCATCTTCTGGACAATAACAGCGGTACCCCAATCATCAGAGACATTCATCTGCTGACGATAAAGCCTCGCCCGTTCTGAATGCCAGGATGCAAAGACCTGGAGTATTGCCTGCTCAAGCTGTTTATAAGGATTATCAGGGAGCTCTATGCCATTTTCTATTAAAATTTTCTTGTAGGCAAGGGCAATCTCTCTCATCTGGGCTGGGCTGAACTGGATCTTTCTTGTAACATCATGCCTCTCCTTGAAACCCTCTATGATCATATCAAAGAGGTCCCTGTCCATCCCCTGAAACATCCCCCATGTCTGGATGAATCTTCTATATGAGTCCCATGCAGCCCAGGCAAACTTGTTCTGCTTGCTCAATCCCTCTGCTATCTTTTCATTAATCCCCACATTTAAAAAAGAGCTCATCATCCCTGGCAGGGAGATGGTGGCACCACTCCTTACAGACAGAAGAAGTGGGTTTGCGGGATTACCATATTTCAATCCTGTTATCTTCTCAAGCCTTAGGAGTTCATTATATATTCTATGGCTTAGATCCTTGAAGATATATTTATACCCTACTACCGCATCATATCCCCTGAATACCTCTGTTGTGATGATAAAACCAGGCGGCACAGGAAATTCAAAGGAGGAGAGGACCTTGAGAAAATACCCCTTATTACCTATAAGAATAGGGTTATCAGTATTCTTATCCCTCTTGTTTATAGGTGATATGGCAAGCTCTGGTATATACCTCATTACGATATTCAGAATCTCCTTATTATCCTTGAATCGCTCGAGCTCGGCATCAAGGTTCCTTCTTATGGTGTTTATCAGGTTATCGAGAACCTGGAGGCCAAAGCCTGAGGAGACAAGGGAACGGAGCAGATTTTCAGATTGCTGGTATATCACCTCCTCTATATTATAACCATTTCCAAACCACTCCCTCTTGATCCCTTTTTCTGCTATCTGTCTTATTATTGTGGGAAGATTAACGCCATGAACATCTATGTAATAATCATGGATTATATCCTGGATACCCTTTGAAATGAACTTAAAGATGTCAACATACTGATCTATAGAAAACTGCCTTATCTTCAATGCGCTGGTTATATACCTTAGCTTTTCAGAAAGGCTCTCAACAGATATGCCATCCAGCTCAAGGGCCTCCAGGTAAAGCCAGAGATATTTCTCTATCATGATAAGGGTGCTTTTTGTAATGAACTTAAGGTTAAGGGACCCAGCAAGGCTTTCTAAAAGGACAGTGGCAAGGCTTTCAAGGCGAAAAGATAGCCCCAGTGCCTCAAATTTTTCCTCTTTGTAGGTGCCATACATAGAGGGGATACCAGCTGCAATATGCCTTTTATAGTATATGTTTTCGTAAAATTCTGTCTTTCTGGGGGATAGTATCTTTTCCTTTAAAAGCGACAGGAAATCAATGACAATGACAAGGGCGTTGTAGTGATCGCCCCTGGCAAGATGCCTTTTAAGCTTGTTGATCTTGACAAGGGGGAATATCCCCGAGGAACCAAGATCTTTTAAAAGGTCCACATGCCTGGCATTATATTTTTTATAGAGGAGTTGATAAAATCTTATCATAAGAGAGGCCTTTTCCCTGTCCTGTTCTGTTATGCCCCTGATCTTTTTCAATTTTTTCTGGATCTCATCCTTCTCCCATGTAAGCAGGCCCTCAGGGTTTCCGTTAACAACAGGTATAACCCACTTGAAGATCCTGTGCATACCATCAAAATACTCCCCGCTGTTTTTTACCCACTCATATACCTCGTCAGGCAGATAGGCCTTAAGACCCTCTTTAACCCCTGTTTGCCAGAACCTGAATATCTCTTCTATAAAATTAACCAGGAGGCTATTGCTCTCCACATGGGACTGTTTTCTCAAAAAATTGATAAGCCTGTCATTCCTATGGGACATCTCATCGACATTCGTTGATATTGCCCTTAGCTCCCCCTCTGCCCCTATCTCTGTAAAAAAAACAGGAAACATCCTTAAAAGCTGTTTGACAAGATTATAGGCGGGCCCTATATCAGCATTAAGGAGATTTGATATGTCCTTCTGAATAAGATCAGTATCCTTAACGAATACGCCCCCGAGTTTGAGGTTTATAATAAGGGCGGATAAAAGCCTTTTTGTCCATCTCGGTTTCATGCTTATTATGGTAAGCCATGACCTTATATTCATCACATGGGCAGGATTAACAATCACCTGCCACTCTGTTGTTGAGCCTTTTATCTCAGGGTATTGAAAACCAAAATTGATAAGCTCATCTATAAAGGTATTGGCTAATCTATGGTTGTTCTGGTTAAACACCTCCCTGCCTACTGTGGTGATACAGTCTATAATGGGTCCCTTCTGTTCTTTATATGATGGGCCACCCTGTAACATCGCAAAGAAGGAGCCTATGAAGCTATCCATCTTATTGGGGTCTATCTCTTTAAAAACCCTTCCCAGACATCTGTTTATCTCGAGAAGGATATTCATATAGACATCGGATAATGCCTTGATGTTCATCATATTGTAGAGAAAATTCAGTTTTATAATCTGACTCCTATCTCTGAATCTCTCCATGCGCTCTATCTTATCTGCAGCAATAAAATAACCGTCCACAATCCTTGAGTGGTCGGGCAGTTCAAGATAGGCTGATATAGACCTGAAGATGTCAGGATATTCCGTCTTCCCTATAGCATCTATCCTTTCAAGCAGACTATTGATATATTCATGGGTTAATGGGTAGATAATCTTCCTTATCTCCTCTTTTTCATCCACTGTGAGCTCTCTGTCCCCTATCTTCCATTCATAGGGGTCAGGCTGGGATAGCCAGAATTTATAGGTCTGCCTGAATATTTCATGGATAAGTTTTTTCAGGTAAGGGGTTGTTATCGCAGCCTGCTCCTCAATGATATTATTCAATAATACCTTAATGCCGCCCGAATTTTTCTTAAAAATACCATCCTGCTCTAGTGCTATGCTGTATAATATCTCAAAGGCATTGTTCAAAAATAATAGATTTCTTGTCTTATGTTCGCCACCCTTTGTCAACACTGTATGGAGATACTCAAAGAGATAACGACCTGCTGTCTCTTTAATGTTTTCATTGGGGCAGCTTCTTAGTATCTCTATGTATATATCATAGATTGCCTGGATTGCCTGGATGCCGTCTTTATGATTATTAAATGTATAAAAATCGCCGATAGATATGGTTTTTAATGTCTTTAGGCAGTATTCCCAGTTGACATAGGGGTGATTCAATTCCTTCAGCAGGTCCTCAGTCTGCCTTGATAACCCGTAATGGCCCTCCGTTACCACCATGAGTATCCTATAACGCTCCGGTATCTCAACAGATACTGCTGTCCTCTCGAGATTAACCTCAAGGGCGCTTGGATATTCCTGAACCCTCTGCTCTATATTCACTATTGTACCTCCGAACTTTGCTATTTTATTTTAAAATTATTTTTATATTACATCATAATCAATATCTTTGCAAAAAATTGCCATGGCTCATGGGGCAAGGATAATTCTTACAACATAGGGTTATCAAGATATCCTGAAGGCAGCGTAATTACAATAATAAAACCTGTTGAGGATAGGCCCTGTGAGAGAACCTTAAAAAAAATTGCGCCAGTATCTATATTTTGACAATATCCTGGTTATTATTATATGATTTGGGGCATTCTAAAGATGTCCCCATATATGGGGTTGAACAAAAGAGAGCCAGACGTAAAGACGGAAGGAGATATAATGGCAGATAGATTCAGATATATCTATGGACCTGTTCCATCCTGGAGGGTAGGTAGCTCCCTGGGGATAGACCTTTTAAGTCAGGAGGACAAGATATGTAGCCTTGACTGTATCTACTGTCAGTTGGGAAGAACAACAATACACACTAAAGAGAGAAAGACTTACATCCCTGAGGAGCTTATAATAAAGGAGATAGATATGCTCCCTCATAATATTAACATAGACTATATCACCCTTTCAGGAAGGGGTGAACCTACCTTAGCGCTAAACATGGGCAACACAGTCAGGGCAATAAAAAAAGCAAGAAAGGAAAGGATAGCGATTATCACAAACTCTACCCTCATAAACCACGAGGATGTCCAGGAGGAGTTATCGTCTGCTGATTTTATCATTGCCAAACTTGATGTTAGCTCGTCTGATTTATTTGAAAAGGTGAACAAACCAGCCCAGGGGATAGAATTTGATGTCATTGTCCAGGGGTTAAAGGATTTTAAAAAAAGGTTCCACGGCAGGTTTGCGCTGCAGATAATGTTCATGGGGAAAAATTCACCATATGCCAATGATATTGCCAACATAGCAAGGGAAATAAATCCCGATGAGATCCAGATCAATACACCCCTTCGACCCTGTGGTGTTGATGCCCTGGGTGCCGAAGAGATTTCAGTGATAAAAAATCTCTTTGCAGGGCTTCCTGCCATCTCTGTCTATGAAGGCCAGAGAAAACAGGTAGAGCCCATAAGCCACAAGGATACCTTAAAAAGAAGGGGTAAGATATAAAAAAGGGATTAGTCCCTATCTGGATACCTTACTATAATATTATATGCTGATTCATCAACGCCTCTATGGGACACCCTCTGAAAATACATCCTCGTATTCAGGAACAACAATACCCCTCTTTACCATAATCTCATAGATAATCCTTGCCCTCTTTTCTGCATACCCTGAACCGCTATCAACACGATATCTTATAGGATTCGGCAGTATTGCGGCAAGCCTTGCTGCCTCAAGGGGGTCCAGATCCCTTGAGGATTTTCCGTAATAGTGGAGTGATGCTGCCTCTGCCCCAAAGATTCCAACGCCCCATTCCACTACATTCAGATACAGCTCAAGGATTCTTCTCTTTGACAGTGTCTTTTCCAGCCTCCAGGTGATTATAGCCTCTTTTATCTTTCTTAGGGGATTCTTTGTGGGGGTTAGATAGAGGTTTTTTGTAAGCTGTTGGCTTATTGTGCTGCCACCGAATCTGAGTCTCCCCTCTTTTACATCCCTTTCAATGGCCTTTTGTATTGCCTCAAAGTCAAAGCCCCTGTGAGACCAGAACTTATCATCCTCGGCAATAATCACCGCCTTTACAAGATATGGTGATATATATGATATGGGAACCCATCTCTTATCTATCTTTATCCTCTTGCCCTTATCCCTCCATTCCCTCTCTCGATACGCCATAAAGGAGGTCTTTTTGGGGTTTATTGTTCTAAGGCTTGATACATCAGGAAATATGAGATAATATCCTATCCAGCTGATTATAGACAGAAAGGCAGCTAAAATGAAAAGCCTTAATAATCTTAAACCCTTTCTCCTGCGCTTCAAGATATTGCCTGTCTCTTTATTTATTTATATTATAAAATCGAGGGATAACTCAGAACGTGAGGTGTCCTGTGTATAAGGTATACTGCCTCTTCCTTACTGTTATTATGCCTTTCTTTACAAGACTCTTGAGCATCCTTGATACAGTCTCCCTTGAGCAACCACAGGAGCTTGCTATCTCCACCTGGCTGGGACCGTTTTCAATTATTATGTGATTTTTTACCTTGACACCTATCTCCTCACCAATCTCAATAAGATATTTCAGAATCCTGCCCTCAACGCTGAAAAAGGCGAGACCCTTTATCCTTTCATCTGCTGCCCTAAGTCTTGCGGCGATAGTCTTAAGGATGTTAACGGTTATAGCAGGGTTTTCCATAAGGATCTTTATGAAATCATCTCTTTTTAATACAAGAAACTCACAGTCTTCAATGGTTATAATATTTGCCGAGCGGGGCAGGTCATCAAGGATGGAAAGCTCACCAAAGAAACCATCTTTTCCAATGATATCCAATATATACTCCCTCCCATCATCATCGTAGAGGGAGACCTTCACCTTGCCCTTGATTATTATATAAAGGGCATCGCCTTGTTCCCCCTCCTGGAATACCATATAGCCTTTAGGAAGGGCCTTGACGTTGGCAATCCGTGAGATGACCCTTATGTCCTCAATATCAAGGATATTAAAGAGGTTTACATTCTTTATGGTTTCAAGATATTTAATCATGTTCAGCCCCTTTTAACCTTTTTCAGAGCACGCCTTGGATATACATTAGGGCATCCATAACCTTTTCCCCCGGGACACCGCCCTGGGCAATCTGTGGTCCCCCTCCGCCCTTACCATTAAATCTCTCTGTGAGTGACTTTATAATCTTTCCTGCATTATACTGGTTCTGAAGGCCCTTGCTTACCGCAACAATGATAATGCCTTTATCCTCATTTCTTGAGCCAAGGACAACGATTGAGCTCTTCTCCCTACCCCTTATGATGTCCGATGCCCTTCTTAATTCATCTGCTGAGGCACCATCAAGAAACATGGATACTATCTTCGCACCATTTTTATCTATGGCGGTCTTAAGGGCATCATCTACCCTGTATGTCATTATCTCTTCTTTTAACCTTTCTATAAGCCCATCTTTTTCTTTTAAGGTATCCACCATATACTGGATCTTTTCCTCAAGCCTGCCAATCTCAGTATTTGTCTGACTTGATATAGACTTGAGGATACCCTCGAGTCTCCTTTTGTAGAGGACGGCACCCTTTCCTGTTACCGCCTCTATCCTCCTCACCCCTGATGCCAGGGAGCCCTCACTAATAATATAAAAACTTCCTATCTCCCCGGTATTTTTAACATGTGTGCCACCGCATAATTCTGCGCTAAAATCACCTATCCTTACCACCCTTACCCTTTCACCGTATTTCTCCTCAAAAAGCGCCGTTGCCCCCTCTTTTATGGCGTCATCCCTTGTCATCTCCTCTACTATTACCTCTATACAGCCAAGGATCTTTTCATTGACAATATCCTCTACCCTTGTCATCTCCTCTTCGCCCATTGCCTGAAAATGGGTGAAGTCAAACCTGAACCTATCTGCCTCAACAAGGGAGCCTGCCTGTTTGACATGATCACCCAGAACCTGCCTTAATGCATAATGGAGAAGATGCGTGGCAGTATGATTTCTCGAGATGTTACGCCTTTTCTCAGTATCAACATAGAGCTCTGCGATCTCGCCCTTTTTAATATAGCCCTCAGCCACCCTGACCCTGTGCGAGAACAGGTCGGCCCTTATCTTTTTCACACCAATAACATCTGCCCTGCCTGAGGGGGATATCAAAAAACCTGTATCCTCAATCTGTCCACCGCTCTCTGCATAAAAAGGCGTGGTATCAAAAAAAACATCAGCCTCTTGGTTTTCTGTTATCTCAGCCACCGATACATCCCCGGATATGATATTCAGTATTCTAGCCCTTGCCTGCATGTTTTCATATCCCACAAAGGTATTTCTTATATCAGCCCTGAGGGCCTCTATATGGCTTGATTCCAGTTCATCGGTCTTAATCCTCGAGGCAGTTCTCGACCTCATCTTTTGTAGTCTTAACTCCTCCTCAAAGCCCTCTATATCCACTGAAAGCCCGTCATCCTCTGCCATCTCCCTGGTTATATCAAGGGGGAATCCATAGGTATCGTATAGTTTGTATATAAGACCCCCTGGAATGACAGATCCTCCTCTCACTTTTATCTCTTCTGCTATCTCTTCATATAACCTCATACCCACATTAAGCGTCTCAATAAATCTTTCTTCCTCCCCCTTCAGGATACGGGCTATGTATGGGTGATTCTGTTTGATCTCAGGGTATGTGTCCTCCATTACATCAACGACAGCACTTGAAAGGCTATAGAGGAATTCTCTTTCTATGCCTATCTTTTTCCCATATCTCAATGCCCTTCTGATTATCCTCCTCAAGACATAGCCTCTACCCTCCTTTGAAGGAAGGACACCGTCATTTATAATAAATGCAGCACCCCTCACGTGGTCTGCTATAACCCTTATGGCAATATCTGTCCTTTCATCCTCACCGTAGGCACGACCTGATATATCCTCTATCCTTCTGATAATAGGCATAAACAGGTCTGTTTCATAATTGCCCACTCGTTTCTCAATGACCGATGTAATCCTCTCCAGGCCCATGCCAGTATCTATAGATGGTCTGGGGAGCCCCTTCACCTCACCGTCTTTCTGACGCTCAAACTCCATAAAGACAAGATTCCATATCTCGAGAAAACGGTCACAATCACAACCTACCATACATGTTGGCCTTCCACATCCCACGTCCTCCCCGAGGTCATAAATTATCTCTGAGCAGGGGCCACAGGGTCCCTCATCGCCCATAGACCAGAAGTTGTCCTTTTCGCCGAGCCTTACTATCCTCTCCCCTTTCACCCCCATGTTCTTCCATATAGATGCAGCATCCTCATCGTCTTTGTATACGGTGACCCAAAGTCTTTCCTCATCAAGCCTGAGGACATCCTTGAGGAATGTCCAGGCAAAGGCAATGGCATCCTTCTTGAAATAATCGCCAAAGGAAAAATTGCCAAGCATCTCAAAAAATGTGTGGTGTCTCAGTGTCTTGCCAACATTATCAAGGTCATTGTGCTTGCCCCCTGCCCTCACACACTTCTGACAGGATGTTGCCCTTGTATAATCTCTTTTTTCTATACCGAGAAAGACATTCTTGAACTGCACCATGCCTGCATTTACAAACAGAAGGGTGGGGTCCTTGTCTGGGATAAGGGATGAGCTTGAGACAATAGTATGACCATGGGCTGCGAAGTAATCGAGAAAAAGTTTTCTTATGTCTTTTGATGTCACGCTTCACCTTTTTTTGACTGATAATAATTAAAAATTTTTTCCTCTACCTCCTTCACCATCTCTGGGTGTTTTTTCAGGAAATCCTTTGCATTTTCCCTGCCCTGCCCGAGTCGAGTGTCATTGTAAGAAAACCAGGTTCCTGTTTTTTCTATAATGCCTGTTTCAACACCTAAATCAAGGATATCCCCTTCCTTTGATATGCCCTCGCCAAAGATTATATCGAATTCGACCTCCTTGAAGGGTGGGGCAAGCTTATTTTTTACCACCTTTACCCTTGTGCGGCTCCCTATAATATCCTGTCCATCCTTTATGGAAGACACCCTTCTTATATCCAATCTAACAGACGAATAGAACTTTAGGGCATTACCGCCTGTGGTTGTCTCTGGGTTACCGAATTGTATACCTATCTTCTGCCTTATCTGATTTATGAATATTACCGTGGTCAGAGATTTACTGATTGTTGCCGTTAATTTTCTCAGTGCCTGTGACATGAGCCTTGCCTGAAGCCCCATGTGTGTATCACCCATATCGCCTTCGATCTCAGCCCTTGGGACAAGGGCTGCCACTGAATCTATAACAATTATATCAACAGCGCCGCTCCTCACAAGGATCTCGGCAATCTCGAGTGCCTGTTCCCCTGTATCAGGCTGCGATATAAGAAGGTCATCGGTTTTAACGCCTATATTTCTTGCATAGTTTACATCAAGGGCGTGTTCTGCATCTATGAATGATGCGGCCCCGCCTTTTTTCTGTATCTCGCTCACCACATGTAATGCCAGGGTTGTCTTGCCTGATGCCTCGGGGCCATATATCTCCACAACCCTGCCCCGGGGCAACCCGCCAATGCCAAGGGCAATATCAAGGGAAAGGGATCCTGTTGATACAACAGGGACCTCCTCTATGGGCCTCTCTCCAAGCTTCATAATAGAGCCTTTACCAAAAAGCCTCTCTATCTGGCTTACAGCCATATCTATCGCCTTTGTCTTATTGTTCTCTTCCTTCATGGATTTTTGCCTCCAAGTTTTATTTTCCAGACAGGGTCATACAGTGCCCCTTTGCTTGTCAGTGTGCTTCTAAACATGACCATAGAGTCTACTAAAAATTCCATCTCATCAACCCTTGCTATTGTTTTTTCCAATAGCGGCGCGGGTATTTTTCTCCTTCCAAGGGTTATGTGGGGTGTGTATGCCCTTTTCTCTCTTCCAAAACCAAGCTCTTCTAAATTATTCTCTATATCATTAAATATGTTACCAACGATGTCAATTCCATTTTTAAGCCCCACAACAATAACCCTTGCCTTTTTCTTGCTAGGAAAGGCATCTACACCGCCGAGGACAAGGGTAAAGGGGGAATATTTTTCCTCAAGATATGCAAGCCCCTCCCTGATCCTGCCTGCCATGCCCTCTTCTATCTCACCAAGAAACTTAAGGGTTATATGAAGCCCTGCATCGTTTACCCATTTAACGCCGTCCATTTTAGAGGACATAGTATGTATAGCCTTTGACAGATTCACCTTTACATGCGACGGCACCTCAAATGCAATAAACCCCCTCATGAAACCCTACCCTCAAGGTAGTCATCTATCATCCTTAAAACCTCATCAGAGGTCTGTCTTTTAATCTCCAGCCTACCTCCTTTAAGGGACAGCCTCCTTACAAACGTCCCATCGGGAGATGATAGGGCTATATATACGGTCCCAACAGGCTTTTCCTCAGTCCCCCCTGTGGGCCCTGCTATGCCTGTGGAGGATACCCCTATATCCACACCTGTTACCTTCCTGACGCCTTCTGCCATAAGGGTTGCCACCTCACTGCTAACTGCCCCTTTTTCCTTTATAATCTCTTCTGGCACGCCCAAAAACCTTGATTTAGACTCATTGCTGTATGTTACAAAGCCTGCCTCTAAATAGCCTGATGCACCATCAACATCGGTTATCCTATCCGCTATGAGCCCACCGCTGCACGATTCTGCAATAGCTATCTTCAATGACCTCGCCTTAAGCTTAAGACCTATCAACTCCTCTTTTTTCATAACCCATGCCCCCATACAAAGACGAACAGGCAAAGACATGCATTGGCGAATATCCCAGCCATTATATCATCTGCCATTATTCCATAGCCCTTTTTGTATCTCTCCACATATCTTATTGGATACGGTTTTACTATATCAAAAAATCTAAAAAGTATAAAGCCTACTAAAAGATTGATTAGGCTGACCCTATGCCCTGCCATGGTTATAAGCATCCCCGCCAGTTCATCTATTACAATATACGAGGGATCATCACCTTTATATGTCAATATGTTTATACAGAGGGTTGAAAGACTTACAAGGCATATGAGGAAAAGGATATTTATTGCAAGAGAGCCAAAGGGAAATATATAAAGGATTACACAGCCCAAAGCAGAGGCAAAAGTCCCGGGCATAAAGGGAAGATAACCGATAAAGCCGCAGGTTACAAAAAACAGTAGCCCCTTATCCCCTTTCTTCATTATTTGCTACTCTTTATAGACCTCACTGCTGTCAAATACCTTTGTGCCTGTGACCTCCCAGCCATCCTGCCATGTGCGGTAAAAACAGCTCCAGTGACCCGTATGACATGCGGCGACCCTCTGCTCTACCTCTATGAGAATGGTATCGTTATCACAGTCAATATGGATGGATATTACCTTTTGTGTATGGCCTGATGTCTCACCCTTTAGCCATAATTTCTGCCTTGACCTTGAGAAATAATGGGCGGTCTCTGTCTTTAGCGTCAGTTCAAGTGCCTCTTTATTCATATAGGCAACCATGAGGACATCCTTTGATGCATAATCCTGAACCACAACAGGGACAAGCCCTTTTTCATCCCATTTTATATAATCTGCTATGCCCATATAAGATATCTCCTCCTATTCCCTATTGTTTGCTGGGACATGTGCTCGGGTTGTGTAGATTAAAAGACAATAATTCACTATTCATTTCGCCTTAATCTGCATACCCAATGGCATCCTCAATCCTTATAAGACCTTCGTAGACAGCCTTGCCGAGGATTACCGCCCATACACCCATGGGCTTCAACATCTTTACATCCTCTATACTGGAGATGCCACCGCTGGCAATCACAGGTATCCTGGTGAGCCTTAAGATTTTTTCAAGGGATTCAAAATCAGGACCGGTTAACATACCATCCCTTGCAATGCTTGTGCAGAGGAGCGCCATTACGCCTACCTCTTCTGACTCCTTGATAATATCCTCTATGCCCTTGGCTATGGGTTCCCTCCAGCCCTTTACCATAACCCTTCCTTCATAGACATCAAGACCTAATACAATATTTGTGTATCTCGACAAACCTTTAAAAAAATTGGTGTCCTCCAGCGCCCTTGTCCCCACTATTATACCGTTTATACCCAGTTCACTGTATTGCCTTATTGTTTCCTCGCTGCGGATACCCCCACCAACCTCCATGTAGCCTTTTATCTCCTGTCTTATCTTTTTGATAAGTTCATAATGAACAGGGAGGCCCTCTCTCGCCCCATCAAGGTCAACTATATGAAAATCCCTTGCCCCCCTCTCTATCATCTCCCTTATCTTTTCCACAGGATTATCGCTATAGATAGTCATATCTGAAAAATTACCCTTTTTCAGTCTAACAGCGTGACCGCCTATCAGGTCCATGGCAAAGAGCGCCTTCATTTATTAAGATCCTCTTTAAGTGCCTCCAGTCCTGCATAAACCCCTTCTTCTGCAAGCTCGCTAACTGTAAGCCATCTTGCCCTTCTCCTCAGGAATTTCCTGATATTTAGAATGTTCTGGCTTAATGCCTGCTGTGTCTCTTCAAAAACATATACACGTCTGAGGGCGTTATTTTTATCGATTAGATGGATATGGAAACTAACGCTGGCTGGTTTATCCACGGCAAGATTTCCACCCCTGCGCTCTATGAATTTATATATAAGGACATGTATATACCTGCCTGTGCCTTTATGGTCTATATATTCTATGCCCATATCGCTCAGGTTACTTTTAAGGTGGTTCTCCACTATCACCTCTGCGTCTATATGCACACTACCTATATTGATTATCTTCCCACAGACCCAGCACCTTTCCAGACCCCCCTCCTCCTCCACCCTCTCCACGTAGATCCCCCAGGGTTCATTAGGACTAGCAATGGATGGGACTGAATATATGAAAAAAATGATGGCAATGGAAATCAACAAGAAAATCCTTGTTGACAATAGGATACCATATCTTTTTTTCTTTCCCATTGTTTTCATAATTCTATAGGAAAATGTATATAAAGAAAAGGATAAAATGAGATCCACCCAAAACCATGCAGGGGTCATATGCCGAGGTTGGGTCCTTGAAATAGATAATTTTGCAAAGATAATCTGAATGTGAAGGGGATTTTTTAAAGCCCCAGGAACGCCTTCTTGATCTCCTCTGCCTCTAAAAGGTCTTTTGCCTTTCCCTCCATAACTGTCCTGCCTGTCTGAAGAACATAGCCCCTGTCTGCAAGCTGAAGGGATTCAAAGACATTCTGCTCCACAAGAAGAATGGTCTTTCCTATATCCCGCAGGTGTGATACAGCCTCGAGCATCTCATCAACAAGCTTTGGCATAAGGCCCAAAGATGGCTCATCAAGCATAAGAAGCTTGGGGTTTGACATAAGCCCCCTGCCTATAGCAAGCATCTGCTGCTCGCCACCGCTTAATGTCCCGCTTAGCTGGAGGCGCCTCTCCCTGAGACGGGGAAAAAGGCTATAGACAAACTCAAGATTATTTTTTACCTCCTTCTTATCATCCAATATAAAGCCGCCAAGCTCAAGGTTATCCTCTACTGTTAGGGGCCCAAATATAAGCCGTGCCTCGGGTATGTATGTTATGCCGAGTCGGACTATATCGGGTGTGGATAGTCTATGGATCTCTTTTTCCTCAAAGATTATTGTCCCCTTTGTTGGATGCAGGGCACCTGCTATTGTCTTCAGGAGTGTTGATTTCCCGGCACCATTGGAGCCCACAACAGTCACTAGCTCACCCTTATTAACCTCCAGTGTCACATTATGGATTATGGGGATTCCGCTGTAACGAACCTCTATGTTAGCGACTCTTAACATACTTTTCACCAAGATAGGCCTTTATTACATCGGGATTTTTTACAATCTCTCCCGGCAGCCCCTCTGCTATCTTTATGCCGCTGTCAAGGACAATGACCCTCTTTGATACAGACATAACCATCTCCATTATATGCTCAATAAGAAATATGGTCATCCCCTTTTCTATATTGAGTCTCTTTAAAAGCCCCACCATCTCATCTGTCTCGGTGTGGTTTAACCCTGATGCCACCTCATCAAGCATGAGAAGTTCAGGCTCTATTGCCAGCGCCCTGGCAAGCCCCACCTTTCTCTGTCTTGCTATTGGTAGTTCATTTATATGATACTCGATTATATCCATTAGATCCAAAAAATCCAGTATCTCCAGCGCCCTATCCCTTGCTATATCCCTGTTGTCAGTCTTGCTAAATGCGCCTACCATGACATTCTCAAGGACAGTGAGGCCTGTTGTCACCTTCATTATCTGGAATGTCCTTCCTATGCCCTCCCTGCTTGTCTGGAAGGATTTAAAGCCTGTGATATCCTTTCCCTTGAAAATAATAGTGCCGGAATCAGGTCTATGATAGCCCACAATACAGTTAAAAAGGGTCGTCTTGCCTGCACCGTTGGGCCCTATGAGGCCAACAATCTCCCCTTTTTCTATCTCAAAAGAGACGTTATTGTTTGCAACAAGACCGCCAAAATCCTTTACAATATTTTTTACCTCAAGAAACGCCAAGGTTATCTGCCCCTTTTTCTGAACTGTTCGATTATGCCCCATATGCCCCTTGGCTGATATGCAGACACAATCATAATGAGCAGGGCATATATCATAAAATCTATACCCGTAAGACCCCTGTGGCCCCCAAGCCAGCTTCCGAGAAAACGGTCAAGGGGGACTAAAAATGCTGCCCCAATAATTGGACCCCATAATGATGCAGCACCGCCAAGCATTGCCATTAGGGCTATCTTGATAGATAATGATAATTCCATGGTAGAGCCAGGGTCTATATAGAGGTTATAGACTGCCATAAACCCTCCGCCCACTGCCACAAAGGCAGATGCTATGGAATATGCCTTTATCTTGCACCATCTTATATCTATACCCAGACTCTCTGCTGCATCCTCATCGTCCTTTATCATCCGCAACTGGTAGCCGAGCTTTGACTTGCGAAACCAGTTCATATAAAAGATGGCAATGTAGAAAAGCCCCATTATAAAATAATAGTAATATGTATCAGACTTGAACTGCATATACAGGAAATCCGGGTGCTCGTGTATGGGGAGCTCAACGCCCTTTGCAGCACCCACAAGATTCCAGTTGTCGAATATGTCTTTCAGGACAAGGGATGTGCATATAGTGGCTATGGCAAAATAATGACCCTTAAGCCTGAAGAGGGGATAACCAATGATAAATGAGTAACCAACGGCAATAAGCACCCCGATAGGCATGGAGATCCAGAATGGGACCCTCCACCAGACCATCATAAGGGCAACGGTGTATGCCCCAATACCTACATACTGGGCCTTACCGAGCTCAACCTGTCCACCGTATCCCCCTATTGTGTTCCACCCCATACCGAAGAGGGAGAATAGCATGAACTGGATCATTACAGTTTTAACAAATGAGCTGGCGCCAAGCCAGGGAAAGATAAGGAGAAAAACTGTAAATAAAAGAAAACAGACCCTCTCGGGCTTAGAAAAATCACTGAAATCAAGGGCATCCTTTAGTTTTTCCATCCAAATAATCCCTGTGGTCTAACTACAACTATTATAAAATATGCGAGATAAACAATGGTAAATTTAAAATGGGGGCCCAGAAAATCAGAGCCTATAATCTGTCCAAAAACAGGGAATATCATCTCAAGGATACCCACAAGGAGCCCCGCAAAAAATACGCCCTTGATACTTCCAAACCCACCTAGGGCAACGCACGCAAAGGCTATCATGACAAAGAGTATCCCCACCATAGGATAGGCATAGTAGAAGTTAACAAGAAGCCCCCCTGCAACCCCCACGGTGCCACCCCCTATTGCCCATGCAAGGGCATTCATCCTGTCCGTCCTTATCCCCATATATGTGGCGGCCTCTCTGTTTATTGCAGTTGCCTGAAGTGCCTTGCCTGTCTTTGTCTTGTATAGAAAATAATACACCACCGCAAAGGATATAAGACTAAGTAACCCTGCAGCAAGCTTTGTGGCGTCAAATATAAAAGGTCCTACGAAATAACTCTTTCCCACAAGGACGCCCTTATCAATCATGCGGTAATCTGCGCTGAAGAGAAACATGGCAAGATACTGAAGAAATAACATGAGCCCGAATGTCCCAAAGAGCTGGGCAATGGCAGGACCCCGTAATAGATATCGGATGAGCCAGTAATATGATGCAATACCAAGGATGGCCCCAACCACTGCTGCAACAGGGAGGGCAAGGAGTGGATCGATATTGAGAAAATAGTTAGTCCAGTAGACGGCATACATGCCCATCATGAGAAACTCGCCATGGGCAAAGTTTACTATGTCCATAACGCCAAATATGATTGTGAGACCCAGGGCAACAAGGGCAAATAAAAGCCCTATTAGTATCCCCTGGAGTAGTGCATCTATTACAAACATATCTTTTTCGCTGTCAAGGTTTTTATGCCATTAGGGAGGCGCGTGGTGATTTATTGCCCCTTGCCCCCCCATGGCAAGTCTTTCTATTTCCAGCCCGGGAATGGATATATAAGGTTAGCCGTTGCAAGCTCAAAGGGATATATAATCTCAAGGCTCATCTTTCCATCGGGCTTTTTCTGATACTGGCCTATAAGCCCCCTACCAAGGATATTCTGTCCCTTGGAGTCAAATTTTACACCTGCCCAGGGCATAACAAGCTCATTAGCAGGGATATTTATCTCATTACATGCCTTCTGGATTGCCTTTGGGTCAGTAGAGCCTGCTTTGTTGAGGACATATGCCCATGTCTGGACACCCACAACAGACCGTGCAGTGGCACCCGTTAGGTCATCGCCGTATTTCTTCTTGTAGAGGGCATTTATCTGTCCTGCCACCTTCTTTACCTTTGTTATCTTATCAATAAAGACTGTTCTTGTAAGGACGCCGTTTATATCAGTGCCAAGCTGTTTTACAAAATCTGCCATCTCAAAGCCTGCGTCCTGTCCCCATAGGAGTTTTGTCTGCGCCTTCATACCCTTGAGTGTCCTTATCATAAGGAGGGAGTCAGATAGATATGATGCAAAGAGCATTGCATCAGGCCTCACCGATAACAATGCCTTTGCCTCTGATGTGAGGTCAGGGGAGTTTGCATTATAGAGTATGCTTTTTTTGATAGTGAAGCCATATTCCTTTGCATATGCCTCAATAGATTTTGCTACACCTGAACCCCATTCTGTATTCTCACAGGCATAGGCAAGGTTCTGAAGCTCGCTTTTGGGGATTGCCTTTACGCCTTTTGCCTTGCCCTCTGTGATACCCTTGAGGAGCTCAAAAAGGTCTCTATTAAAATAGTTATCATGGGGGGTGGTTCTCCAGAACCACTTAAAACCCCTCTCTGTGAGGTCAGGGGATGTGGATGAGTCATTTATCATAGGTATCCCATATCTCTCTGCCACAGCGCTCACTGTCTTTGTAACAGCGCTATTGTATGCACCCATAAGACCTACAACCTTATCGTCAAGGATGAGCCTCTTTGCCAGGTCAGCCCCGCGGTCAGGCTCTCCCCTATGGTCAACAAAGATGAGTTTGAGCTTTGCCCCACCAAGATTAGGTATGCCTCCCCACTGCGCCATAGGCGTATCAATACCAGGAGCCTTATTGTTGATTATGTCGGCAGTTAACTCTGCTGCCCTCTGAAGGTCCCTTCCTATTGTTGCCAGGGCACCCGATAGGGGATAAAGGACACCTATCTTTATCTCCTGCTGGGCATGGACGGATGGCGTAATCATCATAATAGAAAGAGATAAAACACAGACAAAAAATAAAAACTTAAATAACCTCATGGCCCTAACCTCCTTTTTATTTCCTGAGATTTTTCACAGTGGATACATTATACACATTATCAATCACGTTTTTAATAAATTTTTTATTGTTTTTTTGTTTTTCCATCCAGATCTCCTCTGCCTCTTCAATAGATACCTTTTTGAATATCACATCATCCCCTGGCGTAAGATGGGCAAGCCTATCATGGTCCGCCTTGATTACAATAGCAAGCCTTGCATATCCCCCCACGGTCCTCTCATAAAGCATGATCACAGGCATGCCATCACCGGGGATCTGGATGGTCCCGGGCAGTATCCCCTCTGATATTATACTTTTTTCAACACCCTCTTTAAATTCCAACGGCATGCCTGTAAGCCTGATGCCTGTCCTGTTGGATTTTGGGGAAACCTTATAACTTTCTTTAAAGAACCTTTCTATCGGATCATTATTAAAAAAACCTGCCTCCGGGCCATCTATAACCCGGAGGGGATGGGGTGAGCCCATCGTTGGTATCATATCCTTATCAATGGAACTTTCGCTCGTGTCCTTTATATCCCTGAGCCTTAAGAGATCGCCCTTTTTCAACTGCCTACCCTCGTAGCCACCGAAATGGCACTCCATATTTGTTGTAAAGCTGCCCATTACTGTTTCTATGTCTATCAAGCCAGAAAAACCAATATAATATCTCAATCCCTCTTTGACCCCTTTAATCTTCATTATGCTGCCCTTATCCGCTCTGAGGGACTGCCATGATGTAAAAGGTATTTCATCAAGAAGCCCCTCTACCCATGCACCTGTTATGGCAAATACCACAGGGTATTGGAATCTCAATGAAAGCATTGGTCCAATTGATTCTATAACAGGCGCATCCTCAGGGTTGCCTGTTAGGTAGTTTGCGGTCTTATAGGCAAGGCTATCCAGGGCAGAAGAGGTAGGCACGCCTATATCGCCAAACCCGAATCTACCCTTGTCCACAATAATTGCTTGAAAACCAGGATTTAATACCTCTATCATATCGGGATAAACCTCACCTTATCACCAACAAGGAGGGTGCTAAAGGGCGGATTTCTGTAATCAAAGAGCCTCATGTCTGTCCTTCCGATTATCTGCCAACCACCCGGAGATTCAAAGGTATATATGCCTGTCTGGAGTTGGGCAAGCCCTACTGAGCCTGCAGGGACACTTGTTCGGGGTGTTTCAAGCCTGGGAACAAAGAGTCTTTTATCAAGGGTGCCGAGATATGGAAAACCAGGTATAAAACCTATTGTATACACGGTATACACCACTGATGTATGCACCTCTATAGCCTCCTCCTCTGAGAGCCCTGTATATGAAGACACAAACCCCATATCAGGCCCATAATCACCTCCATACCTCACGGGTATATCATGGATCCGGGATGCCCGCCCCAGAGGGGCTAATGTTTCTTCCTCGAGTGCATTGAGGGATAAAACAAGCCCTTCAAATCTTATCTGTGTGTTGTCGAATTCGACAAGGCATGTATTAAAGGATGGGATTATATTGGTGATGGCATCTATATTTTTTGATTTCAGATGAAGATAATAACGGATGACCCTGTTGTTTATATCAGGATCAATGGAATCTCCGAATACAATCCTTATGCCGCACTCACCGTATCTGAGGTATTCCATATATCAAATAATCCAACCCCTTGATAGAATAAACATGGTCATCAATGGTATGTCCAATGTGAGGGCACTCATTCAAACAAAGGCTTCACCTTTAGATCTTCTTTTGTGCAGGTTAAGGTCGGGGTTGACGCCGCAATCATTTAAGGCCTTGAGGTTGCAGCTACATAAACCCTAAAAGCGGTTTAACCCCTATACCCTCCCTAGTGATATATTCCCTTATTTTTTTTGCTGCCTCTATGCTCTCCTCATTATCGCCGTGGATGCATAGGGTGTCTATGTCCATAGATACCCATCTACCGTTTATGCTTTTTATACCTTGCTCCTTCACCATCTGGACTGCCCTTGTGGCTATTAGCTCATGGTCATGGAGCACGGCGTCCTTGTATTTTCTTGGGAGGAGCTCACCTTCGTCTGTATAGTTTCTGTCAGGAAATGCCTCAAGGGCAAGTCTTATCCCTTTCTCCCTGCATCTCTCCTTAAATGTCCTTGTTTTTCCTGTCCCGAGCGTAAGAAAGATTATATCCCCGAATGCCCTTGTTACCGCCTCCATGATTGTAAGGAAAAGACCTTCTTGATTGACCATGTAGTTGTATAGTGCACCATGGAGCTTTACATGCTGAAGCCTTATATCATACAGGTCAGCAAACCCCTTCACTGCACCCACCTGATATATAATATAGTTTATAAGCTCCCTTTCAGCCACATCCATAAAACGTCTTCCAAAGCCCATGAGGTCAGGATAGCCAGGATGAGCCCCAGGCAGAACATTATATTCCCTGCAGAGCCTAACTGTTCTGTCTATTACATTAGGGTCTGATGCATGAAAGCCGCATGCTATATTGGCAGATGTTATAAAGGGGATAACCTTCTCGTCATTGCCTATTTTATAATCCCCAAAGGACTCGCCCATATCACAATTTATATCTACCGCGCTGACCATAATATTATTAATAATAACAGAAAATATCCTACAAGTGAACAATTTTATTGTAAAAGACATCAATAGACTCTGCATCGCGGATGCAGGGATTGCCCTTGTTAACCATAATGGGCTTGAACATTATATACGCAAGGTCCTTAGCAATTACCCTCGAGGCTATAGTCTAAAAATAAATTTTATTTTCTGTTGGAAATTAAAAAACTATTTAATAAAATACTGATATTTCCGAAAATATAATAAAAAACTTAAGGGGATATTAACGTGAGAAAACAATTTCAAGCCATGGCCCTAAAAAAACAGGTAATCTTTACACCCATTATCTCTGCCATACTCCTGATAGCCTTTGGTATTTTTTCATATATGTGGCTTCCAGGGCAGAAAAACCTAACAGAGACCTTGATATTCTTTGGGATATTGACTGCCCTTGTTATTATTGTTGTTGTTTTGGGTAGCTATATTGCCAATATCATTGCTCAATCAGTCAAGGGTGTTGAGGACTCTATAAAAGAGCTATCAAAAGGCAATCTTGCAGTGCAGGTGCTATCGGATTCAGATGATGGCATGGGTGAGGTTCAGAGGGATCTGGGCATCTTGGTTGATATGCTCAACGATACCATGAATAAGTTTACAGAAAGGATAAAAAAGATATCCTTTGCATCAAATGCCCTGGAAGGGATCTCAAAACATTTGGGCAAGGGTATTGATGAGATAACAAAACAGATAAATTCTGTTGCTGCTGCCAGTGAGGAGATGTCCACCACATCGGGGGAGATTGCCAAAAACTGTGTAGTAGCTGCACAGAGCTCTGAGACCGCAAGTCGTTCAGCGGTAAGCGGAGAGGGTATCATCCAGGAAATCGTTATTGCCATGAATCGTATAGGCGAACGGGTTAAGGAATCAGCAAAGATTATCAAAAGCCTCGGTGAGAGGTCAGATCAGATAGGTGAGATAGCCGCTATCATCGATGAGATAGCAGATCAGACAAACCTTCTTGCCCTAAACGCAGCCATAGAGGCTGCCCGCGCAGGTGAACACGGAAGGGGTTTTGCTGTGGTTGCCGACGAGGTCCGAAAGCTTGCGGAGAGGACATCCAAGGCCACCAAGGATATAGGTATCACTATCAAAACAATGCAATCTGAAACCAGGGCTGCAGTTACATCTATGGAAGATGGAGTGAAAGAGGCAGAAAAAGGCGCAAAGGAGACAGGCAAGTCAGGGGCCACGCTTAGGGAGATACTACATCAGATAAATACCCTTGCCACACAGATAAACCAGATAGCGGTGGCATCAGAGCAACAAACAGCCACAACAAATGAGATCTCCCATAATATCCAGGATATCTCAAAAACAATGGAATCTACCTACAAAAACGTTCAGGATAATGTTGATACATCCAAACAGATAGCAGGGCTTTCTATTGAGCTCAATAAGATGATCGATAGATTCAATCTCAGAAAGGATAAGGGGGATGGAGAAAACCTTGGCACCGCTGAGGAGGCACAGGCGCTGGTTCAAAAGGCAATCAGCTATCTAAAACAACATGGAAGGGAAAAGGCATTTCAGGAATTCAACAACAAGGCGGGGCAATTTATCAATAAGGACCTATATATATTTGTGATTGATAGGCAGGGGCTAACCTTTGCAAACGGGGGCAACCCTGTCTTTGTGGGCAAGGTTATGTATGATCTTAAGGATGCTGATGGAAAATACTTTATAAGGGAACTTATAGATGTGGGCATGAAACAGGGGAAGGGCTGGGTTGATTATAAATGGCTAAACCCTGTTACAGGAAAGGCGATACTAAAGTCAACATACTGTGAGCGCCTTGACGACCTCTTCTTTGGATGCGGCATATCTAAATAATGTTTTTGCTACCTTTACGATGGGTAATACTGAATATAGAGAGGTTTAAAGTAAAAGGCCGAGGGCGATATAGATCTTTAAGACATCCGATGAACACCCGATGAAAGATCAGGTATAAACTAAAATGAACAATTACGCCTCATCAATCTCAGGTCTTTTTTCTGCCTCGGCTTCTCGAGCAGACATACCCCCCACAGAGGAGCAGAGGTCTATCACAAAGGTAGCGGTTCTTTTTACTGATATTGTGGGTTCTACAGAGTTTTTCAAAACCTATGGTGACAAGCAGGGCAAAGAGATGCTCGGACGTCATTATAATATAGCCAGATCAATCTTCTCCCGTTTCAATGGCAATGTCCTAAAATTCATAGGCGATTCCATAATGGCATCTTTTATTGACCCAACAGATGCCCTCAGGGCAGCGGTCACCCTGCAGCAGAAAACACTAATCCACAACAGGCGAAGGAAAGGGATAATACCCATACACATCAGGGTGGGCATACATTATGGAGAGGTCATTGTTGAACAAGGGGATATCTATGGAGACGTGGTTAATGTAGCATCAAAACTCACAAATATGGCAAAGGGTGATGAGATATATATATCCAGTGAGGTCTATGACCATATCAAGAAAATAGGGTCTATCCGTTTTGAATTATTGCCTCTCTTAGATAAAAAAAATATACCCGAGGATCTAGTGGTCTTGAGGGTTTATTGGGATGAGGATATAGCTATTGACCCAGAAGAAGACACTATAGTATACATCAATCCCCTTTTAGCAATAAGCGAGGGGGATTTTCATACCCTATGGCATGCCTTTGTTGGATCTGAATATAAAACACTAAACAATAAAATAAAAAAGAAAAGCATGCTCTCCGATGGCTCCTGTGTGTTCTATATCGCTGAGCCCTCAGATACCATTGATATTGCAAAAAGGATAATAGATATATTTTTAGACAGGTTGAATAAAAAAGGTGTGTTGGGGGCACTACCGCTTCAGATTGCCATACTGACGACAAAAGACCTTCTTGAAGATGAAAAGCCACCCTCGTGGCTCATAGATTGTCTCTGGGATATGGAGCCTGGATATATCTACATCCATGAGGATACATATTTTATCATGGACGGCATTGAGGGCATTTCACTGCAAAAGGCCCCTCTCGGCGCAGGCTCAAGAAAATTCTATAGATATCCATATCCCCTCCAGGAAAATAACCCCCTGGTTCGAGGGTTTCCATACGCCTATGCCCTTGTGACAGGACCTAATAGACCCTGCTTTTACTGTGGCAGCAAAAAACACAACATATCAGACTGTCCATCCAAGGCCATGCCTGATTATACGTGTTCAGCAGAAAAACTCGGCTACTATCCCATAGAAAAGATAAACAGCCTTTTCCTGAAGATGATTTTAAACGACGAACAAAATAAAAATCCTGAGGAAAATGGACAAAACAATATAGCCCATGATGCCATCTTTGAGATTACAAGGGTATATCAACTCCGTTTCTTCAGATGCATATGGAACATCAACAACGACAACTGGCTTGACGTCAGGGAACACAAAGGTGATACAGAGGGTGGGCTTATCTGGCTTTCCCAGGATTCTATAAGAATATCAGACCTTGATAAGGCAGAGTCTATACTAAATAAGGCAAGAGAAGAGGGCCATGATAATTTCAGGCTATACTGTGCATATGGGTACCTTTCTATAGAAAAAGGAGACATTCAAGGGGCTGAGGATTATTTTAAAAAGGCGCTGTCTTATGCAAAAAAGAATGTCCATAAGACATTTATAGGGCTTCTCCTTGCCCGTCTCTATTTTCTCACTGAAAGGCAAAACCTTGCTTCACGGATTATAAACGAGATAATAACAACAGATCCCCTTTGTGTTGATGGGATATATATGGATATAAAAATAGGTCTTCGTTATGGAAGGGAATCAAAGGCACTGCAACAACTTAAAGGCCTTATAGAAAACCACAGGGTCTTTTTTGTCTATGCCTATCTTGATTATGAGTTTTTCCCATATAAAGAAGTAGTAGCAGAGGTGCTTGATTCCCTCTTTAAGAAGGCAAAGGTTGAGGCAGAGGAGCGCCTTCTTAAGGCTGAGGCGGAATATAACACGCTCAAGGATATATCAGACAAACAGATAATCTCTGAGATCGAGGTTTTCTTCCTTAAATTAAAAACCGCCATGACGCAGGGCAGTTTTTTTGGATATTTAGATGCAAAAGATCTTGCAGAAACAATCATATTAAGATGCAGGGAGATCCTTAAGGAAAAGAAAAAAAAGATAATGGAGGATATAACAGGCTCTTATAAACGTATTAAAAAAGCCGTTATATTTCTTACTAATTATCAATACAAAAGATTCTCAGGGCCCTGCGCAATTCAGCTCGAGGGTGTTGCTGGAAAGGTTAAAGGGATAACAGAGGCTATAGATTCATTATTGCCCTCAGAGATAGAGGGGATAGAGCTGAGATGTAGGGAGATTGACAAAGAATTAAATGCCCTAGACAGAAAAATTGATAACCTTCTTTTTCTGAAAAGGACTATTCGGGCATTTTCTGTGTTTGCAAAATGGGTATTTTTTTCTCTCTGTTGCGTTTTAATGGTCTGTTTTATCCTGCTACCGCTTTTGTCATACTATGTTCAAGATTATACCCCCTCACACCCTGTTGATTTCGGATTTTATCAGAAAAATTTCTTTATATGGGGCAGTATTTTGGGCCTTATTATATCTGCGTTTGTCTCAATAAGAAGCTTTGTAAAGGACATAGATGTGCCATGACGCTTGCCACATAAACAGCAAGGCTTAAAGGCTTTTATACAAGACACACCCAATGCCAATAAA
>JAGPMK010000011.1 GCA_018052995.1 Syntrophorhabdales bacterium | reverse complement strand
AAACTAAATTATGGTGATCTCCTATATAGTTTGTAAATGACCTATATCACATGACTTAATTTTTATTATAAATTAACACTCCATTGTAGACGTCAATAGATTTAATGTCAAGGATAGATTTTTATTTATTGACTTGAAAGTATAAATAGTTATATATAAAAAAATGTTAAAAAAACACTAAAATTAGACCTCAAGGGCGCCATTGATTTTTATAAGGCGACCTATCAATTTACGAAAAATACCGAATTGGAAAGACTATAAAATAAAAGGTATATATAATTGAGATTGCCTAATATCTCAATGCCATATGATTACAGGTAAAAATGACTGTGGCGTGCAGTTATGCTTAAAAGGAATCAAGGGAAAGGGCAAAAAACTAAAAACCCCTAAAACATAGATGAAGATCAACAAAAACGGGACTGAGCTTGCTATAAAGGGTGGGGTTCTTATCACCTCCTTTGTTCTTGCCATAGTAAAACCACATATCCTTGAGGAATTCTTCGCATACCCCATCCTCCTATCCATTAAGACATACCACATTTTATGGTTACTAACTGTTTTAACATTGATAAAAAGATTCATTCCGACGCTAAATAAAAAGATGAATCTTGGAAAGATCTATAGATTAAACTACAAAGAGGCAGGACCTGATAGCCCTTCCAAAAGGGAAAGATTAAACAAATACAAAAAAAAGATAGACAGTGGGGCAATAAGGTCTGCCATCTACTGGATCCTCCTGGTGCTTACCATGTGGTTGTGGAGAAAAGCCCACATGCTGAATGATCTATGGATATTTATAATTGTAATATTTTTTATCTTCATGGATGAATTCTGCGCAACCATATGGTGTCCCTTCCAGGCAATTATAGACAATAAATGCTGCAACACCTGCAGGATAAATAACTGGGGTTATATTATGGCGTTTTCACCCATGATATTCATCCCATCATTCTGGACATATTCAATCCTTTTTCTATCCATTTTAGCTATTGTCCAATGGGAATATCTATATCACAGGCACCCTGAAAGATTCTTTGAACTCTATAACGCAGGTCTGATGTGCAAAAATTGTGTAAAAAAATGCAAAAAAAGGGCTTAAATTATATATTCCTTTATATCAAACCCCTTGCTGCTTTCATATTCTATATAAGAATGGTATCTGAACAGATCCCCTGTATTCAGGTATAACTTTTCAGAATTATCTATTTTAAATCCAACCTTGTCTGGCATATGGGTATGTGCTAATATCACCACATCATAGCTATCTTTCAACTTTGTCTTGCCGAATCTCCTGAATATCTGTTTCACATCCTCGCTGTAAGGTTTTTTCTTGTCAGACAGGATAAGGCTTGACAGCATGGCGATCTTCCATGTCAAGATGGGCCCCAATGCCTCCATAATCGAGTAGACAAGGTCTGACTTAAGGAGGCTTAGAGGGTTATTCCCCATAAATTCATTCCCATGTGCCAAAAAGACTTTTTTTCCGTCCATCTCAGTAGATAGCTCCCTGTAACATTCTATGCCTGCATAGTTTTTGAGGGAATTTCCTGCCTGAAATTCATGATTACCTTCCAGAAAAAAGACCTTTTTACCCTTATCAGTTAAATCCTTAAGGGAATCAATGACCCCCTGATACCATGGGTAGATATAGTCCCTGTAACCATAAAAAAATTCAAAAAGGTCACCAAGGACAAAGACAATATCAGCATCATGGCATATCTTACTTATAAAACTTTTTACTACAGATTCCTTTTTTTTATTGGATCGTTCAAGATGGATATCAGAAAAGAAGATAGCCTTCATCAGGGTTTATCTGTTTTTATACATCCTTTCATAATACTCCATATACTCCCCGCTTTTTATCCTCTCCCACCACATCCTGTTATTTACATACCAATTAACCGTATCCTCCATGCCTTTTCTAAAATCTTTTTTTATTTTAAAGCCAAGCTCATTCTTTATCTTTGTGGAATCAATGGCATATCTACGGTCATGACCTGGTCTATCCTTTACAAACTTAATAAGGCTGTGGGGTTTTCCAAGTATATCAAGTATGAGTCTGACTATCTCTATGTTTGTCCTCTCGTTTTCTCCCCCAATGTTATAAACATTACCAGGCTTACCTTTATGAAAAACCAGGTCTATTGCCTCACAGTGGTCTTCCACATGGATCCAGTCCCTTATGTTCATCCCATCACCATAGACAGGCAATTCTGCATCAGCAAGGGCATTGGTGATAATAAGGGGTATCAGTTTCTCAGGAAATTGATATGGACCATAATTGTTAGAACACCTTGTAATCATCACGGGCGCATTGAATGTATGATAGTATGCCATAACTAGCATATCTGCTGATGCCTTTGATGCTGAATATGGGCTATTAGGTGAGAGAGGTGTGTCTTCCCTGAATTTTCCCTCTGGTCCCAGTGAGCCATAGACCTCATCGGTTGATATCTGAACAAAATTTTTAATGCCTTTTTTCTTTACCATCTCAAGGATATTAAATGTCCCATTTATATTTGTCCTGATAAAGGCGTCAGGTTCCATGATGCTTCTATCCACATGGGTTTCTGCGGCAAAATTTATAACGCCATAGATATCCTCATCAAATACCCTTTCCAGAACTGCCCTGTCTGCAATATCCGCTTTTACAAACCTGTATCTAATATCATCTTCTATGTCTTTTAGGTTTTCCAGATTACCGGCATATGTGAGTTTGTCCATATTTATAATATTGTATTGATACTTAGAGATCATATGCCTCACAAAATTACTACCTATAAAACCACATCCACCTGTCACAAGAATAGTCTTGTTATCCATCCTTTCTCTCCCAGCTATAAGGTATGTCATTTATATGGGGGTCCTTCCTATATTCATCAGGCATCTCCCTATTATAAGGTTCCGTTGGTATGTTTATCACAATGGCCTCTTCCTCACTTATGCATTTCCAGCCATGATAGACCATCCTGGGGACCTTTACTATAATAGGTCTATAATCACCAATAAAAAATTCATCAACCTCTCCCCTTGTTGGAGAGTCCTCCCTATCATCATATAGGACAAGTTTTAACATACCCTTGACACACACAATAAAATCATCCTGGAGTTTATGGTAATGCCATGCCTTGACCACATGGGGGTATGTGGTTGTCATATATACCTGACCAAACTTAGTAAATTCCTCATCATCGCATCTCAACATCTCCATGAGCCTGCCCCTCTCATCCGGTATAAGCCTTAGCTGCTTTATAAATACATCCTTTATCATGTCTGCCACCCCTTCTAAACTTTATTGTTTGCGCCTGTCTGTGAAACAAGGATATTTGCCCTAAGAAGCGATTCAAATGTCCCTGCATCTGTCCACCAACCCTGAAGCATCTCCCATGTCATTGTCCCTTCCCTGACATAGGCGTTATTCACATCCGTTATCTCAAGCTCACCCCTCTCTGATGGTTTGAGGGTCTTTACTATATCAAAGACCCTCGCATCATACATATATATACCTATCACAGCAAGATTGCTCTTTGGTTGCCTTGGTTTCTCCACTATATTTATAAGCCTTCCATTTTCTATCTCTGCCACACCGAATCTCTCAGGGTCAGGCACCTCTTTGAGCATTATCTTTGCGCCCCTTCCCTGCCTTTCAAAGTCCTTTATAGCCTTTATAATGTTTTTTTCAATGATGTTGTCGCCAAGGACAACGCAGATTGGCTGTCTGTCGGCAAAATACTCTGCAAGAGCCAGGGCAGCCGCAATACCACCCTCGCCTTCCTGGTATGTGTAGTTTATATGTTTTAAACCAAACTCTTTTCCATTACCGAGAAGCCTCAAGAAATCACCTGCATGGTTTCCACCTGTAACAATCATTATATCTGTTATGCCTGCATTTATTAGTGTCTCTATGGGATAATATATCATTGGCTTTTCATAGATAGGCAGAAGGTGCTTGTTTGTAATCTTTGTAAGGGGATATAGCCTTGTTCCGAGACCGCCTGCAAGTATTATACCTTTCATTCCTCTTCCTCCTTTATTTCATCCTTGTAATCCCTGCAAGATCAAAGGCAAACTTAACGCTCGTGTCCCTTGGCCTCTGTGTCTGAGCAAGGGTTAATGTCACTGCCCAGCAGCCTGGATGATAAACAATCTGATAAAGGGTATCTATCCATACAGAATTCTTGAAAGAATACCTTATTTGATACCTTCCGTCTATATCTTTATATCTACCCCCGAGGTCAAGATAGACCTGATTCTCAAGATGTTTGGTAAAGGTGTGGGTAAAATCTATTTTGTACATATTAGGACGAGAATGGTTTAGTGAAGTTTTTACTTCCTTGAATCCATCCCCATAGATATTAAATATACTCTCGTGGATAAACGATGTATCTTCTTCTAGATAAAATGTAAATCTACCCTTTGTATCTGAAAACCTCTCCCCATACCCCTCATAGAGGCTTGATGGCCTCAATGCCTCTGAGAGTCCATAGGTCTGCTCAATTTGTAAAAGAGAGACCTCTTTTGTCTCACCTCGGGAGAAATAATTAAGATAATGATTAAGGGAATATGTAAGGATATTTGTCTTATAGATCCTGTCATATGGATCTACATAAGGGAGATCCCTATAGGATGAATTAGGTATAAACGTATATTTGAGTTCTGGTTTTATAAGACTCTGATAACCTGTCCCCCCTGATCTATCAACAAAATAATCCCTTATAAACTGCATATTAGCATCGCTGCCAACCCTGAAGGTCTGCCTTATCCTCGTTGTCTTTGAGTCTGTTTCTGCCTTATTTATGAGGTACCCTGTCTCATATGCCTTACCACTAAAGAGCAGATTTAAACCATTCCATGAATATGGAACCTGAATCCTGGGTTCAAATGCAAGCCTTGAGTATTTATCCCCTGCCTCCCTGTAAAAATCAGTCATATTAGATGAGAAATCAAAAAAAACTCTGTCTTTAAACAAGGGAAAAGATTCTGTAAAATACGTCATCTGCGGTACATATTTAAAGGTCGTGTCATTGTCTTTGACCATAAGGTTTTTAAAATATGCCATCTCATAGGTAAAAAGAGAATGTGTAAAAGGCTTCTCCACGTAGAGGTTTGATTTTAAAAAGTTCTCGCTCTTTTCACCAACGTCTGTAGATATGTCCTTCAGGTAATCATTATCCGATACATGGTCAACATCCATCTTTAATTTTAGGTCACCCATAATGTTCTGTTCGTGTTTACCCTTAATCCTGTAACGGGTATGCTTATAATCATGGTCATCCAAGATAGCAGCATACCATTGCCCTTTTGTATCCTCAGTTATTGAATATCTAAACTCTGAGCCAAAATCCAGACCCCTTTTTTCTATGAAATCAAGATGAAGTGTTGCATCCTTATCACGGGCTATTGCCCAGAAAAATGAATTCCTTAATATGAAACCATCCCTGCTTGATGAGGTAAATTCTGGCATGAGGAAACCCGACTGCCTCTCGGTCTTAACAGGAAATATACCGTAAGGGAGGTAGAATACTGGTGTATTAAAGATATAGAATTTTGTCCCCCTTGTTTTTGCATAACCATCAACAGTTATATCCACATCACTTGCCCGAAACCTCCACTCAGGTTTCTGTGGGTCGCATGTGGTGATCTCTCCTGCCTTGATATTATATGTAGAATCCCCTGTTTTCTCTATCGTGTCACCGACTATATTAAAATTTCCCTTTTTAATAAAGATGCTACCCTTTTCTATTGTCCCTCTTTTGGTAACGATGTTGAGATATAATCTTTCACACCTTAATACATCCTCTTCATCCTGGAATACCACATTCCCCTGGGCTATTATATCACCCTTGAGTTCATCATATACTACAGAATCTGCTGTGAGGCGTCTGCCCTCCTCTGTAAGCTCTACATTACCTCTAGCTGTGTATGTATTTTTCTCACCACTATATTCGAGAAAATATGCAGATATATCGACAGGTTTATTCACTGGTGACTTTGTATCAAATTTTTTACCATACACAGATAAAGGTAAAAAAATTATCCATATAAATAATAACGCCCTAAAAAACCTCATGAAATATCTTCTTCGCCTCTCCTGCAGTATAAAAAGAACCTGTAATCAATATAAGATCATCATCTCCAGCTATTGTCTTTGCCTTAACCAATGCAGTCCTTACATCATCGGTAATAATACAATCTTCTAAAAGATGTGCCATTCTATAGGGAGATAATGCCCTATCTGTATGAGGTTTTGTAAAAATAACCACATCCATGACAGGTATTAGTTCCCTAAGCATATCCTCATAGTCCTTATCGGCCATGACACCAAAGATAAGGATCTTTCTTGCTGAGTTGTAATGGGTTTTAATAAACTGGGAAAGGGCAACTGCTGCATTATGGTTGTGGGCTCCATCTATTATAGTCACTGGCCTGGCCTGTAACAGCTCAAGCCTACCCTGCCAGGCTATATCAGCCAAGGCATCATAGATAGCCCTCTGGGGTATCTCATAACCATAGCCAATAAGGAATTCTGCTGCACATAGAGCAAGGGATGCATTTTTAAGCTGATGGTCACCCCTGAGATTTATATACATATCCTGGAAGGTATTGCCTATGCCTTTATATGTCATAACCTGTTCCCTATCCTTTTCATAGAAAAAATCCCTGCCAAGGATATACAGGGGGCTTAATTTTTTCTCTGCAACCTCATGGATTACACCAATGGCATCCCCATCAGCACCGGTTATCACCGGTGTATGCTCTTTTATTATCCCTGATTTTTCTTTTGCAATAGCCTCAAGATTATATCCAAGATACTGTTGATGGTCAAACTCAATGTTTGTTATGATACTTATAAGGGGTGATACAATATTTGTAGAGTCCAACCTCCCGCCGAGTCCGACCTCTAATATGGCAATATCGACATTTTTTCGATAAAAATACTCAAAGGCAATGGCGGTAGTAAAATCAAAATAGCTAAATTGTCTTTTTAAATACCTGTCTTCAATCCTGCCACGTATAAAATCTATAATCTCAGAGAGGCTTTCATCCTCTATGTCTTTTTCATCCAATGCAATCCTCTCATTAAATCTTATAAGATGGGGTGATGTGTATTTTCCAACCCTATATCCTGCCCTTTTGAGTATACAGGAAAGCATAGTGGACACAGATCCCTTTCCGTTGGTCCCACCCACATGGACACATTTTATCTTTTTATGAGGATTTTCAATGGATTCAAGGATCCGCTCTATGTTTTCAAGCCCAAATATTATACCGGATCCCTCAAGGCTTGACAGGTATTCCATGGATTGGGAATATCCCTTCATGGTAGAATTAACGATAAGATCTGATAAAGTTGTTTTTTAAGCTCCTTTCTGTTTACTATTAAATCCACCATCCCATGCTCAAGGAGGTATTCTGCCCGCTGAAAACCCTGAGGCAGTTCCTCTTTTATTGTCTCCTTTATAACCCTTGGTCCTGCAAAGCCAATCATAGCCTTTGGCTCTGCAATAATGATATCGCCAAGCATACCCATGCTTGCAGTAACCCCTCCCAGTGTCGGGTCAGTAAGGACGGTTATATAAGGGGTGCCTGCTAATTTTAATCTGTTAATTGCCCCGGAGACCTTTGCCATCTGCATAAGGGACATAATCCCCTCCTGCATCCTTGCACCACCAGATGAACAAAAGATTATTACAGGCATACTGGTCTCTATGCCTCTTTCAAGGGTTCTTGTTATCTTTTCGCCCACCACAGAGCCAAGACTGCCGCCCATGAAAGAAAAATCAAAGATCGCTGTCAAGACATCTAATCCATTGATTTTACCGTGACCACAGACAACTGCATCCAGCTTCTTTATCTGGCTCTGGGTCTCCTCCAACCTTATTTTATAGGATTTCGTATCCTTAAACTTTAAAAAATCCAAGGGCTCTATATTACTAAAAAGCTCTGTAAAAGAACCAGTATCAAATGTCATGGCAAGCCTGTTTTCTACTGTGATGGGAAAGTGATAGTGGCATTTGAGACAGATATACTGATTTCTCTCCACCTCTTTTTTATACAGAAGCTCCTGACACGAACTACATTTAATCCACAAGGATTTTTCCTTTTCTGCCTTTTTGATCTCCTTGTTTATATCTATCTCTTTCTGTGTTTTTTTTTCTCTATCTTTTCTCGAAAATAAACCCATAAAATTACCTCTTGATTTTTCGGTGAAAAACTACCAAAATAAATAAGCCATGTCAACAAAAAGGGTTATTATAGACTCTGATTATCCCCTTGAGGGCATATTGAATGAAAAAAACAATGATTCAGGCGTTGTAATATGCCACCCTCATCCCCTCTATGGTGGCAGCATGCACAATAATGTTGTAGATGCTATTGAAAAAGGATTTTCAGAGAAGGGTCTCACTACACTTAGATTTAATTTCAGGGGTGTTGAGGGGAGTGGGGGAGCCTATGAGGAGGGGATAGGAGAGACAAAGGATGTTATGGCAGCAGTAGCCTATCTGAAAGATACCCTAAAACAGGATGCTACCATAATCCTCGCTGGATATTCATTCGGTGCATGGGTCTCAAGCATGGCATCCCTTAAACTGGAAGACATACAAACCATGTTCATCGTGGCATACCCTTTTTCATTCTATGATTCGACACCATTAAAACAATTCAAGGGTAAGATATGTTTTGTTGGGGGAAAATTTGATGATATAGCCCCTGTGGAACCACTCTTGAGGCTCTATAAAGACCTGCCATTAGTGGAAAAATTCATAAAGATCATCGACTCTGATCATTTTTTTATAGGTAAGGAATCCGAGATACGACAATTTATTAAAGAAATTTTTTAAAACAAAACCTATTAAAAATTATCTTCCATATCTAAATAGACCCTTTTCCTGCTGCATCTCTGTGTGCTATCTACATAAGAGAAAAAGAACCCAACCTTTAATAATGCATTCAACGCCTTTTGAAATGCATCTATTAAAACTTGAATAGATAGCCTGTTTATGCTAATTTCTTGAATGCCAATCAGCAATCAGCATATTAATTTGACACCCGAGAGGTGTCTGTTTTTGAGCTATTCAGGATTAATCTTAAGGCGTTTTGCAGGGATCAGATTAGGGGTTTTTGCTGAAAGCTGTGGTAAAAAAGCCTCAATAGAAGGATAGTAAATATGGACTACAAAGACACTTTGAATCTGCCAAAGACACCATTTCCCATGAAAGGTAATCTCCCTGTGAAGGAAAGGGAGATACTCAGATTCTGGGAGGACACAAGGGTTTATGAAAAGCTAACAAAGGATAGGCAATACGATAAAACCTTTATACTCCATGATGGGCCACCTTATGCCAACGGTAACATTCACCTTGGGACAGCCCTCAATAAAATCCTAAAAGACATCATTATAAAATCAAAATTCATGTCAGGCTACAGGGCTGACTATGTCCCTGGATGGGATTGTCATGGTCTTCCTATAGAGCATCAGATTGAAAAGGATATGAAAGGTAAAAACATCTCTGGTTCTAAACTGGAAAAACGCCGCCAATGCAGGGCGTATGCAGAGAGGTTTATAGATATCCAGAGAGAGGAATTTAAAAGGCTTGGAGTGATAGGCGACTGGAATAATCCATATATTACAATGGATTATATGTATCAGGCAGTTATTATAGAGGAGATGCAAAAATTCTTTGAGAGAGGGGAGATCTATCGAAAGAAAAAGCCTGTGCTGTGGTGTATCAACTGCCTCACTGCCCTTGCCGAGGCAGAGATAGAATACAATACAAAGAAATCAGATGCCATATATGTTAAATTTCCATATACAAAGGAGAGGACAGGTCTCTTTGATAATTACCCAGAAAAACCTCTATTTATGCTCATCTGGACAACAACTCCATGGACACTTCCTGCTAATCTTGCCATTGCCATAAACCCTGAATTTACCTATGTTACCGTAGAGACTGAAAAAGAGATCTATATTGTTTTAAAAAAACTGGCACAAGAGATAATAAAGAAGGCAGGGATTAACGACTTTAGGATATTAGAAGAGATCTCTCCCCAAAGGCTCAGGGGCACCACCTTTAAACACCCATTCATAGACAGGGATTCTGTAATTGTTTTTGCTGATTATGTGGCAGATGACACAGGAACTGGGGCTGTTCACATTGCACCAGGTCATGGCGAGGAAGACTATGAAACAGGTCTTGAATATGGACTTGATGTATATTCCCCTGTGAACGACCAGGGCGAATTTATTGAAGAGGTAGATTTTTTTCATGGCATGAATGTCTTTGAAAGCAATAAATACATTATCTCAAAACTTGAAGAATTGGGATTGCTCCTCTTCAGGGAAGAGATAGAACATTCATATCCCCACTGCTGGCGTTGCAAAAAACCAGTTATCTTCAGGGCAACAGAGCAGTGGTTCATATCCCTTGATAAAAATAGTCTAAGACAAAAGGCGCTTGAGGCAATAGATAAGGTAAAATGGATACCCGCATGGGGAAGAGACAGGATATACAACATGCTCCTTGTAAGGCCTGATTGGTGTATATCCCGTCAGAGGACATGGGGGATACCAATCACGATCTTCTATTGCAAACGATGTGGAGAACCATTCTGGAGCCCCGATACATTTAAAAATGTTATAGACTCTGTAAAGGAGCATGGCGCAGATATATGGTTTGAAAAAGATGCATCCTATTTTCTGCCGGCATCGGCAAGGTGCACCAAATGTGGTGGCGACTCCTTCAGTAAGGAAGAGGATATACTCGATGTATGGTTTGATTCAGGTGTTAGCTGGGCGGCGGTATGCAAGAAAAGGGATGAGCTCAATTATCCTGCTGATATGTATCTTGAGGGTAGTGACCAGCACAGGGGGTGGTTTCATAGTTCCCTCCTTACATCTGTGGGAAATGAGGGTGTGGCGCCCTATAAATCTGTCCTTACCCATGGTTTTGTTGTTGATGGCTCTGGGAGAAAGATGTCTAAATCCCTGGGTAATATCATCGCCCCTAGCGAGATAATAGAGAAATACGGGGCAGAGATATTGAGACTCTGGGTCACATATGAGGATTACAGAGATGATATAAAGATATCAAAGGATATTATAAATCGTCTTGTAGAGACCTACAGAAGGATAAGGAATACCCTGAGATTTCTTCATGCAAACATAAACAATGACTTTAATCCTAAAACAGACAGCGTGTCCTATGAAAAGATGTCATACCTTGATAGATGGCTTCTCTCAAGGCTTAATAGGCTTATAGAAAGGGTACTAAACGCATATAGCGAGTATTCATTCCACGTTATCTACCACAGCATACACAATTTCTGCACTGTAGACTTAAGTGCCCTCTATCTTGATATAATCAAGGATAGGATATACACGGAAAACAAAAACGCCCCTAAAAGACGGGCATCCCAGACTGTTATATATGAAACCCTTATATCTCTTATTAAACTCATATCGCCTATACTATCTACAACCGCTGAGGAGATGTGGTTCTATCTAAAAGACAATAAAACCCCTGAAAGCATCCTTATGACAAGATTCCCTGGGATAAAAAATGAATATATAAAACAGGAGATAGAGGAGGAATGGGATGCCATCTGGAGGATAAGGGAGCTTGTCAACAAAAGGATAGAGGAAAAGAGAGGGGAAAAGATTATAGGCCACCCTCTCGATGCCAAGATAACCATTACTGCCAGTGAGGCGGATTATAATACCCTTAAGAAACTTGGAGATGAACTAAAGGATATATTCATTGTATCCCAGGTAGAGGTTATAAAAGGTGTTGAAACAGATGTCTCTGTATCAAAGGCAGGGGGACAAAAGTGCGAAAGGTGCTGGCAATATTCTGAGAACCTTACACCCCCTGATTCCAGATTCCCCAATATATGTAAACGATGCGAAAATACATTGTCTTTATCATAGTCCCTATTATTTTTATACTTGACAGATGGACAAAGGTGTTGGTCTCTGAGGGTATACCATACCTTGAGGGCTTAAATATCGCCCCCTTTTTTTCCATCGTCCATGTAAGGAATTACGGGGGCGCATTTAGCCTCTTATCACAACATCATCTTTCAAAATATATTTTTATATTTATACCCCTGATAATCGTTGTTGTGCTCATATATATTGCATTAAGATGCAACCTCCCCTTTTCAAAGATGTTTTCTCTTGTATGCATACTCTCAGGGGCTATAGGAAACATATATGACAGGCTGGTATATGGGTACGTAATAGACTTTCTTGACTTCTTCTACAAAAACTACCACTGGCCTGCCTTTAATGTTGCTGATATATCCATCTCAACCGGCATATGTCTATGGCTGTTTATTGAGTTACTGAGTTTAATCAAAAAAAAAGAAAAGGGGGTCTGATGCCATGCGGGATGAGCTCCTTGAAGAGGAAAAGAAGCTTAGAAGATTAAGGTTTATGGTTGATTTTGCAATAAATTACATTACAACACAGAAGATAACCCATGATGAGGCTATCATAATAGTTGAAGGGGTAAAAAAACATGCATTAAAAATGTTTCCTGGCAAGGATGAGGCATTTGATATTATTTACGCACCAAGGTTTAAGCGAATACTCAATGAGAAGTTCAAAAGGTCATGAGGGGTGTTTTATCTGTGGGCAAAATGGTGTTGGCGGTTGGAATAAATACGTGAAGACTGAGAAGATTAAGGGGATTATTTGTCTTACTATCGCAGGGATTCTTCTGATATATATATTCTATGCAGGTTATTCATGGGGTGATATTAAGATATTTTTTCCAGTTGTTATTATTCTTGTATGCGGCTTTATAGGCATCATGTACCTGAAAAGTGACAAAAAAAAGAAAAAAAAGAGAACAAAGAAGACTGCCAGACGATAAACCATCTGGGATCCTTAAAGGACCTAAAGTCATCTCATGGTGGTAAGATAATAATGGAAGACAACATTTTTGAAAAACTGAGATCCTACAATCAGCATCATGTGATAGAACACTATCAAACCCTTACTGAAGAGGAACAACAGGGCATGCTAAATGTCATTAAATCCTTTGATATGGATCTTATCTTCAGGATACATAAAAATTTTTTACAAGATAGAAAAGAGAATATACAAAATATATCTCCTGCCAGCATTATTGCACTACCAAAGACACAAGAGGATATGGGGCAAAGAAAAAGGATGAGGGATATGGGGGAGTCACTCCTCAGAGAAAATAAGGTGGCTGTCCTGATTGTTGCAGGCGGACAGGGGACAAGACTGGGCTATGAGGGTCCAAAAGGCACCTTTAAGATAACCCCTGTGCAGCAAAAACCCCTCTTTCAGCTATTTACTGAACAGATTATAGCGCTTTCGAGGAGATATTCTGCAAGGATACCTATGATTATTATGACAAGTTTTGAAAATGACGAAGAAACAAGGACATTCTTCTTGGATAATGATTATTTTGGCATCGGTAAGGAGAATATCTATTTTTTCCAGCAGGGAATGCTGCCAACGCTTACCCCTGATGGAAAACTGATAATAAAAGACAGGGCACAGATAGCCATGAATCCCGATGGCCACGGCGGCTCTCTTAAGGCACTTAGTGAATCAGGCATCCTTGGGAGACTCCTTGAAGACGGTTATACAGAACTCTTCTATTGTCAGGTAGATAACCCCCTCGTAAAGATAGCAGACCCTGTCTTTCTCGGTTACCACAATCTGGCTCAGTCAAAGGCATCTACAAAGGTCGTAAGAAGAAGGGATGTGAAAGAGAAGGTAGGGATATATCTTAATGTAAACGGAAGGGACGCAATCATAGAATACAGTGACATCGATGTATCATACATGACAGCGCTTGATGAAAACGGTGAAATCCTCTACTGGGCAGGGAATACGGCTATCCATATCTTTTCACTGCCTTTTGTAAAAAGACTTAATAGCCACGGATTCGGCCTGCCATATCATTGTGCCAAAAAAAATATGTACATAAAAACAGCAAATGGGTCAATATCACAGATAGATGTCTGGAAATTTGAGACATTTGTATTTGATGCTATACCCCTTGCAGAGAAGACCCTTGCCATGGAGGTAAAAAGAGAGGAAGAATTCTCGCCTGTTAAAAACATAACAGGTGTTGATTCACCAGAAAAGGCTAAAGAGGATATGTGTGCATTATTTAAGAAATGGCTTGAGGCAGCAGGGGCAAAGGTCATGCCTGGCGTAAAGGTAGAGATAAGCCCTCTCTACGCCCTTGATTATGAAGAGTTTGAAAAGAAATTTAATAAAAAAAACCTTACAATAGAGCAGGATTTATATCTGGAGACGCCTTTAAAATAAGAGAATTTTGTTAATTTTTGTATGGAAGAAGTATCTTGAATGTGCTGCCCTTGCCCTCTATGCTCTCTACCTCAATCTTACCCTTATTTGCCTCTATAAGCCTTTTACAAAGAGAGAGACCAAGCCCTGTTCCATCTTCTTTTTCCTTTGTTGTGTAAAACGGCTCAAATATCCTATCCAGTAACTCCTTTTTTATACCTATCCCATTATCAGTCACAGATATAAAAACATAATCCTTTTCTACACCTGTTCTTATTTTTATCAAACCCCCCTCAGGCATTGCCTGGGCTGCATTCATTATTAAATTCACTAGGCATTGCTGAATATGGATCTTATCTGCCCTCACAAGCGGCAGACTATCAGCCTTAATTACCTCCAGCCTCACATTCTTGAATCTTGTAAGGTGGTACTCCATGAAAAGGATAGTATCATCCACAACATCATTTATATTCAATGTCTCTATCCTGGGTTCCCCCATCCTTGAAAAGTTCAAAAGCCTGGTCAGTACATCTGAGAGCCTACCCGCCTCTTTCTCAATAAATTTTGAATATCTATCTATCTTTTCCTTATCATCTATCTTTTGAATCCTTTTGGCAAAACCCTGGATTGATATAAGGGGGTTTTTTATCTCATGAGCAATAGACTCTGCAAGCTCACCGAGGGCAGATAGTTTATTCGCCTTTATGAGCTCATTCTCAATGCCTTTAAGCCTCTCTGTTTTTTCCTTAAGCTCTGTAAATTTATCATTAAGGGCGGCATAGACATCGTTGAGCTCTTTGATATGTGCATCAAGAAGCCTTCCTCTGGTATCGGTGAGGCTCTTTATATCCTCGAGCTCTATCTCAAGCTCCTGTATCCTTTTTTTTAGTCTTTCGTATTCTTCCATTTTTCAATTTCAGTATAGAAGGACATGAAACTCACAGTAATTAAAACCTACTGACCAGCTTTTCTTCTGGGTTGATTTAGCCTTTTTATTATATACCCTCTCCAGAAGACCTGCAATAACACCGCTCTCAAGGTCACAGAACATCTCACCTGTGTAGGAAAAACCTGCACAGGTTATACATTCATAAAGCTTTATTATAAGGTGGTCTCCATTAACTATCTCTACATCAGGTATCCCTATCTTAAGCTCCATAATTCTGTCTTTAAAACCTTCTATATCCTGGGCACCTATCATATTGCCTACCTTCTTGCCTATCATGTAGAGGGCGGCACCAGAGCTATCACCAAGTATCTCCCTCATACCTATTATCCTCAGGATCCTGAATAATTCCAGTGGGACACTATCCCCAAGCTTGGGACGCACCACCTTTTTCAATTCCTCCACTGTATATTCCCTCATCATATTCCCCTTTTAAATTTATTCATCTGCAGGATGCGAAGCATATCATCATGTATCAACCCATTAGATGCAATAATCTCATCACTATGGATAGTGAATCTACCCCCCTGAAAATCAGTTAAAACACCCCCTGCCTCTTCCACTATAAGTGAACCTGCTGCCATATCCCATGGCTGAAGCTTTATCTCCCAGAACCCATCAAATCTTCCGCAGGCAAGATAACAGAGATTGAGTGCTGCTGAACCATCCCTTCTTATTGCCTGTGCCTCGTAGATAAAAGAGATGAAGTTGTCTATGTTGTTATTTTTACTCGTATGGAGGTCATAGGGAAAACCTGTTGATAGCAGTGCCTGCTTCAATACCCCTATTTTAGACACCCTTATCATTTTCCCATTAAAATATGCACCCTGTCCCTTTCTTGCATAAAACAATTCTTTAAATATAGGGTTATACACTGCACCTGCTGTTACTGTTCCCCCTTCTTCATAGGCTATGGAGGTGCAAAAAAAGGGGTAGCTATGGGCATAATTGGTTGTCCCATCCAGGGGGTCTATAATCCACCTGTTTCCGTCGCTCTCAAAATAATTTTTCTTCTCTTCGCTTACGATGTCATTACCTGGAAATGCCTTATTTATCATCCCTATGATTGTCTCCTGACATGCCATATCTACGTCTGTCACAAGGTCTATTACGCCCTTGTGATGTATGCCTATCTTTTTCCCTAAATAACGTCTCTGTATCCTTCCTGACTCTTTTACGCATCTTATGGCAAACTCGAGTATCTCATCCATAACCTATCCACCCTTTAGTCTGTTTTATTATCTTTGATGTCTCTTTTATTTTAACTCAATGATCCTGCCCTCAACAACTGGATTAATACTTTTTTTGTCTCTTATGTAATCAACCACAAGGTCCCTGATCCACCTGCCAGGCTCTTGATAAAGAAACATATGAGAATTAATATGGCCACGGAATACCTTATAGCCATCCCCTCCTGCCATAAGGAAATCAGTAGTTGCTACGGTATATTCACCATCCGGGTCAATAGGCCTACCCTTAAATATGACCTCCTTTATTATAGTGCCTCCCCCCTGTACCCTTGAAAAGATAAAGCTTATCCCTGATACCTGGGGAAACCTCCCTGCATTGTCCTCTCTTGTATTGGTTCCATGTCTTAATGCCTCTATAATGTCCTTTCCCTTCATTTTTACCGAGACAATATAATTATTAAAAGGAAGTGCATCATATATCTGACCCATAGTAATCCAGCCTTTTCTTATACCTATTTTTATAGAGCCGCCATTTATTATGGCTATATCCGATTGTGCCCTCTCCCTTACAATGTCCGCTACGAGGTTGCCAAAATTTGTCTCCCTCTTATTTCCATTTTCTCCATCCAGGTCTACCTCTGTGATGCCTATCTTCTCGCTGACGACCTTTTTCAACCTATTTTTATATCTCTTTACTATCTTCAGAACATCATTATTTTTTGCTTTATCTGAAGGCACAATATCCTCTAGCCTGCCTGAAAAATCTCTTATCTTGCCATCTTTCAGTGTTAGATCAAGGACACCAAGAACCTTTCCATGCTCCCATGCCTGGACAATAATGGTTTTTCCTATTGATACGGGCTTTTCTATCTTTGTGTGGGAGTGACCACCTATAATTATGTCTATACCCTCTACTCTTTGGGCAAGGATCATGTCATTATGAAAACCAAGATGAGACAAAATTATTATAACATCAGCTCTGTCCCTCAATTTTTTTACAAGCCTTTCAGCAACCTCCGAGGATGGCTGGAAAATCAGTCCCTTCACATTATCAGGGTGGGTATATATGGGTGTCTCCTCTGTGGTAAGTCCAGTTATTGCAATCTTAACCCCCTTTAATTCCTTTATTACAAAAGGCTTTATCCCCTCCAGACCAATTATATTTGCACCAAGGCAGGGAAAGCTTGCCTCTGATATCCTTTGTCTAAGGATATCAACCCCAAAATTAAACTCATGGTTGCCTATCACCATGGCATCAAAACCCATACGATTCATAACCTCTATTACTGGCCTGCCCTTAAATAGATTTGCCCAATTACTACCCTGGATCATATCCCCTGCTGCAAGAAAAATTGATTGCCTCTCCTTTCGGAGCCTATCAACCATTCCGGCAAGATATGCTATACCCCCTACCATTTTGCCCTTAAAATCTGATTTCTGCTCCTCTGCAAAGCCATGAAAATCATTCATGTATAAGACCCTTAATTCTATCTCTTCACAAAAGGCATTTAAGGCAAAGACAACAGACAGGATAACAGATACTAAAAGGATTAAAAAATTTTTTTTCATAATTTATTGTGCCCCAATGACTGTATTAATGATTTGATAAAATATGCATTAAGCTTGTGTTTTCTCATAGGCAGTCTTAGAAAAGAACCATCCTTTTCATGATATATATCCACTGAGATACCTCTTCTATAAAGACCATCAGAGATGGATTTATGATCACCTATAATCTCAAGAAGGATAAAATTACATCCCCTATCAATAACCTTTATATACTCATTTTCTTTTAGTCTATTTATTATATAATCCTTCTCTGCCTTTATGGTTTCCAGAGTCCTCTTTCTGTAGCCCTTATCCTTAAAACTTGCAACAGCGGCATAACATGATAAAGTGGGTATCCTGGCTAGATACGGATAAAGGACATTTTTTATATTTTTGATGGACTTGACTGATCCTATAGCATAGCCCAGCGGAAGACCTGCCATTGCATGATATGTAGAGAATGTCCTTAATATTAGTGAATAATTAGAACTTGTGATACACTGCGCATGGCTTTTTATATCTGTGAATTCTATAAGACACTCGTCGAATAAAACAACCTTTTTTTCTCTATCAGCAATTGCTACAATATCCTCTATATCATCACAGTTCAATTTTTTCCCTGTTACATTATGAGGATTTGGCAGTATTATTAAATCTGACTTTTCAATTAATTGTTCCAACTCATTGGTATCATAGTATTTATTGTCTATAATTGACTTTTCATAAGACAGAATGGATTTACTTGTTGTCTCAAAAAAAGACCTGTAAAAATTTGAGATAGGTGAAGGGATAAGTATGACATCTGGTTTCAACATCTCCAATACACCAGAAAATATATGAGAGAAGCCATAACCAGGAACTATGTTTTCCTCTGTGATATTAAACAGTCTTGCAAGATATTCTGTTAGATGGACAATACCTTTTTGCTCACGTGACTCTATATGCTTAATGGATTTTCTCAGACTGTTTTTTACCCTTTTTGATACGCCAATGGGGTTTATATCCTCTTTAAAATCCAATATTTTTTTATGTGGCATCGTTAATCCTGGGCTAAACTTTTACATAAATATAAAAAAGCGGGGGGATTGACTGCCCCCCGCCCTCTATCAGCAACTCAATGTATTGTATTACTATACGTGTTCGCTCCACTTTCCGTATCTCTCTCTTAGAATCCTATGGAGTATCTTGCCTGCCCCACTTCTTGGCATCTCTTCATCCTTAATAAAGATGACATTCTTAGGCACCTTAAACCCTGCAATCTTACCCTTGCAATAGTTAGAGATCTCCTCAGGTGTTGCTGTCTCTCCCTCGTGGAGGACAACCACTGCTGTCACCTGTTCACCCCATTTTTCATGAGGAACACCGATAACTGCCACATCCTTTACCTTTGGATGACCGCCAACAACATTCTCAACCTCTGATGGGAATACATTCTCACCGCCGGTGATGATCATGTTTGCCTTTCTGTCTACCAGATAGTAATAGCCATCCTCGTCCCTATAAGCCATGTCGCCGGCGCTAAAGTATTCACCCTTCATGGCTGCTGCGGTCTTTTCGGGCTCCTTCCAGTACTCTTCAAAGAGCATTGGGCTTCTTGAATAGAGCTCGCCTACTACATTAGGCTGTGTGATAAGGTTGCCATCTTCATCATAGAGCCTGATTATATCGGTTGCTATAACCTCTCGGCCTATTGAACCAAGTTTTGTAAGCTGTTCATGTGGTTTAAGAACTGTAACAATACCTGCCTCTGTTGAACCATATGCCTCATAAAGGTGGGAGTTAGAGAACATCTTGAGGATACCAAGCTTTGTATCTCTTCTTGCTGGTGCAGAGGAACAGAGGAGTTTCTTTATGCAGGTTACATCATATTTTGCCTTGACCTCATCTGGCAGCGCCAACATCATGATGTAGTGTGTTGGCACAAGGGATGTGAATGTAATCTTATGCTCTGCAAATGTCTTAAGGAGATTCTCAGGATTAAAGCTCACCATATTGTATGCCATGACTGAGCCGCCAACCCATGTATTGACAAAGGAATAGAACAGCGAGTTAACATGGCAGCATGGCATGACAAGCAGTGTAATATCATCAAAATTGAATAGATGATCATAGATCATTATGAAATACTGGGCAAATAGGGATGCATGTGTCTTTACGACACCCTTTGGTTTTCCAGTTGTTCCACCGGTATACATAATTACCCAAGGATCTGCATCTGTTACCTTGGTTGCTGGTTCCTCTGGGCTTGCTGCTGCAAGGGCATCTTCATATGAGATATACCCATCATAATGTGGATTATCTACTGCAAATGTTACATATTTTTCCACAGTGGGGATATTTTTCTTCATCTCGTTTACCTGTTTGACCCAGGGAAACTCCTTGCCGTCTGATGGGTCTATGCCTGCCTGAAGAATAAAAACCTTTGCCTCGCAGTGATTGATGATGTATTCCATTTCAGGTGGTGCCAGTCTGAACATAAGGGGAACACAGATAAAACCACCCTTTGCTGCTGCTGCATATATCTCAAGCCACTCTACGCAGTTGTATGCAAGGACTGCAAATCTGTCACCCTTTTTCATGCCCATATCTGCAAGGGCATTTGCAAGTCTACATGCTCTTTCATTCCACTGTTTGAAGGTATATGACTTGTAAAGGTCCTTTATACCCATCTTGTCAGGCCATTTAAAGGCATTTACCCTCAATACATCTTTTGCCGTCATCCAGTGCCCATTCTTCATGTTAATCCTCCTACAGTTTTTTATTTGTATAGTGTTGTTTGTTAAAGCATATGCTGCTACTCAACAAGCTCAAGTATATGATAGACCTTTTGTGGCATCTTATTCTGATACACATTGTCAATAAGGTTTATCATACAACCTGGACATGCCGTAACAACTATGTCTGCCCCTGTTGCTTTGATGCCGTCCATCTTTTTGGCGGCTATCTTCTTGGTTAGATCATAATGATAAACGCTGAAAGAGCCCCCCATTCCACAGCAAAGGTCTGCATTTGGCATCTCTACATATTTAAGACCCTTTAAACCCTTAAGGATTGCCCTTGGTTGTGCCTGGATATTCTGATATCTTACCAGGTGGCAGGGATCATGCCATGTTGCAGTCTTTCCTTCAAACTCCTTTTTCAGCTTCAGCTCTTCAGGATTTACCTTCATAACATCTATAATAAACTCCATGCTGTCTTTGATCTTTTTCTCAAACTCCTGGTAGCGCTTCTCCTGGTCAGGATTGTCAGGGAGGTATTTCTGATAGTCCTTTAATGTTGAACTACATGTTGCACAGGCAGTTACTATTGTATCTACATCCTTAAATGCCTCCACGTTTTTGTCCGCAAGCATCCTGCCTGTCTCAAAATCACCACTAAAATATATGGCAGCACCACAGCATGACTGTTCCTGAGGCACAACAACCTCTATCCCCCTCTTTGTCATAAAATCTATCATCTTCAGCCCCAGCTCAGGGTATATAAAATCTGTAGCGCACCCCATGAAAAATCCTACCCTCATCTTTGGTGCCTTACCATCCTGTGGTTTATATACAGGCTTTACTATGTCTCTCATAAAGGTCTTTGCTATCTCGGGGATATTTCTTCCCTGTCCGAGTGCCTTGAGAAAATCAGGGAGGTGTCTTATCTTGCCTTCGGTCTTGGGCATGAGCCACTGGAATGCCTTGGCAAGCCTAACATAGTTACCAAATGCCTTCCTATTTGCCATGACCTTTCTAAAGGCAAAATTCTTGATAAACCCGAGCCCTCTGTTCTTTACCATCTGCGCCCTTGCAGCAACAACAACCCTATCAATCTGGGTCTTTGCAGGGCAGTTGGCAACACATCGTTTACACAGGAGACACTTTCCTATAATCTCTCCTAATTCATCTGTAAAACTCTGCTCTCCTCTTATTGCAAGCCTTGCAAGATAGTTTTTGCCTCTGGCAACAGCTGGTTCAACCCTTTCCTCCTGATATACAGGACAGAAGAAGCTACAAAAACCGCATTTCATACACTGGTTCGCATATTTCTCTACCTTTTTCAGTTCTTTCAGATCTTCCATATTGTAAGCTCCCCTTTGACTATTCCCAAATCTTACCTGGGTTCATAATATTATTAGGATCAAAGATAGCCTTTATCTTCTTCATAATGTCGATTACCATGGGGTCCATCGTCCTCCTCAAGAACCTCGCCTTCTCAAGGCCTATGCCATGCTCACCTGATAGCACACCACCTAATTCCACGGCTGTCTCAATGATCTCTTCTAATGCCTTTACTGACCTTTCATAATGCTCCTTATTATTGATATCTGTCAGGATAGAGGGATGGAGATTACCGTCTCCTGCATGACCTAAAACATTATACTCAACATTATATTTCTTTGCAATCTCCCTGACCTTTCTTATAAATTCAGGGATTTTGCCTCTTGGGACCGTCACATCCTCTGCAAAGACGGTTGGGGCTTTACCAAATACCGCCGCAAAGCCTGCACTTCTTGCCTTCCAATACTTCATTGCCTCATCCATATCCTTTGGCACCCTTGTTTCTCTTGCGCCATATTTCTTTGCAATCTCTACTATCTTTTCTGTCTCTTTCTCTACTGTCTCAGGGATACCGTCACATTCAAAGAGTAGAACTGCCTCTGCATCTTTTGGTAGACCAAGGGGCATCATCTCCTCTATCCTATTTATTACCCAGTTATCGATGAGTTCTATCTTGGAAGGGATTACACCATGTTCTAATACACGAAAGACCGTCTCCCCTGCCATTACAATGTCCCCGTATACAGCCATTATGGTCTGTTTTGTAGGCGGCAGCGGGCTTACCTTTAGTTCACCCCTTGTTATTACCCCAAGGGTGCCTTCAGAGCCTATAAAGAGCATAGGAAGGTCATAACCAACCACGTTTTTTATAGTCCTTCCGCCTACATTTATTATATCTCCTGTAGGCAAAACCACCTGAAGACCAAGGACATACTGCTTTGTGACACCATATTTAACACAGGCAGGGCCACCTCCATTCTCTGCCATGACGCCACCCAAGGTAGCACCTAAAAAGCTCTGGGGATCAGGGGGAAAAAAAAGTCCTTCTTTTGCAAGTCTCATATTCAAATCCATGAGCACTACGCCTGGTTCTACAGTAACAGAGAGATTCTCCTTGTCTATATTAAGTATCTTGTTCATCTTTGTGGTGCACAGCACAATACCACCCATGATAGGTACAGAGCCACCGCTTACATTCGTGCCGCCTCCCCTTGGTGTTACAGGTATCTTTTCCCTGTTGGCGAGCTTCATTATTCCTGAGACCTCCTCTGTAGTATGGGGAAAGACGACTACATCAGGTTCATGTATCCAGCTCGTTGTACCATCATAGGAATAGGTCCTTAATGCCTCAGGAGAGGTTAATACATTCTCCTTCCCGACTATACCCTGTAGCTCGTTTATTACCGATTCTTTTAACATTCATACCCCCTGAATATAGTTTTTTTAGTATTAAATATTGATTGTTATCTATTTCACTAAATAATTATATTTTATTGTACCATTTGTCAAGAAAATATCAATTTTTTATGTATCGTGTCTCCAGAAAGAACAAATTAATTTTGACTGGTTTTTATATCTAAATCATGATAAAAGAAACTATGCTTGTAGTGATAAGCGACCTGCATCTATCGGATGGGACAGCTACAAACAATCTGTCGCCAAGGGCATTCAAACATTTTCATAATCTCATTAAACGAGCTATCAGAGAAAACACAAAAGAGATTATCATTGTTTTTGCCGGTGATACCTTTGACCTTTTAAGAAGTGAATACTGGATGACAGTCCAGGATGATGAAAAACCATGGGCCACTGACAACAATATTGATAAGAATAAGATAAAGACACATCTGATGAATATCTTTAAAAATATCCTAGATGTCAATTCAGAGAGTATCGATATAATAAGGCAGACAGATAAATTTTTTTATCCTATCCCTGTCCATCGCATCCTAATACTTGGAAACCATGACAGGATGCTCGGCGACCTTGATGGATTCCCAGATATATTGTCTGAAGCCATAGGGGATATACACATTGAGAAAGAAGGTTATAAAAACATAGAATATGGTGTAGCTGTAAGGCATGGCCATCAATATGATGAGTATAATTTTGAGCCAGATGGGATACCTATTGGTGATGTGAGTACAACAGAGCTTTTTGTCAGACTCCCCTTTGAGATAAAACAGGAATTTCCTCTCCTTGAGGATGAATTAAAATCTATTGAGGATATAAGGCCCCAGTGGCGTATATTTGATTACCTCTCTAGCGCCTACCAAAAAAATAAGATTAAACCATATATAGAAAAGGCTGTAGACAGGACAGTGGAATCCTTTCTCAGCATCCCTTTTGTAAAACACTGGATTAAAAAACATGATACTATCCTCCATCCCCTTGATATTGCCGATAGGTTTAAATATATGCTATACCTATCAAAGTTTATATCTATTGAACGGGCTGAAAGATTTTTAAAGGTTTTTTCCTATTTTGAGATCAACGAACCAAGATATGAAGAAATGGCCGCCTCCTATGATTCACTATATACAGTATTTGGCCATACCCACAGTGAGAGGATATCATTTTTGTCAGAAAACAATGGACTCCATAGATATTACATAAACACAGGGACATGGAGAGAAAGGATTATTGCCTCAAAAGACGGCAATTTCTCCAGATACAAATCCATGACATATGCCACCTTCTATAAAAAAGAGGAAAGGGGGACGGATTTCCCCTCTTTTGAACTGTGGAATGGAGCCCTGCGGGAATGAGTTATAACGGTCTTTAGATAGACACTCGAAAAGTCCTTGGGCACCCAATGTATATCCTTAAAGGACCATGGTGATATTGATTTATCTAAAATACGCAGAATGTGAAAAAAATAACACTCCTCTTTACGGGTTTATAAAATGCACCTAAAAATGTCTAATGGTCTATAGACTGTAGTCTGGATAGACATGATATGGCTGTAATCGAAACTATAATCCCTATCTTCCTTGTAATAATCTTTGGTTTTATTGTCCAGAGAAAAGGCATCATAAACAACAGATTTATCTCTGAGGCAAACAGATTTGTCTATCTGTTTCCGCTGCCCTTGCTTATCTTCACAGGGATAATAAAATCTGATATAACCGCTGTCTATATCTCGCATATATTTGCCATAATCATACCAACCCTTGCAATAATGGTTCTATCATTTATTATAGGATATGTAATGAGGCTAAGGTCAGGCAGCCTCGGGACATTTATCCAGACCTCCTTCCATGGAAATGTATCGTATATAGGACTTGCTATCCTTTTCTATCTCCTTGGTGAAAGCGGCCTAAAACAGGGGAGCATACTCATCGGACTTATGATACTGCTTAATAACTCCATGGCAATAGCAATCCTATCCTGGTCATCCCGCCAAGAAAAAAACATTGCCCGCTCACTGCTGTCTATTATAAAGACACCTGTAATCATAGCCACATTTCTTGGCCTGATTGTTATCTGGACTGGGGTGACCATACCAAGATCTATAACAAAAGGGATGGTTATAATCTCCAATATTGCCCTGCCAATGGCTCTAATAATGATAGGGGCATCAATAGGTGTAAAAAATATAAAAAAGACATTCTGGTTTTCTTTTGCTTCTACCCTTCTTAAGCTTATTGTTCTCCCTGGTCTTTCAGCACTCTATTTTATGTTATTAAAGATCAATTTCAGGGATATAGCCCATGTCCTTATCCTCCTTGCAACCCCTACGGCAACCACATCCTATATAATGGCATATGAGATAGGTGGGGATCCAGAACTTGCATCAAATACAGTTACCCTATCCACAATCCTTTCTCCTTTTGCCTTTATATTGTGGGCTAACCTGACTATGGCCTAAGACCCTTTAAATAAGATAAGGATATTTAAATGATCTAATACCTGCTAAAATGGAATGAATGTGTCTTGATATCCCTATAATTAGAACCTTTTTCAATAATCTCAAAACTCTATAAAAAAGGCGAGTCACTGACCCGCCTTTTATCTTTATTTTCCTATTCTGGATTACCAGTTGCCTGTTCTGAGGTATTCATCAATAGCTGCTGCTGCCTTACGGCCTGCACCCATAGCAAGGATAACTGTTGCTGCACCTGTAACAATATCTCCGCCAGCAAAGACGCCTTTTCTGCTTGTCTTTCCGGTCTCTGGGTCTGCCTCAATATTGCCTGTCTTACGAAGCTTCAGCCCTTCTGTTGTTGAGGTAAGTATTGGGTTAGGGCCCTGGCCAATAGCAACAATAACAACATCCACATCTATTACATAGTTGGAACCCTTTATCTCCACAGGTCTTCTTCTACCCGATGCATCTGGTTCCCCAAGTTCCATCTTTACACACTCTATCCCCTTAACCCATCCACTCTCATCCCCTATAACCCTGACGGGGGCAGTAAGGAGCCTGAATTCAATGCCTTCTTCCTCTGCATGGTGCGCCTCCTCAGCCCTTGCAGGCATCTCTGCACGGGAACGCCTGTAAATGAGATACACATGATCCGCCCCTAATCTTTTTGAAACCCTTGCTGCATCCATTGCCACATTACCGCCACCAATAACTGCAACCCTGCTTCCTACCCTTACAGGTGTATCATATTCAGGGAAAAGATATGCCTTCATAAGATTTGCCCTCGTAAGAAACTCATTGGCAGAATACACACCGTTTAGGTTCTCACCGGGGATATTCATAAAATATGGCAATCCTGCGCCTGTTCCTATAAATATGGCATCAAAACCCTGCTCAAAGAGCTCATCTACTGTTGTGGTCTGACCTATTATTGTATCCACCTTTATCTTGACGCCAAGCTTCTCCACGTAATCCACCTCTCTCTGGACTATTGCCTTTGGAAGACGGAATTCGGGGATACCATAGACAAGGACACCACCTGCCTTGTGAAGTGCCTCAAATATTGTTACATCATGCCCCTTCTTTGCAAGCTCACCAGCCACGGTAAGCCCTGCTGGTCCTGCACCAACCACTGCTACCTTTTTGCCTGTTTTACTGGCAATGGGCGGCACCCTCACATCACCCTGGGCAAGCTCATAATCTGCCACGAATCTCTCAAGCCTGCCTATGGCTATAGGCTGACCCTTTTTTCCAAGGACGCACTTTGATTCACACTGGGTCTCCTGGGGACACACCCTTCCGCATACTGCTGGAAGGCTGTTTGTCTCCTTGATGACATGTATGGCACCCATAAAGTCACCTTCTTTAATAAGTTTTATGAACTTAGGTATCTGAACATTAACAGGGCACCCTTCAACACATGGCATATTCTTGCAGTTTAGACAGCGGGATGCCTCACGAAGGGCATTCTCCCTTGTATAGCCAAGGGCGACCTCATTAAAGTTCTGAATCCTCACCTTCGGATTCTGCTCGGGCATGGGTTCTCTCTTCTTAGCCTTTTTTGCTGCCTTTTCCTTTGCCTCAAGCTTGCACTTGTGATCCCACATTGCCCTTCTCTCTTCCCTACTATACATCTTACCACGCATGAGAAGCTCATTGAACTCAACCTTGTGTCCATCAAACTCAGGTCCATCAACACACACGAACTTGGTCTCTCCACCCACGGTTGCCCTACAGCATCCGCACATACCTGTGCCGTCAACCATGATAGTATTCAAGCTAACAACTGTATGGATATTATACGGACGGGTCACATCACACACAGCCTTCATCATAATAACAGGACCTATACCTATAACAAGGTCAATCTTTTTCTTCTCCTCAATAACCTTCTTCAGGACATCTGTAACAAAGCCATGGTGCCCGTATGTGCCATCATCGGTTGTTACATAGAGCTCGTGGCTTATTGCCTTCATCTCATCCTCAAGGATAAGCATCTCTTTTGTCCTTGACCCAATAATATTTATCATCTCATTGCCTTTTTCATAAAGTGCCTTTGCAATGGGATAGACAGGTGCCACACCCACGCCGCCACCTACACAAACCACAGTCCCAAACTTATCTATATGGCTTGGTTTTCCCAGTGGCCCCACCACATCAAGGATACTCTGGCCCTTCTCAAATCCCTCCAGCTTCTTCGTAGATGTCCCTACTACCTGGAAGATGACCGTAATAGTTCCTTCCTCACGGTCAAAATCCGCAATTGTCAGGGGTATCCTCTCGGCATAATCATCTGCCCTTAAGACAACAAATTGCCCCGGTTTTGCCTTTTTTGCAATCTCAGGGACATATAGTTTGAAAAGTGTAATGGAGGGTGCTAATTGCCGTTTTTCAACTATCTCGTTTTGTTTCAGTTCTTTTGTCATGTCATCTCCTTTTAAGTAGTCTTTTATTTTTTCTGTTTAATCGGCAGACTGACTGTAAATGTAGTCCCTTTTCCAGGGATACTTTCTACATCTATACGGCCAAAATGCGACTCAACAATCTTTTTAACAATAGAAAGGCCAAGACCGGTCCCTGTAGTATATCTTGTCTCTGGACATGATACCCTATAGAACTCATCAAAGATATGGGGCAGGCAATCCGCCTCTATACCTATGCCTGTGTCTGCCACTGTAATATTTAGGAAGTGCTTATTTGCCTTGGCGCTGACCTTAACCTTGCCGTTTTTCACATTGTATTTAATGGCATTTGATATAAGATTAGTAAAGAGCTGCTCCATCTCTGCCCTGTCTGCCTCAATAAGGGGTAGTGTGTCAGGGACATCTATCTCGAATGTAAGATCCTTTGATTCACCCTGTCCTTTAAGAAGTTCTACTGTATTTATTATTATGCCTGATATATCAAGGAGCTCCTTCTTGCGAACAGCACTTTTCGCCTCAAGTTTACTGAATTGGAGGAGGTCATTTATCAGCTCCAATAAAGAGCGCGCCCTCTGTCTTGCCCTTTCCATCATCTGTATATACATCTTGGGGTCACTGCCAGCAGCACCTGTGAGGAATGCCGTGAGGTAACCCTCTATAGCAGAGACAGGTGCCCTTAATTCATGGGTAACCATTGCCACAAACTGGGATTTAAGCTTATCCAGTTCCTTGAGCCTTGTAATATCCCTTAAGGTCGCCACCAACCCCAGGTCCTGCCCTGACTCATCATCCCTTATTATAGATACATTAACCATAAGGGTTTTTGATTCAGGGGGAGGCAACTCTATCTCCTCTGTTATGCTTGTATAACTTGATGCCTCTGGTGAGCATGCCTTTCTAATGACCCTTATTAGGTCTTCATTCTGAACGACCTCCGAAAGGTTCTTGCCTGATTCAGGCTGTTCATGGAGATTTAGCATCTTTATGGCAGCAGGATTCCAAAGGGCGAGCTGGCTCTCTTTATTTATTACAAGGACGCCATCTGCCATGGAATTGATTATTGCATGCATCTTGGATTTCTCATTGGCTAACTCAAGGAGCCTCTGATCCCTTTCCTCCATAAGCCTTCTGGTCTGGAGGCGAAGTCGTCTTGTCTCAATACCCCTGTTTATAACTGCAATGAGATTGTCTGGTGTAAAGGGCTTGGGGATATAATCATAGGCACCGTGCTTGATGGCATCTACGGCAGTCTCTATAGTGGCAAAACCTGTTATGACAATCATTATAATATCAGGGTCAATCTCTTTTACGTGACCCATCATATCAATACCACCCATAACAGGCATCATCAGATCAACCACGAGGAGGTCATAATGATTTGTCTTTACCTTATCTAAGCCTACCTTGCCGTTTTCAGCAACGTCCACGGCATGACCCTCGCCTGCAAGTATCCTTCTGCAGCCCTCTCTTATCCCCTTTTCATCATCTACAACAAGTATGCGGATTGGCTCTTCCATTTCAAATCCAATAAAATTTTTACAAGTGCCTTAAATATTTCAGGCTTTTTTGTTTCTTTCCAACAGTGCGTTTATCCTTTTAATAAGTTCCTCAGGGCTCAATGGTTTATTTGCATAATCATCTGTCTTCATCCAGTACCCATCAAGCTCCTGGGAAAAATCCATACCTGTTTCACTCCCCACTGCAGTAAGCATCAAGATGGGGATGTCCTTATATACAGGATCTGCCTTCAATGCCCTGGCAACACCGAAGCCTGTATCATGTTTCTCCATCATAAGGTCAAGGACGATCAGGTCAGGCTGTTCAAATTTTACCTTGTCCATCACCTCTCGACCTGCATATGCCACAGCCACCTCAAATCCATTGTTTTCAAGGACAGCCTTGTTCAGGTCGATAAAATCCACATCATTATCCACAAGCAATATTTTTGTCTTTTTACTCATAGTCTCATCTCCCTGTAAAGTATTTTTTATTGCAGCCTTACCGATCAGGCTGCCTTTGTATCCTCTGAGGCATTATCTTCTGAAACAACGGGAATATAAATTATAAACGTTGTTCCCTTGCCAAGCTCTGTCTCCACATCGATCCGCCCCCCATGTCTTTCAATTATCCCATAGGATATAGCAAGCCCGAGGCCTGTGCCTTTTTCCTTTGTAGTGAAAAAAGGTGAGAAGAGATTTCCCATTATCTCTGGTGGTATGCCAGGCCCTGTATCATGTATCATTATTTTAATATAATTCTTCTCAATATTGGTAGTAATTATTAACCTTCCATTGCCCTCCATTGCCTGGGCGGCATTCAGTATTATATTGAGAAAAACCTGCTTAAGTTTTATTTCATCGGCAACTATCGTGGGCAACTCATCACTAAATCTCTTCTCAATCCTGATATTGTGGAATAGTGATTGATTCACAACAAGCCCGAGGACATCCTCAAGAAGGTCATTTATATTCGTAGGACCTGGTCTCAATTTTGTCTCCCTGGCAAAGCTGAGAAGACCCTGAACAATCTCCTTTGCCCTGTTCGCCTCACTGATAATAAGCTCAATATCTTCCCTTCTCGGGTCATCCTTATCAAAACCCTTCTGGAGTATATGGGCATAGATCATTATTGTCCCGAGGGGATTGTTGATCTCATGGGCTACACCTGCAGCAAGCTGCCCGATAGAGGCAAGCTTTTCTGTCTTTATAAGCTGAGCCTGTGCCTGTTCAAGTGCCTGATGCGAGATCTGAAGTTCCCTATGGGATTTTTCGAGTTCCTTGTAGATCTTTTTGCTTTGCTCTAAAAGATAGGGGAGGCAATATTCCTCATCTGCAATCCCCTGCGCTACTGCTATTGCCTTTTCTCTGCATGATGCATAACCACATGCCCTGCAATCAAGATTACGATTTGGCGGTAATTTATCTATCTTCTTAAGTATAGCCCTAATCTGTTCCTCTGTGGGGGTTGGAAGCCTCTGTTCCATATTTAAAAAATTTCTGCTTAAGTCTACTGATTCAAATTTATCAAGCTCTGTTATAACGCTTAATACATCTTGTTTTTCCATTTCCTGTTTGGCATATCGGACAACCTTCTGTCTTCTGGCAATTACTGAGAGATCCCTGCTTATAAAAGGACCATCCACACAACCATGACAGAATAAAAAATCAAAAAACCTTGCCCTAATATATCCAGTGGCAAGCTGATTTAATGAACCTATTGTTCTCCTGTGACCATATGTAACTGTTACATCATCCATAAGGATATCAAATTGAGAACCGGTGCTCCTGTATAAACCACCTATTACTGATATAACCCTGCCAAGAAAAGGCTTGGGACCATCAAAGGCTGTCTCAGTCAGTTTTTCTTCATTGTCTATCTCGTCTTTAAGAAGTTTTTTAACATCCTTAAATGTGATAACATGGTCAATAGCGCCCACCACCTCAGGGCTTGACATCTCTCTCATCTGTGCCAGACAGGGTGTAATATATATGACCTTCCAGCCACTGCCCTTTATCTTTCTTGCAATCCTACCTATAGCAATCATGGGTGATACTATAGGCACAAGGTTTGGAATCAGACTGGTGAGATATTTCTGTATATAAAAAACAACTACAGGGCAGAATGATGATATTAGGGGTCTATCCGTTGCCTCTGAAAGGAGCTTTCTATATGCCTGACTTACAAGTTCAGCACCAAATGCACCCTCCCAGACCTCAGTAAATCCTATCTTTTTTAACGCTGTGACAAACTGACCTGGTGTCCATTTATCAAGCACTGCGGGGAAGGCAGGATCAACACACGCTATGGCCTTTTCTTTGTCCATCAATAGGTCGACCACATGCTGGTGCCCGCTTCTATAATTCAATGCCTTCTGCGGGCATTCTGTTATACAGCTCCCGCACATTATGCATCGTTCGCGTAAAATTTTTATACTATCCTTTTGAAGCTTTATTGCCTTGGCAGGGCATATCTGGATACAATATAAGCACTTACGACATCTTCGGTTATTAATAGAGATCTCGTATATAAGGTCTTTTTTCTGTGTTATATGCCCTTGTCCTTCTGATGAAATTACATGTGCCATTGATTTACTTGAAAACTTTATTCGCTACTTTTTTATAACCACTTAATTTTCAAACCAAAATTTAAAATGGATTTGTGATAATATGCACAACGTATACATAATTGTCAATAGCAAAATAGGACCTATAGAAAAGGTCTCGATATTCGATGCCCTACCCCATAGAATAGGGTTAAATAGAGGCTTTTAAAAAAACCCTGCAAGCTTTTGCAGGGAGCTTGAGATTATCCTCAAATAAACCCCACAGAATACAGATTACAGTATCTCGCCTTTAGGGATAACAACAATGCCCTTATCGGATACGTAAAACCGCTCTGCATCCTTTATTGGGTCGTATCCTATCTTCATACCATCGGGGACCCTGACACCCTTGTCAATAATTGCCCTCCTCACCTTTGCCTTCATCCCTATGATCACATTATTGAAGAGGATTGATTCAGTCACTTCTGCATAACTGTTTACCCTAACCCCGGGCGACAAAACAGACCTCTCTACCCTGCCGCCACTTATTATAACACCGCTGCATATTATGGAATCCAGCGCCTTGCCTGCCCTGCCCTTATCCTCATCGGCAAATACCGTCTTTGCAGGCGGATATTGACCCTCATATGTCCTTATAAGCCATTTTTTATCATAAAGATTAAAGATTGGGTTTACAGATGCCAGGTCCATATTTGCATGCCAGTATGCGTCTATGGTTCCCACGTCACGCCAGTAGCTCGCATCCTTGCCACCACCTGTGCCGAATCTATAAACAAAGACCCTGTAATCATGATACATAAGAGGCATTATATCCTTCCCAAAGTCATGGGATGTATCCATCTCAGCATCCCTTTTCAATATGTCAACGAGCACATCCCTGTTGAATACATAGACACCCATGGACACAAATGCCTTGCCTGGTTTATTGGGGATGTGCTTAGGGCTCCTGGGTTTCTCCTCAAAACCACAGACCCTTGACGAGCTATCCACCTCTATAACACCAAAACGATGTGCCTCGCCTATATCAATCTCTATGGCGGATATGGTGAGGTCTGCCTTCTTCTGTTTATGGTATCTTATAAAATGGCTATAATCCATCTTGTATATGTGGTCACCGGATAATATAAGCACGTAATCGCCGTCTACCTGTTCAAGATGATATAGATTCTGATACACTGCATCTGCAGTCCCCTTATACCAGTCCTCCCCTACTCTCATCTGTGGGGATAGATGCGTTATAAACTCCCCCAGCTCAGGGTTCAGGATGCTCCATGCATCCCTTGTGTGGCTTATAAGGGAATGGGATTTATACTGGGGTAAAACAAATATCTTCCTTACCCCTGAATTTATACAGTTGCTCAGGGTAAAATCTATAATCCTATATTTACCACCAAAGGGAACCGCAGGCTTTGCCCTGTCTTTTGTCAGAGGGTGGAGCCTGACACCAGCGCCACCAGCAAGGACAAAAGATACTGCATCATATAATATCTTTGGTTTTATCATTATATTTTATTAATACCATATTAAAAATAATAATCAACAGAAAATATTTTTTTCCTTGCCTCAATCAGCTTTTTTATTGTAATTTCGATTTAATAGCCATGGAGATATACAGTATACCGCCTCTCATCAGCCTTGTTATCCTTTTTATACTCTTTCTCATGGGTATATTTAAGGCAAAAAGGGCACGCATCAATCTCCTCTTTTCCCTTATCTGCCTTGTTGGATGCCTTCTGAATCTCGATAAGACACTGCTCACCATTGTCCAGGATCAGGGGCTTGCTATAAAAATAAGCAGGATAAACCATATATCTCTTGTGTTTATTATTCCCCTGTATCTACATTTTACGGTTCTCATAACAGGTTACAGACAATGGCTTACCCTTGTAAAGACATTCTACCTTATCTCTTTTATCCTGATACCCCTTACACAGAGTAGCCTATATCTTACCCATGCAAAAAAGTTTTTCTTTGGCTATTTTGCCCAGGCAGGACCCCTTTTCTTTATCTTCGGGACCATGAGCACATTAAGCACTGTCATCTCCATTTGTCTACTGATAAAAAACCTAAGAGAGGAAAAATCAGCAGAGAAGAGGACAAGGATAAAGTATATACTCTTGAGCTTTGGCCTTGCAGCATCTGTAAATCACTTTGATGTCTTTGTTATGAGGGGCTTTGAGTTTTATCCACTCGGCAACTTCGTATTTATACCCATGTGTCTCTTTGCCTATGCCATCTACAAACATGATGTTATGGAATGGCGCATATTCCTGAATAAGGGACTTATCTTTTTCTTGCTTCTTATTATGTCCACAGGGTTTTTTATAGTCATGTCAACATTCATGAAAAAACTCTTTGCTGGTTCTATAGGCATGGATCTCCTCTATGGTCTATCCATGATCATGACCTTTTTCTTTATCTATTTTACAAAGGAGAGGGTACAGGCATTTGTTATAAAATTCATGGAACAGGAATTTTTGAAAAGCAGACAGGCAATAAGGGATCTGAGTTTTGAGATAATGGAGCTACTTAATATAGAAGAGATAAAAAAGATTGTGGTAAAGCGCATCTCTGAAACCTTCTCCCTGAAAAAATGTAGATTGAAGATGGTCTCAAGGTTGGATGAAAATGAATCTGCATCTATAATCAGTGAAAATGACCCATTGTATCAAGAGGGATATAGGCTCTCTGTCCCTGTTCGTTCAAGGTCTCATCCTGCCTTTATCCTTCTTGGAGAGAAAGGTAATATGACCCTCTATACCAGTGATGACCTTGAGATACTCACCATGCTCGCCAATCATGTCGCCCTTGCCCTTGACAATGCCCAGGCATACAAAAAAATACAGGATTTTTCAAAATCCCTTGAAAGACTTGTAGAGGAAAGAACAAAGGCGCTTATCCAGAGCGAAAGCCTTGCCGCAGTGGGAAGGCTTGCCGCAGGCGTTGCCCATGAACTCAATAACCCCATAGCAAGTGTTATGAGCACCATTGAATATTATATTGACCATACAAAAAAAGATGACGATATCCATGATGACCTTACCTTTTCCCTAAAGGAGCTTAAAAGGGCAAGGGATATAGTAAAGAGCCTCCTCGATGCCTCAAGGCAGAGGGAAGAGGCAAAGATACTAATGGATATTCACAACCCTATAGAAGATGCATTAAGGATACTATATAACCAGTATAAAAACAAAAAGATAACCATCGAAAAGAGGCTTAAGGGAGAACATAGTCTTATCATGGGTAACCCTGCAAGGCTATGCCAGGTCTTTATAAATCTAATTAAAAACTCCGTAGATGCCATAGATGACAGCGAGGGAAGGATAACAATAGAGACATCAAACCCTGATAATTCACATATCGCCTGTGTTATTGCGGATACCGGTAAGGGTATGGAAAAGAACCTTATAAAGGATATATTTAAGCCATTCTTTACAACAAAAGAGCAGGGAAAGGGGATAGGACTCGGGCTATATATAGTTCATGAGATAGTCACAGAACATAATGGCAAGATTGATGTGGATAGTACCAAGGGCAAAGGCACCACATTCACCCTTATCTTTCCTTGCCATCAACAATAATTACATACTCACCCTTTATATCCTGCTGCCCAAAATGTTCAATCAACTCTGATGCATATCCCCTTACTATCCCCTCATATAGCTTAGTCATCTCCTTCAATACAACAACATATCTATCACCAAATCCGTCCTCTATACACCCCAGGGTCTCGACAAGCCTCCTTGGTGACTCGAAAAACACAGCAGGATAGGGCAGACTGGATAACTCCTTGAATATCTTTATTTTTTTACCCTTTTTCTGAGGCAGAAAACCGTAAAACAAAAACCTATCAGCAAAAAGCCCTGATATTGAAAGGGCGCTTACAGGTGCTGAGGGACCTGGCACTACCCTTACGTCTATCCCTGATTCATGGCATGCCCCAACAACCCTGGCACCCGGGTCTGATATGCACGGCGTCCCTGCACTTGTAACCAGGGCGCAATCCTTACCCTCCTTAAGGAACCCTACGATCTCCTTTGTCTTTCTCTCTTCATTATAGCTGTTTATAGTAACGATATGCTTACTTATCCCTATATGGCTCAAAAGTTTTAAGGAATGTGTCCTGTTTTCTGCGACAATAAAATCCACATCCCTTAAGGTATCTATAGCCCTTATGGTAATATCTCTGAGATTTCCTATAGGCGTTGCCACAACATACAATGTCCCCTTCATAGCATTTTAATACTATAACATCGCAAAACACTTGACAAGCATTAAAAAGTTTAAGAGAATAAATTTAATGTTTTTTAGAACAGCGTTATTCATATTATTGATTTTTGCCTTATCTCCTCCCCTTCAGGTTTATGCAGGGATATATGGATATATAGACTCAAGTGGTGTGTATCACTTTACAAACATTGTCCCTGTAGGTAGAAAATACCATGTGATAGTGCCTGAAAAAAACAAGTCTGTTGTATATAAAGGCATAAACAATACAAGGTATAATATAAACAATACAAACTACGATAAATTGATACGCCAGCATTCTACTAACCATGGTGTTGACCCATCGCTTATAAAGGCAATAGTAATGGCAGAATCAAACTTTAACCCCTATGCTGTGTCACCAAAGGGTGCTCAGGGACTTATGCAGCTTATGCCTGATACAGCAAGGCTTGTGAATGTTGATAACCCATTCGACCCTAATGAGAACATAAAAGGTGGCATAAGATATATTAAGATGCTTGATGAGATATTCAATGGAGAACTTGAATTAATCCTTGCGGCATATAATGCAGGCCCTGCAAGGGTTATAGAGAACAGGATGAATGTCCCGCCTATAGAAGAAACCAAAACCTACATAAAGAAGGTAAAACACTATTATAATAAACTAAAAAAACAAGATGAAAATTAAAGATGAAAAAGCCTCTGTCTGGACCCTACCCAACAGGCTAAGTTTTATTCGAATACTATTTATACCCTTAATAATTTTTCTCATTGCCTCCCAGGATGAAAAGCTGATGTTTGCATCAGGTCTTTTGTTTATCATGGCAGGGATTACTGATGGGCTTGATGGCTATATGGCAAGAAAGATGGGGCTTACATCAAGGCTTGGCGTATATCTTGACCCCATTGCAGACAAACTCCTTGTTTCATCGGTTCTTATAACGCTTTCATATTATAGAATGGTTCCGCTCTGGGTAACCATACTCCTTGTAGCAAGGGAGTTTATTATAAATGGACTAAGGTCATTCTATGCAATAGAGGGTATTATTATATATCCTTCCTTTGCAGGCAAACTAAAGACTACATTACAGCTAATAGGGATTGCATTTTTACTATTCAGTGGCTACAGCAGATACATCTATTACCCCGGTATGGGGATAATCTATGGTGCCCTTTTTTTCAGTATCTATTCTGCTGCCCGTTATGTCTACGCCATGTTTAAAAATGAGCCAGCCTGAAATTGTGTGGCATGGAGTCTCTAGCTTGCTGGTTTAAAAATAAAAACTTCGATAGTGAAGGAAAATAGATGGAAAAAAAACGATTGATTGTTATCGGTGGTGTTGCTGCAGGAATGAGTGCTGCAAGTAGTTTTAAACGTCTTAAACCAGAGGAGGAGGCTATTGTCTTTGAAAAAGATTATTTCATATCATACGGTGCCTGTAGCCTGCCCTATTATATCTCAAATGATGTAAAGGATTTTAATGACCTTATAACCCTCACACCCAGAATAGCCATAGAAGAGCGTAATATAGATGTCCGTATTCGGCATGAGGTAAAGGCAATAGATACGAGCAGAAAAGAGGTGGTCGTTGTAGACCTCAACAAAAATAAGGAAAAGCGATACAATTATGATGGGCTCATCATCGCTACAGGCGGTCTGCCTGTAAAACCGCCTCTACCTGGGGTGGAATTGCAAAATATCTTCACCATAAGGACGCTTCTCGATGGCATAGAGATAAAAAAATACATAGATGAATGGGGCTCATTCCAGGTATGTGTGGGCTCCCCTGAGTGTCTCTATGTGAATAGATTTGGTGAAAACAAAAGGCAGATGAGGGCAGTCATAGTTGGGGGCGGATACATTGGCATGGAGATGTGTGAGTCCTTCAGAAAAAGGGGGCTCGATGTCACTGTTATTGAAAAGACAGATAGGGTCCTTGGGAATATGGACACAAGTATAACGAATATAGTGGAGGAAAAGATAAAAACAGAGGGCGTAAGACTCTATAAGGAGACATCAGTAGAAGGATTTGCAGGCGTAAGGGGTTCATTAACAAAGGTCATAACTGACAGGGGGGAGATAGAGGCAGACCTGGTGCTTCTTTCCATCGGTGCAAGACCAAATGCTGAGCTTGCAAGAGGCTCAGGGATAGAACTTGGTGTAAATGGTGCCATAAAGGTCGATGAATATCTAAGAACAAACATCCCTGATATCTTTGCAGCAGGAGATTGTGCAGAGACAACCCATATCGTTACAGGCAAAAAGGTTTATATACCCCTTGGGACAACGGCAAATAAACAGGGACGGATTGCCGGCGAAAATGCAGCAGGAAAAAACAACAGATTTGAGGGTGTGGCTGGGACAGCCATGACAAAGATATTTAGTCTGGAGGTCTCGAGGACAGGCCTTTCACCAGCAGAGGCACAGAGGGAAGGCATAGACTATCTTGTAACAACCATAAAAGGCAGGTCAAGGAGTAGTGCATACCCTGCGGGTAAGCCCATTGTAGTTACCATAATAGCAGAAAAAGGCACAGGAAGGCTTCTTGGTGCCCAGATGGTAGGCGAAGAGGGTGTGGCCCACAGGATAGATACCCTTGCCGCATGTCTCTCTGCAAGGATGACTGTTTATGATGTGGCAAGACTTGACCTTGGATATGCGCCGCCCTTTGCAACTGTCTGGGACCCTATTCTCATTGCGGCAAATGCAGCTATAAAAGAGGTGTAAAATACAAGGCAGGGTATGTAATATTTATTTTAATCTGGCACTTAAAAGGTCTATAGGCTTAAGTCTATAGTCTTTAACCTTTATTAAGGAGGAAAGCATATGGCTTTAAAAGATGAAACCGCCCTAAAGAAGGCAATAAAACTGGAAAAGGATGGGATCGATTTTTATCTGAAATCCGCTGAAAAGGCAAAAAATACCCTCGTAAAAAAGATATTTGAGGGTCTTGTGAGGGAAGAGGAAAACCACATAAAGATGATAAATCAGATCTTTGAAAAACTGAAAAAAAATGAGACCCTTAAGGAATGGGTTACAGGTTCAGGCCTCTCAGGGGAGCTTGAAAAGGTATTCCAGGACTCCCTTGTTGAGAAGGCAAAAAGATCAAAAAATGACATTGAGGCCTTGAGAATTGCCCTTGATATGGAGGATAAAAGTGTAAAATATTATGAAAAGCTCGCCTCCAAAACAGATAATCCCTTTGAGAAACGCTTCTATATGACCCTTTCATATGAAGAGAGGGGACATTATCTACGGATAATGGACTCCATAGAGTATATCTCTGACCCTGCAGGATGGTATTTTATAAAACAAGGCTCTATGGTAGACGGAGGTTAAAAAAAGTCCTCCATGAACGTGACATCCCAAAAAGTAAAGAGATGGAGATTGATGAAAATTACCCTGTGGATTGTCGGGTTTTTTGTTCTCTTCTCCCTTGTCGGTTTCTTTGTTGCCCCACCTGTCGTTAAGTCAATCCTTATCAAGAAGCTCTCAGATACCCTCCATCGCGATGTCTCAATAGAGACATTCCGTATCAATCCTTACACGTTCTCAGTAACGGTTAAAGGATTTGATATAAAGGAAAGGCAGAGCAGGGAGACATTCATATCCTTTGATGAGCTTTATTTCGATATGGAGGTTATGTCCCTTCTCAAAAAGGCACTGATCATCAAAGAGATCCGTTTGATAAAACCTTATATAAAGGTAGTAAGAAAAGACGATGGATTTTACAACTTCAGCGACATTATAAAAGAAACTGCAAAGGGAACAGATGAAAAAGGCAGGTCTACACCTGCTATATTTTCCATTAACAACATCAGGATTTTAAATGGGGGTATCGATTTTCATGATATGGTCAAAGGCGTGCGCCATACGGTTCGTGATATGCATATCGCCATCCCCTTTGTATCGAACCATCCTACTTATGTAGATATATTTGTTAAGCCAGAATTCTCAGCCACCATCAATGGAGACTATTATTCAGTCGTGGGGCAGGTAAAGCCTTTTGCAAAACCCCTTGAAACATTTATTGACCTTGATATATCAGACCTCGATATACCGCAATACTTAACATACATACCGGTCAGATTTAATTTCACAGTTCCATCTGCAAAAATGGACCTTAAGCTTCGTATAACCTACTCCTATGGAGCGGATACAAAGACTTCCCTAAATGTGGCTGGCAATATTTCGCTCCGAGAATTTATTCTCAACAATCTTGCCAAAAAACAGGTAATGAGTATAAAGGCGCTTGATGTAGGGATATCAGCCTTAGAGCCATTTAATAAGGCGGTTAAGCTGGCGCAGGTGGCAATCCAATCTCCTGATCTTTCTATTACACGTAATAGAGATGGTTCATTAAATATTCTCGGTCTTATTCCAGATGCGTCCCAAAGCCCAAAAGATAAGGTTAAGGCAACAAAGAAAAAGGAAGAACAAACAGCAGAAAAGAAGGTATCTTTCTCTGTAGAGGAATGTACAGTCACAGGTGGGAAGATTACCTTTAAAGACCTTATGCCTGTAGAACCGGTGGATATGTCTATACAGAATATGAATCTGAACATAAAAAAGCTATCATCGGAAAAAAATAGCAAGGGTAACATAGACCTTTCTTTTATGGTGGGGAAAAGGGGTGCTGTTTCATTAGGAGGGGCATTCGGGCTAATCCCTCTCTCAGGGGATCTAAATGTAGACGCAAAATTCATCCCTATTGCCCCATTTCAAAACTATTTTAATGACAGGGTCAAAATTATTATAACAGAAGGCACGATCTCTACTAAGGGTAATATCTCCGTGAAGCTCGATAAATCAGGGAAGCCAGGCGCACGCTTTAAGGGCAATCTCCTCGTATCACATCTATCTTCCATTGACCAGGAGACAGGCAACGATTTTCTCAAATGGAAGGCATTCTCGGTCGGCTCTATCGATGCAGGGCACAACCCCACTGCCGTGAATATCAAAGCAATATCTTTATCTGATTTCTATTCCCGCATAATTATCTACGAGGACAGGACAACGAATCTCCAGAAGGTCTTTGCCAGTAATACAGCAACGGAGGCAGGTAAGGATAAAGAAGACAAACAGAAGGAAGAAGATAAGAAGGAAGAACAACAAAAAGAACAGAAAGTTGCACAAATAGATACAAAACCCTCTACAAGCACTACCCCTGAGGTAATGATTGACAATATCACATTACAGGGTGGAGCGATTGATTTTACAGATTTCCATGTGAAACCAACCTTTTCAGCAAAGCTCACAGAACTTGGGGGCAGGGTTTCACGGTTCATTTTAGGCAAGAACCACGATTCAGAAGTAGATGTGAGGGGAAAGATTAATCAGTTTATACCCCTCAATATCTCAGGAAAAATCAATACTGCAAAGGATAATCTCCTTATCGACCTTACCGGGGTGGTAAGCGATTTTGAAATGAGCGAGATGACGCCATATTCAGGGAGATACATAGGATATGCAATTGAGAAAGGGAAACTCTCTCTGGACCTCAAATATTCCATTCTCAAGAGGAAGCTTGATTCTGAGAATATAATCTTTCTTGATCAGTTTACCCTTGGTGATAAAGTGGAAAGCCCTGACGCAATTAAAGTGCCAATCAAACTTGCCATTGCCCTCTTGAAGGATAGGTCAGGGCAGATAAAACTTGATATTCCTGTATCAGGCAGTCTTGATGACCCACAGTTTAGAATAGGCCCGATTATATGGAAGATCATTGTAAACCTTATTACCAAGGCAGCAACAGCACCTTTTGCGCTTATTGGGGCACTCTTTGGCGGTGGAGGCGAAGAGTTAAGTTACATAGAATTTGAAGATGGGAGTTCAATCATCACTGACACTGCCATGAAGAAGATAGAGACAATCGCAAGGGCACTCCACGAAAGACCTGGCCTTACCCTTGATATTGAGGGTCATATCTCCCCTGAAAGGGACAAAGAGGGTTTGAAAAGATATATCCTTGAAAAAAAAGTAAAGGTTCAGAAAATGAAAGAAATGGTTAAAAAAGGTGAAAGGGTAGCCTCTGTCGATGAAATAAAAATAGAACCAGAGGAATACGAGAAATATCTTACCATGGCATATAAGGCGGAAAGATTTACGAAGCCAAAAAATGTTATAGGCATTACGAAAAAACTCCCTGTCTCCGAGATGAAGAAACTTATGATTACAAATATCGAAATTACTAACGATGATTTAAGGCAGCTTGCCTTACAACGGGCGAATGAAACAAAAAATGCAATCCTGAAAACTGGTATGGTTGAACCTGGACGCATATTCGTTATAGAGCCGAAGTCGCTACCACCTGAGAGGAAAGAGAATATAAAAGATAGTCGGGTTGATTTTAAATTGAGATAACTGACTGTGGTTGGTCGTGTAAAAAATTTTGTCAGATAGTGGTGTGGACTGGTATTGACAAAAATTTTTGGCATCACTAATATAGATAGTTAATAGTAATTATAATTCTACACAAAGGAGGCGACCATGAAACGTCTTTCATTACTAATAAGTATAGTGCTTATCTTTATGCTAACTGGACTCCTTCCGATAAATTTAGCATGGGCTGAAAAACCTTCTTGGGACCGCCATGACAAAGGTTATAAACACGAGCCTAAAGGAAGGAGTGATTGGAACCGCCCTGAGAAAGGTTATCAACACGAGTCC
>JAGPMK010000010.1 GCA_018052995.1 Syntrophorhabdales bacterium | reverse complement strand
CCATCCACATCTGTGGCAAGGGGTGATTTTTCTTTTATAAAACCGTATTCGTTAAGGGAAAAACCAAAGAGGGTGGCCAATCTTTTAATCTCAGGATTGGGACGAAGACCAATGGCAAGGACAGCATAGTTAAAACGCTCCTCCCTGATGCCCCCACCTCCAAAATATCGGACGGCTACGCCCTCTTCATCCTCTTCAAGATATCTCGAGTTTGCCCTTATAAACCTTACCCCTGTATCCCTGAATGCCTTTTCCATAAAGAATTCCTGGCCAAAGAACCTCAGGTCATTATAAAATACTGTTATCTCAGGCCTTGTCCTCTGGAGGGTCCACTTAATCTCCCTTATGGTGTACGAACAGCAGACAGATGAACAGAGGGGATAATCCTTTGAACGGGAGCCGACACAGAGAAAAAAGGCGATCCTTTTAAAATCATCTGGGAGCTCACCCTGTCTCTGGTCAATCATGCCATCATATTCAAGGCTCGTTAAAACCCTCTTCCCTTTATATTCTACCGGGTCATAGGGGTTTAAGCCACAGGCTACAATCACACGATCTGCATATAGCTCACTACCATTATCAAGAAAAAGCCTGAATCCTTTTTTATCCCTTTGCACATCTTCTATCTGGACGCTGCCTATAACAGTAAGGCGCCTGTGGTCTCTTATTTCATCAAAGAATGTCTTAAAGCCCACCCTGCAGTTGGCTATCCGTGCCATGAGTCCGCCTAACTCTTTCTCTATCTCAAGGATTGTTACATCATGCCCCTCAAAAAGAGCTACCTTTGCAGCAGATATACCGCTTATCCCTCCGCCTATTATGAGTATCTTCATAGAGTAGATGTCTCCCCTGCAACATAGAGTATAAGGTCAGTAAGATAGATAATCCTGTGTTTTTCTGAGAAGGTGGTAAGCGCCATATGACAGAGGGGGCAGAACACAATTATTATACCCCTTGACCGTTCAAGGATAATCCTTGAGAGCCTCTCTGTTAACCATTTATTTATAAAAAACTGGCTACCACCACAACATCTGTCTTTTATCTTATCGCCTGCTATATCACCGCCAGCCCCTGTAATAAAATCCTCCATTATATTACTGTCAGGGATGGCTGTTTCCCTGGGTCTTAAAAGGATACATCCATAATATGGTGTAAATATCTGTCCCTTCAGGTCATGTTTTATATTTATACCAGAGAGGGATTCGCTGTCCAAAAGCTCAATGGAATTATAGACCCTGTATATTCCATCCTCATTAGCCTCTTTGAGATTTTTTGAACAGGCAGGGCAGGGTGCCAATATATCCCCTGAGATACCAGCCGCCTTTTTTAGATTTTCACCAGATAATCTCACAAGCTCTTGTCTGTTGCCGTACTCAAAGGCGCCACAGCAGTTCCATTCAGGGATATCCTTAAGGGTATGGCCAAGGATAGAAAAGACCCTTCTTATGCCTTTGTCAAATTGTTTAGCAGACCCTGTTAAGGAACACCCCGGATAATATGCAAATTCCATTTATTAACCTCGCTTATATGTTCAACATCTTAGTATTAAAATACCTCTTGCCTTTTTCCCCATGAATCTTCTTGGCACTTTTTCAAATCTCTTCCTGGGTTAAAACCTGTAACCACCCTCTACCCGCCTATCTTCACCTTTTTGGGCAGATGAATCCTCATATATCCTGTCCATTTTTTCATATACCTAAGATAACCCTCTCTTACAAGGAATCTACCTGCCTTTAAAAATATATAGGGCTCATAAACCCTACCCCATATGTCTATAGAACCCTTAAATGCCTTCTCAAATATGGTTTCCATATGTAAGCTCTCCCGCATAGCCCTTATAACCTCCGGGATTCTTATGCCCCAGGGACATGCATGGGTGCACTGATAACAGTTGGTGCAGTATCTGATAAGGGGATGCCCCTTATCTATTACCCTACCCATAAAGAGTGTAAGAAGCAGGTCCTGGGGATTTACATTCAGGCCAAGGTCATTGACAGTGCAGACAGAGGCACAGATCTTGCAACCAAGACAAACCGAGAAATCATCCTGCCTGAAGCCTGTAAGCTCAAAGACCCTCCCTGCCATTACCTTGCCATTATCATCAATCTGCTGCATCTTTTAATTCATCCTCAAGAAATGTGGTGTAGGGTATAGGCTCATCAAAGTCTCTCCCTGACATATATGAAAATAAACCCTGAAGCCTCTCTGATACACCCTTAAAGTATTTTGTGAGGGGGATACCCTGTGGGCATGCCTCTTCACAGGCACCGCACCCTACACATGTTTGAGATACATGGTACATCCTTACCATGTGAAATAGTTCCTTTCCCTGCGGCAGACCTATTGAGCCCGTGCGAAGTATCTTATTGAGCAGGGCATCGCCTTTAGGTAGATACTCGTCACCGTTGAAGACGCAATCAACACAGTAACATACAGGACACATATCCCGACAGTTCATGCAGAGCACGCATCTTTCAAGGTCTTTTCTCAGTGTATCCATGTCTGTTTTGAAGCCCTCAGGCTGCTTAGCATGTCCTGTTATCATGTCCTCGGGTGCATCCACCATGTCCCCTCCGAGGGATGAAACCCATGCAGCCCCCTTTTCAGTATAAGGGATAATCCAGATTCCATCTTCTTTATCCAGCCTTATACCTGCATCCCCCACAACCCCTTTTTTCTCTCTACATGTGGTGCATGCCCAGCGTATCGGGGAATCTTTTGAAAAATACTCTTTTATATCCTCTGATAATGCTGGGCCTCCGCCTTCAGCCTTCAATGAGGTTGTGCCAGGACAGTCTACTGATACAGAGATAATTGCCTCTTTTTCAATCTGGGTGAGTTTTGTGAGTTCTACATATGCCCTTATCTCACAGGGCCTTAATATAAAAAGAATCCTTGTCCCCTTTGAAAATAACCGCCTAAAATATATGGCCCCATTCACACTAAAAAATGGGTTTATAAGGGAATAGCCCTTTACGCTATCGTTGAATACATGATGGCTGATGGTGTTTCCCTCTTTTATAAAACCGAAGACTATGCTGTTCTTATCCTTTAGAAAACCATTGAGCAAGGAAACAATATCGCTATCTTTAATCTTTTTCCCTTTCATCTCTTCTTTCCCTTTATCTCATTATACAGATTAGAAACCTTATCAACAAACCTCCTTGCCTCAGAGGCACTCACCCAGAAGAGTCTCAGTTTATCTTTCATGGAAAAGACATCAAGCATCTCCTTAAGTGCAGCTATCTTCCTCCTGGTGTAATAGTTTCCCTTTATAAAGTGACAGTCTCCTGGATGACAGCCTGCAACAAATACACCATCTGCGCCCTCATTCAGTGCCTTTATAATAAAGGCAGGGTCAACCCTGCTGGAACAGGGAACCTCTACAAGTTTAATACCCTCTGGATACTTCATACGCAGGCTTCCTGCCATCTCCGATGCCTTGAATGAGCAGTATGAGCATGCAAATCCTATTATCTCCAGAGATCCTTTATCATCTTCCTCCATACCTAACCTCCCTGAACAATTTCATCATCCCTATCCACTATTTCCAACCTATACCGCCTCTATGAGGGCACTTATCTCATCATCGATCATTGTATCCTTATAGCCCTTAAGAGATATAGCAGAAGAGGGACAGGTGGCATTGCAGAGACCGCAGCCCATACATGCTGCCTCTTCTACCCTCACTATGTGCAGATTCTCATCAAACTTTATTGCCTTTGCAACGCATGCCTGTTCACACATCCTGCAACCACTGCATCTTTTTTCATCAACATAGGCTACAAAGGGTTCAATAAATGTATATCCAAGGTTTAAAAGCCCATAGAGTTTTACTGCCGATGCCCTGCCATGATTTATTGACTCCTCCATATCCTTAGGACCTGAACATGTCCCGGCGATAAATATCCCTTTAAGGGCAGTGTCATAGGGTCTTAGTTTTGGGTGTGCCTCAAGAAAAAATCTATCCTTATCAAGGGTTATCTTTAGAAGCCCCGCTATCTTTTGATTATCTTCAGGTGGCGACATGCCGATAGATAACACAACAAGATCAAACTCCCTCTCAAAGGGGATACCAAGAAGGGTATCCTCACCCCTTAACACAAGGGCATGGGTTTCAGGGATAATCTCTGAGATACTCGCCCTTGTAAAAAACACACCCTTTTCTTGTGTGTCCTCATAGAACTCCTCTCCACCCCTTGGATGAGACCTAACATCCATGTAAAAGGATTCAACATAGGAATCCTTTATTCTCTCCCTGATTATCTGGGCTGTCTTTATGGCATTTATACAACAGATTCTTGAGCAGTAGAGTCTACCTATTGTCTCATCCCTTGAGCCAATGCAGTGGAGTATGGCAACCCTTGCGCCCTCCTTTAATGAGAGGTCTCTTATACCCTCCTCCATCTCAAGGGTCGTTACTACCCTTGTGTCCTTACCATATTGAAGCTCGGGTTTAATCGTGGGGTCAAAGGCATTAAATCCTATTGCCACTATCACACCGCCTACAATAATTTTTTTCTCACCTTCAGGTGTCTCAATGGTGGCCTCATAGTTACCAAAGGATCCACCAAAAGAGACAAGCCGGGATGATGTAAATATGTGGACATTCTCCATGCCCTTCAACTCTTCTGCTATCCCCTCTGTAATCTCCCTGCCCCTTATACGTACAGGCCACACATCCCCTATAAGCCTCACATGACCGCCCAGTTCATCCTGCTTTTCCACAAGATAGACATCCATCCCCGTCCTTGCCAGATATGCTGCTGCACTCATCCCTGATATGCCGCCCCCTATGATAAGGGCAGATTTGTTTACAGAAACCTGTTTTTCCTCAAGGGGTTCATAATGGGATCCCGCATAGATCCCTGCCTTAATAAGTCTTATTGCCTTTAATGTGTTTTTTTCCTTATCTTCCCCGGTCCATGAGCAGTGCTCCCTGATACTTACCCTTCTCAAGAGAAAGGGGTTTAGCCCTCCCTCTTTCACAAGATTTTTGAACATATCCTGATGAAGTGCCTTTGTGCATGCTGAGATAATGACCCTTTCAAGACCGTATTTCTCAATATTATTTTTTATAAGTGCCTGACCGGGCTCAGAGCACATAAAAGGATAGTCCTCCACAGAGGTCACATTATCAAGGCCTGCAAAATATTCCTTAAGTCTCTCAATATCCACTGTACCCTTTATGTTATGCCCGCAGTGACAGATAAATATCCCTGTTTTCATATCCCCTTAGATTAACCCCTGCCTTTTACCTTCACCATCCACCATCCACTATATGCTATCAACTGTTTTTACATACTCCATACACCTTGCAGCAGCCTCACCAGCAGATGCCACTGTATCTGCTATATCCTTGGGTCCCGATGCCATGCCGCATACAAAGATGCCATCTATATTTGTCCTTGATGGCTCAACGGCATTTATCATGACAAATCCGTATTCATCCCTCTCAAGGGACATTATCCTGCAGAGCTCTTCAGTGCCTCTATGGGGTCTTATGCCTGTCGCAAGGATAACAATATCTGTCTCAATCTCCCTTATCTCACCGCTTAACATATCCTCTACCCTTACAAGGAGCCCATCATCTGTCTTTACTATCTCGCCAGGGATGCCCCTTATGTAAAAAACACCTGCATCCTGGGTATTTCTGTAAAACTCTTCGTACCCCTTGCCGTATGCCCTTACATCTATATAGGATATGTATATCTGGGCATCTTTTATCCGATCCCTAACGATATTTGCGTGTTTTGCCGTATACATGCAGCACACCCTTGAACAGAAACGGGCGTTTGTCTGTCTGTCTCTTGAGCCCACACATTGGATAAAATAAAACCTCTTCGGGACCCTGCCATCTAATCTTATCTCACCGGCAGTGGGACCTGTAACTGAGCAGAGCCTTTCAAACTCTATACCTGATATAACCCCATCTAAGGTGCCATATCCAAGCTCTTTTTTCTCTGTGGGGTCATAGAGGTCAAAGCCAGGTGCAACTATTATGGCATTAAAATATCGCTCTATTATCTCCTCTTTTTCCGAAAAGTCTATGGCATCAGGCCCACAGGCATCAACACATGCCTTTTTACATCTTCCTCTGGATACGAATAGACAGCCTTTGTCATCGATGAGATATTTCTGTGGGACAGCCTGGGGAAAGGGGATGTAGATAGCTGCCCTCTTACCTAAGTTACAGTCAAACTCATGCTTTATTCTTCCCTTCATAACACAGGCATCTGAACACAATCCGCAGGCAGTGCACCTGGATGGATTCACATACCTTGGTCTTTTTCTTATCTTTACCTGAAAACCCCTTTGAATCTTTGACACCTCAATGGGTGTTGAAAGGGTGAGAAGCTCAATCTTAGAATTAAGTGCCACCTCCACCATCCTTGGCGTAAGGGTGCATGACGAGCAGTCAAGGGTTGGGAAGGTCTTATCGAGCTGTATCATCCTTCCCCCTATTGATGGACCCTCCTCTAGCATGGTGACCTCAACACCGCAGGAGGCAAGTTCAAGACCTGCGGTTATACCCCCGATACCACCACCTATGACCAATACATGCCTCTCAGCCAAATATACACCTACCTCTAACCCTTAAGGAGTTCCTTAAGTTTGTCCCTTACTTTGTTCATATCACCCACTATCCCGTAATGGGCATACTGAAATATGGGTGCCCCAGGGTCCTTGTTTATTGCTATTATACACTCAGAATCCTTCATACCTGCTATATGCTGGAATGCGCCGCTTATGCCCATAGCAAGATATACCTTTGGCCTTACGGTCTTTCCTGACTGTCCCACCTGCCTTGCCTTGGGAAGCCACATCTTATCCACAACAGGCCTTGAACATGAAAGGGTTGCATTCATAAGGCTGGTGAGTTCATCATAGGCAGGCAATTCATCCTTATTGCCTACCCCCCTACCTACAGATATGAGAAACTCTGCCTTTGTTATATCTATCTCTGTCTTTTCCTCCTCGACAAACTCTATGAATGTCCTCTCATTGTCTGCAGGTATATCCTCAAGCTCCTCCTGTCTGGAGGGAGCTGCCTTTTCCACGATAGAATCCCTAAATGCACCACTTCTCACAGTAAGGACAACAGGACCCTGTTTTTTTATAGAAAATTCACCATACACCTTATCAGAGTAATAACCCTTGTAAAATGTTCCTGCCTCCTTATCTATCCCGTTTACATCCGTTATCACAGGAAGTCCGAAATATCCTGATATATATGATGCACACTCTGTCCCTGACGATGAATGGGTGAGGATTATCTCATCAGGCATATTAAATCTGCCAATGACCTTTTCGAGGAGAAGACAGATATTTTTTGGCATGGAGAATGCCTCTTCTTTCATGTCTGTCTTTATAACCGCATCCTGCCATCTTTCATTAACAGGATATTCGCCGGCTGGCATCAATAGAAATGCTGTTTTTTTCAAAAGATGGGCAAGACCTATGGAATCAAGGTTTCTCTCCTCAAAAACACCTCTTCTGACCTCTGAGATAATTAATGAATAACTCACTGTAGCACCCCCTTCTCCTTAAGGATCCCTATTAGCTGTTTGCATGTATCCTCTATCTCACCCTGAAGCATCACTGCACCCTCTTTCTTTGGGGGATAGAACCATCTTATAACATCAATAAGGGCACCTGCCCCATCCTCAAGATATTTTTCTGCCTTGAAATACCTTCTTTCCACCTTTGATGCCTTTCTTATGCCCATTATGGATACATATCTTGGTTCGTTTATACCGCTCTGAATGGATAGGACACACGGTGTCCTTATACCTATCCTCTCCTGGATACCACCCTCGAGCTCCCTCCTCAATATGATTTTATCACCCTGTATCTCATCTATACCTATAACCATAGATGCGAAGGGAAGTTTTAGCATGGCGGCAAGGATACCACAGGTAACACCGAACTGGTCATCCTCTGCCTGAACCCCCCCGAATATAACATTAAAGGGGATGCCCTCCTTCTCTATAAAATTTTTAATAAGGACCGCCCTTGTAAATGGGTCCTGAATAATCCCCTGGGTCTCCACAAGACATCCATCCTTTGCACCCATGGCTATTGCCCTTCTTAAGACCTCATCGGATTCCATATCGCCTATAGATACACCGGTTATTGCACCACCCTGTTTCTCACAGATCCTTACAGCCTCCTCTACAGCATAGTTATCCCAGTCATTCATCCTGAAAGGCACCCTCGATAGGTCTACAGATTTGCCATCCTGGGCAACCTTTAGCTCCTCCTCCTGTGTTACAGGCACCCTCTTAGTAAGAACTATTATATCCATCTATATAACCTCCGATAGTATTTCTGATATGTCCTTCACAAGAATATCCTTTTCCTTTGCAGGGTCCTCAAGATTCATAAGGCAGAAGGGGCATGCCGTTGCTATTGTGTTAGCCCCTGCCTTTTTTGCATCGAGCACCCTTACCTCACCATTTCTCTGATATGGAACCTCCACATCAAAAAACATCCTTCCGCCACCACCCTCGCAACACAGTGATATCTCCCTTGACCTGGCGAACTCATGGATGTGAGCACCATTTAAAGTCTTTAATATCCCCCTCGGCTGCTCAAAGATATTGTTCTGTTTGCCAAGAAAACAGGGGTCGTGGTAGATTATGCCCCCTTCTATTGGTTTTTCTATCTTCAGTGAACCATCTTCTATGAGGTTGGATAAAACCTCTGTGTAGTGCATAACCTTTATGCCCATATCACCATACTCATTCTTCATTGTATTCATACAGTGTGGTGAAAGGGCGATTATCTCCTTAATACCATATTCTTCAAAATTTGCCTTGTTCTCCTCCATGAGCTCCTCAAATAAGCCAGACTCTCCTATCCTCCGTATCTCATTCCCACAGCAGCATTCCTCCTCCCCAAGGATGCCGAATTCATAACCTGCCCTGTTTAATAACCTGGCAACATTCACTGGTATCACCATGCACCTGGGGTCATAGGCATGGATACAGCATGAAAATAAGAGCCTTTTATGCTCTGTCTCGGATATATGGGGAACCTTGAAATCTGTTTTTTCAGCCCAATCAGCCCTTCTTGACCTTGGCTTGCCCCATGGATTCTTCTGGACAAAGGTATTCTCCAGTGCCTTCTGGATTGTAACAGGTATATTGCCTTCCTCTACCATGGTTGCCCGTATCTCTATAATCATCTCAGACGGCTTCACATCCCTTGGGCATCGGATGGTGCAGGTATTGCAGGCAGTGCAATACCACGGGATAGCCTCTTCAATTGTATACTGAAACTGTTTTTTCCTCACGAGCATCCTAATATTGAAAGGTGTCCTCCCTGATTCAGGGCAACCGCCTGTGCATTTGCCACACTGGATACACACCATGACGCGGCTTGCTGCCTGTTCCTGCATATTACAACCCCTTCATGTTTAGATATCTGTTCTTAACGCTAAGATTGTCTATGCAATGTCTATACCACACCCTACCAACCAGTGGTTTTATAATGAATATAGTCTGTTATAATGGAGGTTCATCTCAATCGAGTCCTCGCCCTGTATCCTCTTTACACATATGTATTTAAGTGATACAATTTATGCAATATTTATACAACAAAATGTTTCTTTCCTATGCATATGAATCTGTATCTATCACCTATACGAGGTTATGGCACTTAAATTGCTACATTCAATGAAAGAATAGAGGCAAAAAGGATCCGCTGTGAGTAAAAAAAAGACTATTCAGACAGAAAAGGCACTGCAGGAATCAGAGAGGAAGTTCAGAAACCTTGCTGAGAAATCAGTGGTAGGCATATATGTTATACAGGATGATGTGTTTAAATATGTCAATGCAAAGCTTGCAGAGACGCTTGGCTATAGGCCTGAAGAACTTATGGGAAAGATAGGACCAGATAAGGTCGTCCATCCTGAAGACTGGCCTGTGGTCAGAGATAATATCCATAGCAGGGTTTTAGGAAAGATTGAGTCTGTACACTATGAGTTTAGGGGCATAAGAAAAAATGGTCAGTTATACTATGCTGAGGTCTATGGCTCTGCTACTATTTATGAAGGTAAACCTGCTGTTATAGGCACACTTCTTGATATAACGGAAAGGAAAAAAACAGAGCAGATGCTCATAGATGCAGAGAAGCGATACAGAAGTATTTTTGAAAACGCCGTGGAGGGGATGTTTCAGGCAACCCGTGAGGGTAGGTTAATCGTGGTTAATCCGGCGTTAAGTCGCATGCTGGGATACGATTCCCCTGAAGACTGCCTTACAAACATATGTAATTTAGGGGATCAACACTATGTAGACCCTTCAGCCAGAGAAAGGCTTATGGGTCTCTTGGAGGAAAAGGGCCTGGTTATTGGTTTTGAATGTGAATTATACGGAAAGGATAAGGCAAAGACATGGGTATCTATAAATGTTCGTGCAGTATATGATGAGGATGGACATTTTCTTTATCAAGAGGGTTCTATAGAGGATATAACAGCAAGGAAGATAGCTGAGGATGAATTGAGGCGCTTAGGCGAATTCAACAAGGCTATTATAGACAATGCACCTGTTGCTATATTTACCCTTGACAAAAATGGGGTATTTACCAGTGTAAACCCTGCACTGGCAGCGCTCTCTGGACTAGGTGAGAAGGCAGAGAAAAAACTTTTAGGGTTCAACTGGCTTGAAAATCCATACACAATAAGCTCAGGGCTTGCAGATTTTATAAAAAGGGGGCTTGCTGGTGAGGCATTTCATCTCTGGGATTTTCCGTTTGTCACATATAAGGGCGATAGAAATCTCTACATGGACTTTAAGGGCGTCCCCATATTGAGAAAAGATGGTTCTGTAGAGGGACTCCTCTGCATCATTGAAGAGACCACAGAACAGGTTAAGACAAGGACAAAACTCATGCAGGAGATAAAGATGGCTACCCTTGGCAGGCTTATTGCAGGTGTTGCCCATGAACTCAACAACCCCCTTGCCACCCTTGTTGCCTATGCAGAAATTGCCCGTTCATCCATTGATACCATTATTCAGGGCAAACCGAATCCATCTGATCTGGAGGAACTTAAAACAAGTCTTGATATTGTCCAGGAACAGGCATTTCGTTGTAAAAATGCCATCAATGATCTATTGAATATCCCGAAAAAAAATGGACTTGAAAAGACACCTATAGACATTAATAATCTAATAGAGAATATTATTGCATTCATGTTACCAGATGGAAATACAATAAGGGTCACCAAAAATCTCCATCCCTCTCTCCCCTATGCCATAGGCGACCCAAGCGCTGTCCGTCAGGTTTTTAAGAATATCATCAAAAATGCATTAGATGCTGTTGAGAATAGGACTGATGCGGCAATAACCATAAAGACATCCCTTATAAGCAAGGCTATCTCTATTGATATAACAGATAATGGGATAGGCATCCCTAGTGCTATAATAGACAAGATCTTTGAACCATTCTTCACCACAAAGGAGGTAAAAAAAGGCATAGGGCTTGGTCTTTCGCTATGTAAGGAACTTCTTGATGGAATGGGAGGGACTATATCAGTTGAGAGCACACCCAGGATTGGAACGACTTTCGTTATAACGCTGCCTGCAGAGGATGGTACATGGGCAGAGGGGGGTTGTCTTTAATGATAAGGGTCCTTATAGTAGATGATGAGGTTCAGCTTGCAGAGGCATTTAAGAAACAACTATCAAAGGAGGGCATGGATGTTACCGCTGTTGCCTCAGGGGCAGAGGCATTAATGATTATAAATCAAGAGGATTTCGATGTAGCTGTCCTTGATATAAAACTGAATGATATACAGGGGGTTGATCTTTTATCTAAAATGAGACAGATTGAGCCAAATATTGAGGTAATAATGCTCACGGGCTATGCATCAATAGATACTGCCATCCGTTCCATGAAACTCGGTGCCTATGATTACCTGACAAAACCATGCAAGATATCGGAATTATCCAGTGTCATATCAAAGGCATATGAGAAAAAATCCCTAAAGGACAAAAACATCCTCCTCAAGGAACATATACAAAGGATTATAGCCCAGGATGAATTTGTAGGAAATAGTAAACAGATGCAGAAGGTAAAGGATTTTATCTCCCTTGTTGCACCCTCTGATACACCAGTTTTAATTCAGGGTGAGACAGGGACAGGCAAGGAGCTTGCTGCAAGGGCGATACACAGCCTTAGCTTAAGGGCACCAAACCCTTTTGTGGTAATAAATTCTAGTGCTCTTCAGGAATCTATGCTTGAGAGCGAACTTTTTGGGTATAAAAAGGGTGCCTTTACAGGTGCCCATAACAACAAGCCAGGCCTTCTTGAAATAGCCCATGAGGGGACATTCTTTATAGATGAGATAGGTGACATGAACCCTGCTATTCAGGCAAAAATCTTAAGGGTCCTGGAGCTTGGCACCTTCATGAAATTAGGGGATACGAAAGAAACAAGGGTTGATGTGCGATTTATATTTGCAACAAACAAAGATCTGACTCATGAGATAATAGAAGGTAGGTTCAGAAAAGACCTTTTCTTCAGGATGAATGCCTTTGTTATACAGCTTCCCTCTCTCCGTGAAAAAAAAGAGGATATACCACTTCTTGCAGAATATTTCCTTAATAAATTTGCCAGGGCAGGTATAAAAAAACAGCTTTCAGAGAGGGCAAAAGAGCTCTTAAAGGAATACAACTGGCCTGGCAATGTCCGGGAGCTGGCAAATGTAATAGAAAGGGCATGTCTTATAAGCATAGACCGTATGGAGATACTCCCTGAGGACCTCCCAGAGGCTATCTTCACAGCAGGTTATGGGCAAACAATATCAACTGATCTGAAGCCAGGAACGGGGCGCTCAAGCCTTGCTGAATTGGAATTAGAGCATATCCGCAATGTTTTAAATTCAGTAGGGGGCAATAAGAGCAGGGCAGCACGTATCCTCGGCATAAGCAGAAAAAAACTCTACAACAAATTAGAGAATATCTAAAAGCAACGGATAATTTAAGAGGAAACAGAGGCTAATGCCCACGGTTATCCACTAAAATTTATTGACCCTAAATCTCATAATACCTCAAGATTATTCATAATTTTATAAAATACTATAAGGGATGCATTCCCTCTAGTGAAATTCAGTATATTATTATTGCACCCTCATCCAGTTCCTCTTTAATAATTCTGAACCAATTATAGCCTTTTCAACCTCCCTTGAACCCTCATATATCTCCACAATCTTGGCATCCCTGTAGAACCTCTGAATATCATAGTCACTTATATAACCGTATCCCCCATGGAGCTGAAGCGCCTGGTTTACCACATAAACAGCAGTATCTCCGGCATACCATTTAGCCATAGATATCAGAGATGGGTCTGGGTTGCCTTTATCTACTGTATATGCAGCCCTCCAGTAAAGGCTTCTTGCAGCCTCTATCCTCGTAATCATCTCGGCAAGCAAAAACTGTATCCCCTGAAACCTGGAGAGTGCCCCTCCAAAGGCATTTCTCTTTTTCACATGGGAGATTGCCAGCTCCAGCGCACCCTGTGCAACACCGACACCCTGGGCAGCCACATGATTTCTTGTCTTGTTGAAAAAATCCATAAGTTGGTAGAAACCATTCCCCTCTTTCCCAATAAGGTGTTCAACGGGTGCCTCCACATTGTTTAGGGCAATCTCTGCTGTATTGGATGCCCTTATACCCATCTTTCCATGAATTTTGTTTGCCTCATACCCGGGCTGTTTTGTATCGATGAGTATAGCACTATGTCTTCTATGGCTGTTTTTCTCCTCGGGGTTCGTCACACAGAAAACAAGCAGAAAATCTGCGATACTTCCGTTTGTAATAAACATCTTTGAGCCATTTATTATATATCTATCCCCTTTTTTCTCTGCCCTTGTCTTGACACCTGTGGCATCACTTCCCGCATCAGGCTCTGTTATTCCAAAACCCATTATTGCCTCCCCGCTAACAAGTGGTGGCAGATATCTCTTTTTTATCTCCTCTGATCCATATGTTTGTATCATCTCTGAGCCAAAGGTAGTGGAAAGGACTGCCTGGCCACATCCTGGATCTACCCTCCAGAATTCCTCTGCAATCAGGGAGTGTTCAAGAAAGCCAAGACCGTGGCCACCGTATTCCTCTTTTATAAATGTTCCTACAAAACCGTTTTCACATGCCTTTCTCCATATGGAGAGGTCAAACTCCTCCTTTTCATCAAACTCCTTTGCCCTGTCCTTGAATTCGCCCTCTGCAAACTCCCTGGCTGCCTGCCTTATATCCTTTTGCTCCTGGGTAAGTTCCATTATTGCTCCTTTCATGTCTCTTTAATTATCTTTTTTAAATTACTAAGCTCCTTCTTATGATAGTTGGTTTTTTAAAAACAAAAGCAATCTGAATGCCAAAGCCTTTAAAGAAGAATAAATTCAGCCTATTATGAAAATACATTTTTTTATTTACATCCTCATTATGCATCATTATGTCTCATGTGTTGCATTGAGAAACATTATTGTATTCAAAAGTAACAGTACCCGGTGGCCATTATAACATCTTAAAGGGGTCTTATTTTTTATTTTTTGTGCTTTTCTATGTAGACTTTGTGATAGAATGGTATATAAGCTTACTTAAACCTTGAAAAAAATAGCTGATATATTAAAATAGACTATGTTTGATACATTTCTCCTCTCCTTTATACCCCTTTTTGTGGCCTTTGATGTCTTGGGAATACTGCCTATTTACATAAAATTTACAGCCCATCTTGATAGTATAAGGCGTAAAAAGCAGCTGAGAGATTCCATAACTACATCATTTATTACCACGCTGCTCTTTGTTGTAATAGGAAATCATGTCCTCAGATATCTTGGGATTGCCATAAGGGATTTCTTTATTGCAGGGGGGGTAGTGCTTTTCATCATCGCTGTTAAGGATATAATTATAGGACATGTGGAACCAGTAATAGAGGATGACATGTTCGGCGTTGTCCCTTTAGGGGTCCCCTTACTTGCTGGACCTGCTGTCCTCACCACCTCGATTATTATAAGAAATAACTATGGCTTTTATTTCTTTCTCGCATCCCTTCTTGCCAATCTCATAATATGCTGGGTGCTTCTTAGGTTTTCTGAGCTTATACTCAGATATCTTGGTAAGAAGTTTATTGAGGCACTATCTAAGGTCTTTGCCCTGGTTATTGCAAGTATAGCCGTTATGTTTATAAGAAAAGGGCTCACCGGTTAAATAACATAGGCACTATTCTTCAGGCGTTGCTAATTAAGTACGCTATAATTGCCAGGTATTCTCTTCTTACAGACAGGGCAGATAGGCTCTATCATAGTGTAGGTCTTTCCGAATACATCCACCTTCCTCAAAAATACCCCAGGGGCATTATAAATCTCCTTTTCATCAAAAACCTTACCGCAATCACAGGTGGGAAGGTGCTGGCGGAATAAACTACCATGAAATGCCTGTTCTGCATATATATTTATAAGTTGTCTTTCCTTATCAGTCATATATTAAATATAAATCAGCATCCCTGGTTATTCAACCTGAATAGGTGATAAGATAATAATCCTCTGATTTTTCCCCTTGACATAAGGAAAACACAGGCTAAAATAACATTATACTAAAGGGTTGTTATATATTAATGAAAGAATATGAACTATCGAATCTTTTCGAGGGCTATCTATAATTTTCCCTATATCTGCCCTGATGTCCTTGTATTGAATTTTTGCCTTTTAAACACACCCAAAGGCTATGGGCTGGAAGCGGGCTTTTTAAAAAGCATTCCGAAAGAGTGGGGAAATTTATTGACTTTGACCATAGGTTTAGGTTTTAATAGTTGAGTTTTAGATATGGATATAGACATTTTAAATATATATTTCTAACAAGGAGGGAGGGAAAAATGGATGCCAGCGGTTATAGTCAGGGAAGGAGAATCATTCGAAAGTGCCCTAAGAAGATTTAAAAAGCAGTGCGAGAAGACAGGTATACTCTCTGAGATAAAAAAGAGAGAACACTATGAAAAACCCAGCGTAAAAAGAAAAAAGAAGATACTCGCTGCTAAAAAGAGGGCTCTCAAGAAGATCAAAAGAACAATGGATAAGGGTCTCTATTAATAATGGAATTTAAATCCAGGATAGAGCAGGGGCTCAAGGATGCCATTAAAAGCAGGGATACTGTAAAGGTATCAACCTATAGGATGCTCCTTGCAGCTATCAAGAATAAAGAGGTCGAGAAGATAAGACCCATCACTGAGGAGGAATTTTTTTCTGTTGTAAGGTCCTCAGTAAAACAGCGCCTTGAATCGATAGAGGGATTTAAAAAGGGTAATCGGCAGGACCTTATAGAAAAGGAGGAAAAAGAACTTGAGCTCTTAAAAGAGCTTTTACCCACATCATTGTCTGAGGAAGAACTCACAAGGGAGATAGACGAGGCCATTTCAAACCTTGGGATAACTGGAAAAAAGGATATGGGCAAGGTTATAAAATTTCTATTAGGGAAATACCCTGGGAGGATAGACGGTAAAGTGTTGAGCGAACTGGTGCTTAAAAGACTATCATCATAGGTAGTCACAAAGCCCTTTATGATTGATAAAACACTTTTATATATTGATTATACAAGGTTAATTGATTTTTTACATAATTACTCCACAACCCCTTTCATAAGTAATTCCTTATCGCAGTTAAAACCCTTAGACAACAAAGAGGCAATATCAGCCCGTCAGGATAAGATTGAGGCAGTTATAGAGGTTATAAAATGGGATGGAAAAATCCCCCTATATAATGCCACTGACATAAGAGAGATCCTGAAGAAATTATCTATCAGGGATGCCCTCCTTGAGATAAGAGAGCTTTTACAGCTTGCAGACTTCTTAAGGTCATGCCAGGAGACCTTAAATTTTCTAAAAAAGACATTTAGCAAGAAACAGTTTATCATAGATACAACGGCACGGCTCAAGCCACTGCCTGCAGTCAGCCAAAGGATATCCAAGACAATAAGCGCTGAAGGCCTTATAGAGGATACAGCCACCTATGAGCTTTCAAGGATAAGGACAGACCTTTACATGAACAGGGAGAGGATAAAAAGAATCCTTGAAAAGATAATGGAAAGGGAGACTGTAAGACCGATTATACAGGATTTCTATATAGCCATAAGAAACAGTAGGTACGTAATACCATTAAAGCCCAACTTCAATCAGGTGCTAAAGGGGATAGTCCACGATTACTCCCATTCCCTTAAGACCTCCTTTGTTGAGCCCATGGAGTGCATTGAGCTTAACAACACGATAAATATCCTGGAAAATGAAGAGAAAGAAGAAGAGAAAAGGATACTTGCGGACCTAACAGCATATGTAGCAAAATTCAGGGAAGAGATAGATGCAAGCCTTGAGGCAATAATGGAGCTTGACATATATAGCAGTATTGCCCTTTTCAGCATCCAATTCAATTGTGTAAGACCAGAGGTCTCACAGGGCATTAATATTGATGTAAAGGCTGCTGTAAATCCATTTATATACCTCTCCAGAAAAGACCAGACGGTTCCTGTGGATATATTCATGGAGAAGGAAAAAAAGGCTATGATAATAAGTGGTCCTAATGCAGGGGGAAAGACAGCCGCACTCAAGACTATAGGGCTACTTTCCGCAATGGCATTGGCAGGCATGTTTATACCTGCTTCAGGTAGACCACAGGTGCCCCTCTTTTCAGGTATCTATGCTATAATTGGAGATGAACAGGATATATCCATGGAATTAAGCAGCTTTACAGCGCATATGAGGATAATCAGCGAGCTCTACAAAAGGGCACAGGGGGATGAACTAATATTGATAGATGAGATAGGCGGAAACACTGAGCCACAGGAGGCATCCGCCATATCCATGGCAGTGATAGATAGCTTTGTCGAAAAGGGTTCAAGGGTTATAGTGACAACACACCTTAACCTCCTTAAATCATATGGCTTTACAAAACCATTCGCCGTAAATGTTGCTACAGATTTTGACCAGGAGACAATGACGCCAAGATACAGATTAACCTATGGACTGGCTGGCTACAGCAATGCCATAAATGTGGCAAAGAATATCTCTGTTCCCCAAAGGATAATAGAAAAGAGCTATGAATATCTGGGTTCACAGGAACATATGCTCAATGAGCTTATAGGTTCCCTTAAACAGAAAAAACTTGAGGCAGAGCAAGAGCTTTTCCAGGCAAGAAGACTCAGAGAGGATCTTAGGAAGAGGCTGGACATTCTCAGGGACAAGAGAGAGGAATATCTGAGGTCATTAGAGGAAAAATATCGTGCCAGGCTTGATGAGTTGGAGATGGAGATCGAAGAGATAAGAAAAGAGATGGCAAAAAAAGATAGGGCATCCCTTAGGGCCGCAAGACATAGGGTTGCTGCACTGAAAAGGGAACACATAAAAGAGACAAAAACAGAATATGAGGATATAAAGATAGGGGATTATGTAAGGATAAAAAACCTTGGCACAAGAGGGTATGTTGCCCACATAGATGAAGAAAGCGATACTGTAGAGATTGTGATGGGTAATCTGAGAACAAAGATAAACAGGGGCTTTATCGCAAGACTTTCAGGGGCAGAATTGAAGACAATATCCAACAAAACGTCAGAGGTAAAAGTGGAGTATGAACATATAAATGAACCACAGATAAATATCATGGGTATGAGGGTTGAAGAGGCACTAAGGGAACTTGACAGATTTGTGGACAGGGCACTTATTCAGGGTGTCCATAAGATCCGAATACTCCATGGTATAGGCACAGGCAGATTAATGAATGCTGTGATGGAACATTTTGCTGACACAAAGTTTATAAAGGGCATAACAAGGGATGAGAGAAATGCAGGCATCACCATTCTGGAGTTTATATGACGGGTGATCTCGACGAGATACTCTCCCGTGTTGATATATTGGATGTGGTATCTCAATATGTAAAACTCAGAAATGCAGGTAAGAATTATGTGGGGCTTTGTCCCTTTCATCAGGAAAAGACCCCATCCTTTACAGTAAGCACAGAGAAACAGATATTCTATTGTTTTGGCTGTCACGCCGGTGGGAATGCCGTAAATTTTGTGATGAAATACGAAAATTTGAGCTTTGGTGAGGCCATAGAGGCATTGGCAAAGCAGTATGGTATAAGGCTAAAAAAAGCTGCGGGCTCAAGAAGAACCGGCCTCTTTGACGCCATGCAGCGGCTCTCAGAGTATTATGTGAAAAATCTCTATAATTCACCTCATGCTGTTCAGTATCTCCTGAAGAGAGGCATTAACAAGGATACCATAGAGGAGTTCAGATTAGGTTATAGTGATAGAAAGATTGATTTTAAAAGACTTTTGAATAATGCAGGTATACCTGATGACCTTTTGATGGGCACGGGTATCATCAGAAAAGCCAACGGAGAGGTATACGATATCTTCAGGGGCAGGATAATAATCCCCATATTTGATATAAACAAGAGGATAATAGCCTTTGGAGGCAGGGCTATAGAAAAGGATGCCATGCCTAAATACATCAACTCGCCTGAATCGTCCATATATTCCAAGAGGACATCCCTCTTTGGGATCGATAGAACTAAAAAATTCATAAGCAATGCTGATGAGGTTTATATTGTAGAGGGTTATTTTGATTTTATATCCCTATATGCCCATGGCATCAACAATATTGTTGCCACGTTGGGCACATCCATAACTAAAGAACAGATATTGAGGCTTAAAAATTACACTGAAAATATAACGCTCATGCTGGATGGTGATGAGGCTGGTATTAAGAGTTCATTGAGGCTGATAGGGCTTTTTTCTGAGATGGATATAAATGCCAGGATTGTAGCCCTTCCCCCTGGCCATGACCCCGATAGCCTTGTAAGGGAATATGGTAGGGAAAGGTTTCTGGATACCCTGTCTGGAAAAAAACCTATCCTTGACTTTTATCTTGATTTTGAGATGAAAAAAAGTGGTGTCAAAAGCCTTGAGGGAAAGCTCTCCTTTATAAAAAATGTGATGCCTTATATAGAGAACATACAGAATAATGTAAAAAAAAGCCTCTACATCAAGAGGATCTCGGAGCTTACACAGGTAGAGGAGCATCTCTTCTGGGATGGAAAAAAGACCAGTACCTTACCATTTCACGAGGCCTACGATATAGAGAATACAACAGATATTATAGGAAAAAGGGTAATCGGGATACTTATTAATAATCCTGGCCTTTTGGGGTTCTTTAAGGAAAGGGAGGTGATGAGATTTATAAAAGAGGGCATCATAAAGAAGGCCCTTCGAAAGATATTGGAACATTACGAAAAATCAATAACCTTTGAGGTCAATACCTTTCTAAACAGCATTGATGAACCTGACCTGAGGGAGATTATCTGTGAATCTGCCCTCGACAGATTTGAAGGCACGCAAGAGGAGTTAGAAAAGATATTTTTTGATTACCTTAGACATGTAGAAAAAAAATTTATAAAAGAGGAGTTAGAAAAGATAACAAAGAGGATGTCAGAAGCAGAAAAAAGGGGTGACGATGTGGTTATTATGGGTCTGCTTAATGAGAAACGGCAGCTCCTAGCACTTTTAAAAAAATAAGATCAGCGAGGTAGCCATGCCTGATAAGGTGAAAGATTTTTTTGATTATGATGAAAACAAAGAACAGAAGGAGTTTTCATCTGTTCTAGTAAAGGCGGAAAGGAATGAGAATATTTTTGATGAGATTGATATATTTGATATCAGTGAAAACGGTGAAGCCCCAATATTACCTAATGATAGATTTGAGGAGATATTAAGTGAAGAATTTGAGGAATTTCATGATGGAGATGTTGGGAATCCTGTAAGATACTACATAAGAGAGATGGGTAGCCTATCTCTTCTCACAAAGGAGGGTGAGAAGGAGATAGCAGAGAGGATGGAGAAGGCAAAAGAGGAGGTAAAACAGATTCTTCTCTCCTTTCCAGGGACTGTTAAAGAACTTTTCAATATTCTTAATGCCCTAAAGGCATCCAAGATAACTGCCAGGGATGTGACATTGGATGTCGATGATGATGATTACTCTGAATTAGAGTTAGAATATTCCAGGGATAAGTTAATAATACAACTCGAGACAGTAAAAGCCATATATAATAGCAAGAAAAATCTTTCAAAAGAAGATTGGGATAAGATAAAAGGCATTATAACAGACATGAATCTTACGAGGAAGGTAATTGATAAGGTTGTATGGAGGATGAAACGATATGTGGATAAGATCGAAAAGACTGAGAATGAGATAGAGCGGTTAAGGAGAAAAGGAAAAAAGGATAGTGACAAAAACATAATTCTTCTCACTAAAAGACTTCAAAAGATAGAATCTGAATCAGGCATATCACCCCATGCGCTTAAGGGCTATTTAAGAAAGATACAGGATGCAGAGAAGAGGTGTATAAGCGCAAAAAATGAACTCGTTAAATCAAATCTCAGGCTTGTGGTGAGCCTTGCAAAGAAATATATAAACAGAGGATTGTCATTGCTGGATCTTATCCAAGAGGGTAATATAGGGCTTATGAAGGCAGTAGACAGGTTTGAATACAAAAGGGGTTATAAATTTAGCACATATGCAACATGGTGGATAAGACAATCTATAACGAGGGCTCTAGCTGACCAATCAAGGACTATAAGGATACCTGTCCACATGATAGAGACTATAAATAAGATAATAAGGGTGTCCCGTGAGCTTGTCCAGGAGTTTGGCAGGGAGCCATTTCCTGATGAGATAGCAGAAAGGGTGGGTTTTAGTGTGGATAAGGTAAGAAAGGCACTAAGGATAACAAGGGAACCCATATCCCTTGAGACACCCATAGGGGATGATGAGGATACACATCTTGCAGACTTTGTTGAGGACAAGACATCACCTACACCCCAGGATACTGCCATCTATTGTGACCTTGTAATTCAATTAAATGCAGTCCTTTCAACCCTTACACCAAGGGAGGAAAAGGTCATAAGAAAACGCTTTGGGATTGGCGAGAAATACGACCACACCCTTGAGGAGGTTGGTCAGATTTTTGAGGTCACAAGGGAGCGGATAAGGCAGATAGAGGCGAAGGCACTAAGGAAATTAAAACACCCTGTGAGGTCAACAAGATTAAGATGTTTTATAGAAACATGAAAATTAAGCTTAATTTTGCTTGACAAAAATTTTGCATTAAAATATTGTATACAAAATTGTTATCCATTTTACTTCCAAGGAGGGGTTATTATGGACTTTACTTTAACAGAACAGCAGGAGTTTTTTAAAAAAGTCATTGGAGATACAGTAGACAGGATGGTTGTCCCAAAGGCCCAGGAGATAGATGAAAAGGATGAATTCCCCTGGGAGTTATGGAGAGAATTTACCGCCCTCGGTTATCTTGGGCTCCGTTATCCAGAAGAGATCGGCGGCATGAATGCAGATAAAATTATGTGTATGACATTTTATGAAGAGATCGCAAGGGGCTCTGTCGGCTTTGCACAGAGTGTTATTATGAATATCCTTATGGGAACATACTTTTTATATAGGTTTGGAAGTGATTCTATAAAGGAGAGGTGTCTCTATCCTGCCATGAGAGGGGAAAAGATTGCCACCATGTGTTTCACTGAGGATCAATCAGGGTCAGACTTAGGGGCAACAAGGACAACAGCTGTAAAAGACGGCAATGGCTGGAGGATAAACGGAACAAAGATGTGGATTACAAATGGACCTATTTGTGATTTCTGTACTGTTTTAGCCACCACTGACCCCTCCAAGGGGCTAAAGGGTCTAAACTTCTTTCTTGTAGAAAAAGGGACACCAGGGTTTTCAAGCGGTCAGGTCCTCAACAAGTTGGGTTGTAGGGGAACCGTGACAGGTGAACTGGTTTTTGATAATGTATGGATACCTGATGAAAATTTTCTTGGCGATGAGCTTGGCAAAGGTGTAATGTATGTGGGCGACATACTTGATGAGGTGAGGCTTATGACTGGTGCCATGGCACTGGGTATTGCAAAGGGTGCATACAATGAGGCCCTTGAATTTGCTAAAAAAAGGGTTGCCTTTGGTAAACCTATAGGCAATTATCAGCTTATCAGGGAAAAGTTTGCTGATATGGACACGCTCATGAATGCCGCAAGGCTTATGATATACTATGGGGCATGGATGGTCGAAGAGGGGATGGACAGCAGGCTCATAGCTGCAGAGGCAAAGATGTTTGCCACTGAGGTATGCCTGAAGGTTGTTGATGAGGGAACAAGGATCTATGGTGCCAATGCCTTTGCCTATGAATATACACCACAGAGATATTTTAGGGATGCAAGATTTCTTCTATATGGCGGCGGCACCCATGAGGTATTAAAGGATTTTATAGGCAGAAACATTATTGGAAAACTATAAGATTCCATTAGTGACCAGGAATTTGATTTAAAATAAGGAGGCATAAAGGTGAATATTCTGGTTTTTATCAAACAGGTAGCTGACCCTGAGGCAAGAATACTTATAAAAAGCGATAACAAATCTCTGGAGATTGAAAATAAGTTTAATCTCAATTTTTTTGACGAATTCGCCGTAGAAGAGGCAATAAGATTAAAGGGCAAGATAAAGGAAACGAAGATAACTGTATGCACATACGGTGGAAAAAAGGCTATAGAGGCATTGAGGACAGCCATTGCGATGGGTGCTGACCAGGCATATCTCATAGATAACACAGACTTGGATACCGAAGACCCCCTAATTACAGCAAAAATACTTGCGGGGTTTGCAAAAAAAGAGGGTTTTGACCTGATCCTCTGCGGCAAACAGGCAATAGATGATGAAAATGGAAATATCGGAGTCATGGTGGCAGAATTTTTAAAGATACCCCATGTCAGTGCAATTACAAAGCTCGATGTGGTTGATGAAAAAAAAATGCTCGTTGAAAACGATATAGAGGGGGGCAGAGAAACCAAGGAGGTTATGCTGCCTGCCCTTTTTACAACACAAAAGGGTATTAATGAACCAAGGGTTCCCCTGATAACCGGGGTTATGAAGGCAATGAAGGCAAATATACCAGTTATAGACCCGACAACCCTTGGGCTGGCAAAAGAGGTAATAGATAAAAATGCCTCAAAGATAAGGATAATATCCTATGAGACGCCAAAGGGAAGACCCCCAGTAAGGGTGATTGAAGGTGAAACACCCGAGGAAAAGGTTAAAAAGCTCATCCAGTTACTAAGAGAAGAAGCAAAAGTTCTATAGTTAAGGAGATAATCTATGTCAAAGGATATATTTATTTTTATAGAATGCAAGGATGGCTCCATACGCAAGTCAAGTTTTGAACTCCTCTCAAAAGGCAGGGAGTTTGCAGAAAAACTATCATCAACACTATATGCCATTGTATTGGGTTCCGGTATTCAAGATATCACAGAAGGGGTAAAACCCTTTGCGGATAAAGTCCTGTCTATGGATATGGAGGCTTTGAAAGACTATAGATGGGACACCTTTACAGATGCCCTGGGGTATCTAATAAAAAAATATAACCCCTCTCTTGTCTTTGGTGCATCAACTATAACAGGAAAAGACCTATTCCCGAGGCTTGCAGCAAGGCTTGAGGCGCCTATTGTATCCGATGCAGTGGGGATAGAGCTTCAGGAAGATGGGATAAAGATAAAAAAACCCATATATGGCGGCAGGATAATATCATGGGTATCCACGCAGAATGCGCCTACATCCCTTATTACATTCAGGCCAAACTCTTTTTCTATAGAGAAAAAGCAGGGGATCGGCGAGCTTATTGAGGAAAAGGCAGACCTTCAGATGGATTCAAGGATAAACGTAATAAAGGTAGATAGAGGCACATCGAAAAAAGTTGATCTCCAGGAGGCTGATGTTATCATATGTGGCGGCAGGGGTATGAAGGGACCGGAAAATTTCAGACTCCTTGAGGATATCGCTGAGATCCTGGGTGGAAGGGTCGGTGCATCCCGTGCTGTAGTAGACAGTAAATGGCGTGATTATGAGGATCAGGTGGGCAAGAGCGGCAAAACAGTATCGCCTAAGTTATATATAGGTTGTGGTGTATCAGGTGCCTTGCATCATACAATGGGTATGGATACATCAAAGGTTATCGTTGCCATAAATAAAGACCCTAATGCCCTTATATTCCAGTATGCAGATTATGGGATAGTCGATGACCTGTTCAACATACTCCCAGTACTGAAAAAGGGTCTTGAATCCTTAAAACAAGAGGCATAATGTGGAGAAAATAGATGTAGTGATAGTTGGAGGGGGATTATCCGGGCTTGCCTGTGCATACAAGCTTGCAGAAAATGACCTCCAGGTTATAGTCCTTGAGAGAGGGGACTTTCCTGGAAGCAAGAACGTAACAGGCGGAAGGCTCTATCTGGAACCTATAAGATCCCTCATAGGTGATATGCTTGAAGATGCGCCCTTGGAGAGAAAGGTTGTCCGTGAAAGATGGAGTCTTATGGGTGAAAATAATTCACTCAATGTGGACTTTACAGGTGATAGGTTTAGAAACACACGGCATAGCTACACAGTCTTGAGGGCAAACCTTGACAGATGGCTCTCTGAGAGGCTTATGGAGAAGGGGGTTTATGTTATCCCCAAGAATAGGGTTGATGACCTTATCTGGGAAGATAATGCAGTAGCAGGCATTAGATCAGGGGAAGAGGATATCCCGGCAAATGTGGTTGTTGCTGCTGACGGCGTCCTGTCATTTATTGCAGAGAAGGCAGGGCTTAGGCAGAAAATGAAGCCCAGAAATTATGCTGTAGGGATTAAAGAGGTAATAGAGCTATCTGAGGAGAAAATAAATGACAGATTCAATGTGGAAAAAGATGAGGGCTGTGCACACCTCTTAGTTGGTGACGTGACAAAAGGAATATTCGGGGGCAGTTTTCTATACACCAATAGGGATACAATATCCATGGGGATTGTGGTAGGTATAAGGGCATTGATGGAGAAGGCACCCACCCTTGAGGTGCATACGCTACTCGATAACTTCAGGGAGAGATATGAGATAAAGAGATTGATAGAAGGGGGCAGCCTAGTAGAGTACTCAGCCCATATAATACCCGAAGGAGGTTATGATAATCTGTCAAAGCTATATGGCAATGGTATACTTGTGACAGGTGATGCTGCAGGCCTTGCGCTGAATATGGGGGTAACAGTAAGAGGGATGGAGTTTGCTATTGCATCAGGCATAATAGCTGCGGAGACAATACTTATGGCAAGGCAGGTGGGTGATTATTCTGCCCGAACACTATCATCATATGAGGCAAGGCTTAAAGAGACCTTTGTCTTGAAGGATATGCTAAGCTGCAGGGGTATGCCTGAGTTTCTCGATAATGATGCCTTCTTTACATTCTATCCAAAATACTTCCCCCAGTTTATAGAAAAGGTTATGTGGTTTGGTGATCAGCCAAAGGACAGGATAGGCCAGACCTTATGGAGGGAATTGAAATCATCTGGCATGTTAAGCTTTAGAAGGCTTAAAGAACTCTACAGCATCAAAAATATCTGAGGTGGATATGAGAATAGATGAAAAGCTTGCCCTTGACGCATTCAGAACAGACAAGGAGAGCCATATAAAGATAAACCATGAGATATGTCGGTCAAGGTGCAGGATAAAATACTGTCTTTTTGTGTGCCCTGGACATCTCTATACATTCAATGAAGAGGGCAATGAGGTGGTGGTAGAGTTTGCAGGTTGTCTTGAATGCGGGACATGTAAGATTGCATGTATAGAGGGTGCTATTGAGTGGCAGTATCCGAAAGGTGAATATGGTGTCCAGTATAGATTCGGATAAACCGATCTATGACCCTGGATAGTTGAAAGAAAAATCTGTAAAACTGAGTTTTTTCTAATTATCTGTGTCTGAGATATAAACCATTATTGAGAATATATGGCATATACTATTAGGGGTAAAGGCTTTATCTTCCTTCTTTTCCTATGGTTTATCTGGTTCATTAATTTTTCTATAAGGATGCTCTTTTCGCCCATATTGCCAATCATTGAAGATGAATTCACGATTGCCCATGCGAAGGCAAGTAGTATCTTCATCTTCCTTTCTGGAGGATATGGGTTAGGAGTCCTTATCTCAGGTTTTTTCTCAGGCAGGTTTGGCTATAAAAAATCCATTGTCCTATCCCTTGCTCTTTTGAGTATAGTAAATTTTCTGATACCTTTTGTCCACACCTTCATCCTCCTCTATCTTTTTGCCTTTCTCCTAGGTTTTTCTGTGGGATTATATCTTCCAGCTGCAATACCACTTATTACTGAATACTATGAAGAAAAAGCCTGGGGCAAGGCTATATCAATCCACGATTCCGGCTCTTCAATTGCCATCTTTGCAACCCCTCTTATTGCCCTTTTTCTCCTCCAGTTTTCTAGGTGGCGAGGGATTTTTGTAGTCTATGGATTTCTTTTTCTCCTATGCGCAATTGTTTTTTATTTTATATGTAATGAGGTTAAAATAGGCAATCCCCCCCAAGCAATGTTTAGCCAGATAATTAAAAGGCGCTCCCTTTGGTTGGTGGCTATTATATGGATATTCGGCGCAAGCGCAAATCTCGGTATATATTCTATCACCCCTCTATATCTTACAAAGGAGTTAAATTTAAGTATGGGTTACGCAAATACTATTCTTGGCATATCCAGACTTGGCTCCATTGGGGTGGCAATTGCCTGCGGTTTTGCTGTTGATCGATTCAACTTGAGGTATTTTATGTTTATTATGCTATTTATTACCAGTATCTTTACAATACTACTTGGGATAATAGGTGTAAGATATATTGGGTTGATACTTTTTCTGCAGGCTATATTTATAACAGGATTTTTTCCTATAGGGCTAGTTGCTATTGCCAGATTATTTAATAGGGAGTTGAGGAGCCTAGCAACTGGAATCGTTTTGGCATTAAGTATCCTTGTCGGGGGCGGGATAGCACCTTATCTCCTTGGCGTTGCCGGTGACCACTATAGCTTTGGACTCGGTATCACAATCCTTGGGGTTCTGATTATGCTCTCAAGCGCATTATTATTCCATCTACGAGAACTTGATTAATTACAAACTTGAGGCGCTATGAAACTGGATAAATTATTCTGGACAAAAGAGCTGAAATAATAAATAATTATTTTCGAAATGGATATAAAAAAAGAATTAGCAGATGCCCTTGAGGAATTGAAGCCTAAACTTGATGAGCTTGCAGAGGGTTATGGCGAGTTAATAGACGTTAATGAAGAAAAAGGCACTGTATTTGTTAAACTTATAGGTGGAAAGCTTACATGATGCGGTGATTTTGCCCTCGGTCTGTGGGTGGAAAAACTATTGAAGGAGCAGTTTCCCTGGATAAAAGAGGTTATAACGACCTAATCCCTGAGTCTTTAATACCTGCAAAATATTCTATAATAGATATTTAGGCATGTTAGACACGGAAAAAGAGACGGCAAGACTATTAAAAAAGATCGAAAGACTCAACAACCAGATCTCAAGGCATAAAAAAACTGAGTTAAGACAAAGACATATAAGATCTCTACTTCAAAAAAAGACCCATGCCCTTGGCGAAAGAGTCAAGGAACTGAACTGTCTCTATAAGATATCCTATCTTGTGGAAAAATATGGAATCTCTCTTGAAAAGATACTCCCTGGTATAGTGAACATCATACCCCCTGCATGGCAATATCCAGATATAACATGCGCCAGGATAGTGCTTGATGATAATATATTCACCACAGAGAACTTTCAGGACACCCCATGGAGACAATCCTCTCCTATAATTGTAAAAGGCAAAAAGGTAGGCTCTCTTGAGGTATATTATCTTGAAGAGAAGCCTGAATCTTATGAGGGGCCTTTTCTCAAGGAGGAACGCTATCTCATAGATGTTATCGCAAAACGTATAGGTGAGATAATAGAAAGAAAACTCCTTGAAAGACAGGTGCTTGAGGTAAGCGAATGGGAACAAAAGAGAATAGGTCAGGATCTCCATGATAGCCTTTCTCAACAGCTTGCAGGGATAGCCTTTCTATGCAAGGGCATTCAGAAGAAGACTGCCTCAAGATCTTCTCAAGAGTTTAAAGACATAGAAGAGATAGTCCATCTGATAGATGATGCTATAACAAAGACAAAGAGCCTTGCAAGAGGTCTGTATCCTGTGCGACTCGAGGCACATGGATTCACCACTGCCATTGATGATCTTGCCAATAATATTGAAAGGCTTTTTGGCATTTCATGCAGGTTCCAATATGAAGAACCATTTCTTATTCATGATAACATCATGGCAACCCATCTATATAGAATAACCCAGGAGGCAGTAAATAATGCCATAAGACATGGTAGGGCAACCAAAATCACAATTTGCCTTGAGAGCAAACAAGATGGGGCAACCCTGACTATAACAAATAATGGAAGGCCTTTTCGCAGGGGACCAAAAGATTATCATGGCATGGGAATAAGCATAATGAAATATAGGGCAGGTTTAATAGGTGCATCCCTTGATATAAGAAAAGGTGCATTAAGAGGGACAACAGTGACCTGCGCATTTAAGATTAAGGAGAAGGGGTGAATAAAAAAATCACTAACATTCAGAGGCAACAAAAATACAAAATCCTCATCGTAGATGACCATCCTATTGTCCGTAAGGGGCTCACACAGCTTATTAATCAAGAAGAGGACCTCCTTGTCTCAGGAGAGGCAGAAGACTCACACTCAGCCCTGGAGATCCTCAAAAAAATAAAACCAGACCTTGCAATAATAGACATATCTTTAAAGGGAATAGATGGAATAGAGCTTATAAAAAAGATAAAAGAGCGTTATCAGGATATACCTATGCTTGTTGTCTCCATGCATGATGAGTCCTTATTTGCAGAGCGTGCCCTGAGGGCAGGGGCAAGGGGCTATATCATGAAACAGGAGGCAATAGAAAGGATGTTGGAGGCCATAAGAAAGGTCATAAGGGGCGAACTTTATATCAGCGAGGATGTGAGTGCAAATATAGTGAAAAAATTTATAGATAGTAAACACTCAGAAAAGAATTCACCCATGGAGATCCTGAGTGATCGAGAGCTGGAGGTCTTTAATCTCATTGGTCAGGGTTATAGAACCCGTCAGATAGCTGATACGCTCCGTGTAAGTGTAAAAACGGTTGACTCTTACCGCGCAAATATAAAAGAAAAACTTAATCTAAAAAGTTCAACAGAGCTCCTTAAGCATGCTATCCATTGGGTAGATGGTAAATAAATAAGGTTTTCCAAGGATTATAGTATTTTTACCTATAACTAATATAGTAAAATAACCTAGTGAATTAATATCCAACACCTTATTGTAAAATTTAGGTTTTTAAGTTTTATTCATTAAAGCTTGCCCAACCTTGTTAAGGCATTAAATTGATATTGCCAGAACAGGGGAGTTAGGGAACTTGAGGTGTGCCCGAGGTAAGAGATTTTAAAAAAGTCTCAAGTCTTTTTTAAGGGGTGAGATATGGATTCAACAGCTAAGGTTTTATTTTTAAAAAAATTGAATGGTGTCTCATATAAAACAATAGAAAGGGATGAAATACCTAATGAAGTAAGTGCCTGCACAGAACAACAGAGACAGTGGCAAGAAGGAATAGGAGATAAGGCCATGAAGGTTCTCAAGGAGATAGAAGAGATATGGGAGAGGGATCATAATAATGTAGAGCTCAGGGATAGATTTCATCTACTCCGTTATTATCTTGAAAGGTCTTTTAGTTAGAAACATACTAAAATAAATAGAGAATAGGAGGTTTTATGTCAGTCGTAAAAGATGTAATAATAAAGGTAAAACAGAGGGATCCCAATGAGCCAGAATTTCATCAGGCAGTAGAAGAGGTTATGGAGTCCCTTGAGCCCACAGAGGTAAAACACCCTGAGTTTGTCAAGGCAAAGATATACGACCGCATAGTTGAGCCTGATAGGACAATAATATTCAGGGTTCCATGGGTTGATGACAGAGGAGAGGTTCAGGTAAATAGGGGCTTCAGGGTGCAGTTCAATAATGCCATAGGGCCCTATAAAGGTGGGATTCGCTTTCATCCTTCAGTAAACCTGGGCATCTTAAAATTTCTTGGATTTGAACAGATCTTTAAAAACTCCCTTACCACACTCCCCATGGGGGGTGCAAAAGGCGGTTCTGATTTTGACCCCAAGGGCAAGTCAGATAATGAGGTCATGAAGTTCTGCCATGCCTTTACAAGGGAGCTCTTCAGGCATATAGGCCCTGAAACAGACGTCCCGGCTGGTGATATTGGCGTTGGAGGAAGAGAGATAGGATATATGTTCGGTTACTATAAAAAAATTATGAATGAACACACAGGTGTCTTCACGGGTAAGGGGATAGAATACGGCGGAAGCCTTATAAGACCTGAGGCAACAGGATACGGGGCTGTCTATTTTGCCGCAGAGATGCTTGCCACAAGAGGACTTGATTTCAAAGACAAGATTGTTGCCATTAGTGGTTCAGGTAATGTGGCGCAGTATGCTGTGGAAAAGGTGAATCAACTTGGTGGTAGGGTAATAACCCTATGCGATTCCAGCGCCACTGTAGTGGATGAGGAGGGCGTTTGCGGGGAGAAATATGAATTTATGATGGAACTAAAAAATATAAGGAGGGGCAGGATAAAAGAATATGCTGACAGATTTGGAACAGTCTGTTATATAGGAAATAATGTCTGGGATGTTATAAGGGAACAGGGTCTTAAGGTAGATATAGCCATTCCCTGTGCAACCCAGAATGAACTTGACGGCAAAAATGCCGAGGCACTAGTGAAGAACGGGTGTATCTGTGTTGCAGAGGGTGCTAATATGCCTTCAACACCAGAGGCAATAAGGATATTCCAGACCAATAATGTCCTCTTTGGCCCTGGTAAGGCTGCAAATGCAGGCGGTGTGTCAGTTTCAGGACTTGAGATGAGCCAGAATAGCCTCAAATTATCATGGACAAGGGAAGAGGTGGATAAGATGCTACTCAATATAATGAAAAAAATCCACAAGGCATGCCTTGATGCATCAGAGGTATATGGCAAAAAAGGTGATTATGTGCTCGGTGCAAACATAGCAGGCTTTCTTAAGGTCGCCAAGGCAATGCTTGCTTATGGGATTCTTTAATGAACAAGATTATGTTCACCATTCTTAGGATCCTTGATAAACATCAGAAACCTGTTGGCTCCACAGAGCTTGCAAAGGAACTTCTATCCTATGGGATCGATCTGTCCGAAAGAACCGTGAGATATTACCTAAAGATGCTTGATGAAAAAGGTATGACCCAGGTACAGGGCAAAAAAGGCAGAATTATAACTGAGACAGGCAGGGAGGAGCTCAACCATGCCTTTGTATCCGAGAGGGTGAACTTTATTATAAACAAGATCGATAGCCTCGCCTATCTCACTGATTTTAATCTCGATACATTAAAGGGCAACGTTATATTGAATATATCATTTTTTCCTGAAAAAAAGATAAAAGAGGCCTTCAAGATCATGACAGAGGTCTTTACCTCAAGATATGCAATGGGCAACAGGATAAAGATTGCAAAGGGCGGTGAACGCATTGGAGATATAATCATTCCAAAGGGGTGTGTCGGTATAGGGACAATATGCAGTATAACCATGAATGGCATCTTTCTCAAGGCAGGGATACCTGTTACCTCAAGATATGGAGGTGTTTTAGAGATAGTGGATAGAAACCCGTCAAGGTTCACCGCCCTGATAAGCTATGAGGGTTCATCCATTGATCCCCTTGAGATATTTATAAAGGGTAGGATGACAGATGTGACAGGGGCAGTAAAATCATCATCAGGAAAGATACTGGCAAGCTTCAGGGAGATACCTATAGTAAGCCTCAATGAGGCAGAGGGCCTTACAGAAAAGATGTCAGCAAAAGGGATTGACGGAATAATTATTTTCGGTAAACCCAATCAACCCCTACTGGATATCCCTGTAGGCGTTGACAAGGTTGGCATGATAATAGTAGGCGGATTGAATCCCATAGCGGCTGTTGAGGAGTCAGGCATATTTACAGAAAGCATGGCGATGTCCACACTCTTTGAATATTCAAGACTTCAGGGTTTTAATGAGGCAATAAGTTCTTTTCTTTTTCAATAAAACATAATCTTTTCAAAAACTTGTAAAACGGTTTTTTTTAAGGCTTACCTTTTTAAGGTCTTAAAAAACATATAAGCCTCTGAGATATAATGTCTGCCATTAATCTCACATCTGTCCAGGATGTGTCATAAACCTTTAGAACATCTTGATATTTAGCCCCCTCTTCTATGAGGCCCTCTAAAATATCTTTGAAACCCTCTATAAGATCTCTATTAAAGAATACAGAAGAATTGTCAGGAAAAAGGGCTAGATAAAATATATCTGTTTCTACCAGATCCTGAAAAAAATGTGTTCCATACGATAGCTCTGGTAGTAGATTTCCATTAATATAAGCAAACTCGCCTATGGCAGTAAAATTATTTATCTCAGAAAATCTTACAGGGACCCCAAGGGATGGTGTCGTTGTCCCCCATCTACCAGGGCCGATAAGCAACACAGGGTCCTCATCCCTATTTTTTATGAGTCTATTCAATCTACCTATGAGACGGGCGATACCATGTTTATCGGAAAGAGATAAGCTACTGTATTTAAATGGATTTACATATATAATCTTCTTAATGGGCTTTGAGATACTACCACCCATAAAATGTCCCTCAGACTGAAACAATATCTTATCCTGCCCAATCCCCTCCGGTATCTCAATGCGTTTGTCTATACCTTTTGTTTTAAGAGGTCTGCATTGGAGGAGGTTTATTTTGTAATCATTATAACGGGTAAAATTTACAGTGAATTCTATCTCTACAGGATAATTGTATACCTCCTCCAGCTTTTTCATCATTCTGTGCATAACACCTGCAAAAGATGTCCTCGTTAGAAGATTATCAAATGTCAGTATCCATATCTCCCGTTTCTTTCTCCCCATCTCCCTCATCTTCTCTGTGGACTCATGGTCAGGCAAACCGAAAAGATCAAGCCTTATACTAACATCCTCCTCTATCTTATCAAGGAAAAGGGTTGTCTCAAATCTATTTTCTTTTATATTGAGTAGGTCTATGTAGTGTTGGGAGAATCTTCTTTTATCTTCCATGGCTGCGCTAGGGTTAGATAAAGGGCTATCAAGGGCAATGATTCTTGGATAATCCTCTTCAACCCTGTTTACTGCCCTTGTTCCGAGTCCCAGAACAAGTCTTAGCATCCCTGATGTTGGGTCCATTCCTTGTTTCCATACAAAGGTATTATAAGATATCCCTACACCTGCGACATCAGGAAAAAAGTAATACTTTCTGTATGTCCCAGATACCCTCTGGACAAGCAAGGCCATCTGTTCATCAAGCATATCAAGACCCCTCTGGAGACGGTAGGTCAGGGCATCCTCGCTCATAGTGCTTGTATACACCTGCCTTACAGACTCTACAAATATTTTATATCTTTCGTCAGGCGAACCCTGATTTACAGAAAAGATACTCTCATATTTACCAGCAAAGGCATTTCCAAAGGCATCCTCAAGGAGGCTGCTGGAGCGGATGATTATTGGAGACTGTCCAAAATATTCTATAACCTGCTGAAATTGCTCTTTTATCTCTTCAGGAAAGGTCCCTTTATACATACCCTCCCTTAATCTCTCTGCAGCTTCAAAGTAACCCTCTTTTGTTTTCTGTTCCATCCTAAGTTTCCATAAACCATTCTGTACTATATATGTGTAAAAGATATCTGAGCCTATATAGTATGAATCATGGTGCTCAAGATATTGATTCCAGCTGAGCCATTTGTCCCCCTCTAATATCTTTCTTGCCAGAAGCATCCCTACTGCCTTGCCTCCTATAAAACCTGTCCCTATAAGTCGAGATTTAATATTTAAAAGGTCTTCAAGGGCGAAATTTTTCCTTGCAAGCTCAAACATCCTGCCCTCTCTTGCTATCATGATCCTGCATAGCTCATCTATCATCTCCCTATGCCCATCAGGATTAGATGTGCCCTTAAGGATATCCTCAGCCTTTAAAAAAAGCCTGTCCCAGTAATCAAGATGTCTTTTTGCGCTCATTGCCTCCCTCTCTGAAATATCTGAAAACAACCGGGTTGCATCTACGCTATTTATTATGGGCACAAACTCATTATCCTCTTCAAGATGGGGGAGAAACATGGTTGGAGAATATCTATTCCAGACCTTTAATGGGTGGATATAATAATTACCCTCATAATTATACACCTCAATAAGAAGCTGGGTCGTCTCCCTTATCCTGGCAATAGTCTTAAAGGAATGATGCCCTCTTAGAATGGAAAAATGTGCAATTGTATTTAATTCAAAGAGATAGGGGCACATAATAACAAAAAAATTACCTATCATAAGGTCATTTGCCCATACTGAAAGAAGAGAGGAAAGACAATCGAATACATAAAATACATCCCTCCCTTCCCGAGATATAATATTATATACCTGAGTTGTAAATGTCTCAAAACCGCTGTTCGCGTCCAATTGATAAATTTTAACTTTTTCATGCTGTTGGAAGAGGGGGTCATGCTCAGCAAACCTCATATAGATAACCCTTCGTCCCTCATCAATCCTCTTCTGAACAAAAGGTCTGACATAATGCCTATAACTATCCATATTTTCTACTTGCCAGACTACATTATCACCCATCCTTAGTCTATTTAAGACCACATCAAGACTGTCTATTCCAGTTGTTATAGGTTCAAATGAGGTCATCTTCCAAGCCCCTCTCTAAAATCATAAAAATTTTTTTATCCTCTCTTTCATCGCTTCGTATCTAAAAAGTCTGCTAACATCAATAAACCCTGCCATTGCCCTTGAATATGCCCGACCCCCATTATACTCAATAATAGAAACAGGATTAAGATCACCGATTATTATTGCCCCTACCTTTTTTTATTTTTTCTATCCATGGATCATCCTTTTCTTAATTGGCAATAATTTTTTATTTTAGCGGCAATATTGCCATCTTTTTAATTATAATAACAGTTTTTGTGAATTACAATAAATTTTTATTGTTTATAAACTCAATTTTTACTTGACATTTATTTTTTCAACTGTTATTTTAGCCTAAAATAGAATATTTTTAACGGTAATCAATTACCATATAATTGGTAATTGATTACCGTATTTAAAAGACAGAGGAGATATTAAAATGGAATGGCAAAAATCAAATGATGCTCTTGGAACTGTAAACCGTGGTAATCCTGCCGAATCAGGATTATGCACTCTATGTAGGGCTGACTGCAAAGGGAGATGTGAGACATGGCTTTCAAGCCTAAAGGGAAGAAAGATACTATATCCGAGGGATTTTGGAACAATTACCGCAGGCAGTGCAAACACATGCCATATAGGTGTATCCTACAATTCTCTTAGGATACAGGGTTACAATTATGGTGCATATGGACTGGCTAACGGGCTTTCTAACTCACCCGATGACTGCATATTTCCCAACGTTAACATTGAGACAGAATTCGGAAATGAGGTAAAGACAAGATGTAGAATACCTATTATGACTGGGGCACTAGGGTCAACCTTTATAGCGGCAAAATACTGGGACTCCTTTGCCATAGGTGCAGCCCTCATCGGTATACCTATAGTTGTAGGTGAAAATGTAGTGGGTATTGATAGAGAGGCGGTTATAAAAGACGGTAAGATAACGAAGGCTCCGGAACTCGATAGAAGGATTGAAACATATCTTCGTTATTTTGATGGATATGGTGCCATAATTGTCCAGATGAATGTAGAGGACACGAGAAATGGTGTCGCTGAATATGTTATCAATAAATATGGGGCAAGAGTCATAATAGAACTCAAGTGGGGTCAAGGTGCAAAGGATATTGGGGGTGAGATTCAGGTAGACAGCCTCGGATACGCCCTTTTTTTGAAAGATAGAGGTTATGTGGTAGACCCAGATCCAACAAAACCAGAGGTTCAGAAGGCATTTGAGAGCGGTGCATTAAAGGCATTCGCCCGTCATAGCAGGCTTGGTTATACAGACTTACCATCGCCAGAGGTAGTCCGTGAGAATTTTATAGGTTCAGTTGAGCATCTCCGTAGAATCGGATTTAAGAGGATTTCATTAAAAACAGGTTCATATGGCATGGAGGCACTTGCTATGGCAATAAAATTCGCCTCTGATGCAGGGCTTGACCTGTTAACAATTGATGGTTCAGGCGGTGGAACAGGTATGAGCCCCTGGAACATGATGGAGACATGGGGGGTGCCCTCTATACTTCTTCATTCTAAAGCATACGAATATGCATCTATACTTGCCTCGAGGGGTGAGAGGGTTGTTGATATCGCCTTTGCAGGTGGTCTGGCAAGAGAGGACCATATCTTTAAAGCCCTTGCACTTGGTGCACCATTTACAAAACTTATATGCATGGGCAGGGCGGTTATGATACCAGGCTTTGTTGGTTCAAACATTGAGGGTGTTTTAAGACCTGAGAGGAAGAAAATAATAAATGGTAATTGGGATGATCTTGCACCAGCAATAAAGGAACTAGGCTCGACGCCAGAGGAGATATTTGCAGGATATTATGATGTCCAAAAGAAGGTTGGAGAGGATGAGATGAAGAATATACCATTTGGTGCTATTGCCATGTGGACGCTTGCCGACAAACTTGCAGCAGGTATCCAGCAACTTATGGCGGGTGCCCGAAAGTTCAGCCTTCCTGAAATATCAAGAAACGATATATTTTCAGGAAATCGTGAAACTGAGAGGGAGACAAAAATACCTTTCATAACAGATGTCCTTGATGAAAGCGCAAAAAATATTCTCAATACAGACTATAAGGTCTATACACAGAGGGCAGGTGCGCGCTAAATGCGCATCTGCCTGCCCCTCCTTATAAAATAAAGATTTTTTGGGTTTATTGGTTGAAATTGGTAGCCCCGGCTTTGTCTGCGTTGTGTTTTATAATGTTATCTCTTCTGTAGTGTCTATCTTGTCTATTGCATCCTACCAACCAACTCACGCTACATCTGGAATGGCGCTGCCCCCTGATGGAAAAATTGCCACATCGGCTGTGGGCATTTTTTCGAACGTGGTCGATATTGCCTCATCAATAGTTGGGGCGTACATAAAGTTCATCATACCTACCTGCTCTTTTGTCAATGCCTCCGTCACATGAATAACGTTGAACTTCTCTGATAACTCCTTAAAGAAAACCACCATCATAATAAATGAGATCCCAAAAGTTTTTAGTTGGTCAGGGATATCGCCCCGGATCAATCGATGATGGTATTCATTTGCAGTTTCTTTAGTAGCCATCTGTTCAATAAGTGGCATGATTGGGCCGGCATTTTTTTGTGAAGCCACCCAAATAATGGTACCCCCTGTCCTCACAGCAAAACTGGCGTTAAGTAGTGATTTCGTGGCGTTAACACCTATTTCGAGTGGAGCCGCTGATGTTATCACCACATCAGGTCTCTTGGCTAAGGGAATAAGATAGAGAGATGCGCCAAACCCCGAGGCCTTTTTGTGCGCCTCCACAGGGTCGCCTGCAAATGCCTTAATCACCCCGTGTTTTTCATTCATGATGAAATCAAGCTTAAAGCTGAGTCTGCTTAAACGTCCTGCCTCCACAATATCCTCATAAAAAGGGTTTCCATCCAGTAGATTCAGCTTGCTGTTCCGGTGACGCATCCATGTATAGTGATGATCAGCGACAGCGCGATATGATGACACTCCAGGCATAATGATTTTGCATCCACCACCAAATCCTGAAAAAGGATGGGGCATGCATTCTCCTATACCAATAATCAGATCGCTTTGCGCAACGAGTCTGTTTACCTCAACTATTGTTCCCCTTCCTGTTCTGCCAATGAGAATGTTTTCAGTGGAATAAGGGTCATGGTTAAAGACCCGGCCTTGAAGGCGCATGGATGCCTCTTTTCCAGTCTTTTTTTCAAGTTGTTCATGGGTAGGAAGAGGGTGGGTTCCTAGTGCGCACACAGCGCTTATTCGTTCGTCGGGGATCCCTGCCCTGTTAAGTCGATTCAATATGTGGGGAAATGCAAGGTGAGCCGGTGTCGGACGCTGAATGTCATCGAAAAGAATTACTGCATCCATACCAGGTTTTACAAGTTCCTCAAGAGGTGGAGACCCAATAGGACTATCAAGGACCCGCTCAATCTCTTTTTCAACATCTTGTACCTCAGGCACAGATGAGCAATCCTCACAGGCAAGTACATTCCAACCCGACGGCAGGGAAAAATTTATTCTGCCCCCTTCATAGTTCAAATAGTAACTCATAAGACCTCCTCGTATCTGGTTACGATTCTCTGGCTATCAGGTCATCATTATGAATCTGCAACCTTTTTTTAAGATTCTCCCATTCCTCATCAATCTGCGCCTGCATATGTGCTATCTGTTCCTCCTGTAGGTGGCGGTATCTTCCCTGAATCTGAAGATATTCATTGATAGGTAAGCCCTGAGGCTCATAGGTTATCGCATATTTTCTGCCATTAAACACCTCATAAAGGGGAAACAGCCTTGTCTCTACCGATAACATTGCGGATTTTATCGTTAGATTTTCTGCCATCCTCCATCCTGTGGGACATGGGGTAAGGACGTGGATAAATTTAGTCCCCCGAATATCCTTCGCCTTTTGGACTTTTTCCATGAGATCCTGTGGATAGCCTATTGAGGCTGTGGCAGCATAGGGGATCCTGTGGGCTGCCATTATCTCCATGATATTCTTTTTCCTGGCAGACCTACCTAGTGGCGTGGTAATTGTCCATGCACACTCGGGGGTTGCAGAACTTGCCTGAATTCCGGTATTCATATATGCCTCATTGTCAAGGCATACGTAAATATAGTGTTCGTTTCGGTCCACGGTGCCCGAGAGGGCCTGTAGCCCTATGTCAAAGGTTCCACCATCACCAGCAAAGGCCACCACCGATATGTCATCTTTTCCCTGCAGTTTAAGTACATAGGATATCCCTGCGGCTGTTGGTGCTGCTGATTCAAACGTGCCGTGAAAAGCAGGAACCTTTAATGAACTGTTAGGATAGGTAGCAGCAATGATCGAAGAGCATGAGGGTATAAGAACTGCTACTGTTTTTCTGCCGAGTGCCCGGAGTACAAGCCTCATGGCAATGACAACCCCACATCCTGGGCAAGCCATATGCCCCGACCTCATCAAGTCAACCATCATTTTCTCATCTTCCATTTTCATTACCCCTGCCTTTATTGCACCCATACAGGCACCTCGTCGGGTTTCTCCTTATTCATGACCTCCATGGCAATGCCCTCAAGGATTTCCGGAGTAACATCAAGGCCATCAAGACCAGCTATATAACCATATATAGGTGGTCGGACTTTTGAGTTGTAGAGTGCTGATTTTACCTCCTGGCAGAAGATGCCCTCTTTTCCTAATGAGATATTGCGATCTATAACGGCTACTTTACCTACACCCTGTAAGGCACTTCTTACCTCCTCAGATGGAAAGGGTCTGAATGTTTTTATCTTCAGGAGCCCTACCCGCAATCCTTTATTTCTCAGGGAATCGACGGCCACGCGGGCAGTGCTTGTCATTGATCCGCTTGTTATAAACACAAGCTGTGCCTCTTCTGTATGGAGCGATTCCACCATCCCGTATCCCCTCCCAAAGTGCTCTTTGAACTCTTTGTCTACCTCTTTGATTACTACCTTTGCCTTTTCCATATCTTCAAAGCCTGTTTTTCGAAATGGTACAAACTGGGCTCCAGCAGTTACTACATTTGAGACAAAGGCAGGGTTTTCTATGTCGAATCGTTGAGGAAGGTCGGCCTGCGGCAGGAATCGGTCAATCATAGCCTGCTCAGGCACTTCCATGGGCTCTATAAAGTGGGAATTGAAGAATGCATCGATAATTACCATGGAAGGCAACATAACAGCCTCGGAGATCTTGTATGACTGAATGACTGTATCAAAGGCCTCCTGATTGTCCTCGCAATAAAACTGCATCCATCCCGTGTCCCTTTGGGCCAGCGTATCGGTCTGGTCGCTCCCAAAAGACCATGGTACAGCAAGAACCCTATTTACACATCCCATCACGATGGGTACTCTATTGCCTGATGCATTATGTAGCATCTCATGCATCAGTGCCAGACCCTGAGAGGAGGTTGCAGTAAAAACCCTCGCCCCAGTCAGAGATGCTGATATACACATAGCCATTGCCGAATGTTCTGATTCAACTCGTACCATGATTCCCGGCAGTATTCCCTGAGCCTCCATTTCAGAGAGCCGTTCATAAATTGGAGTCTGGGGTGTAATGGGATATGCTGGAATAAGCTGTGCCTTCGCCAACCTTACTGCCTCTGCAATTGCATAGTTTCCCGATAATAGCTCTCTCATTGACCATCCTCCATTTCTATTACATATCGGGGGCATGTAGTCGCACAGATACTGCAACCCTTGCAGTAGTCTTTGTTTACACTGTATGTCTTGTCTCCCTCCTTCATGATCGATATGTCCGGACAGAGAAGAAAACAGAGATCACACCCAATACAGGAACCACAGGAGAAACATCTACCTGCCTCTTCAATGGCCGCATGTTTTTCAAGACCTGCGTTTACCTCCCTGAAATCGGTTTTCCTCACCTCAGCAATGGATTTTATTCCATAGTATGGTTCAACTCTTCTATAAAGTAATGTGTTAAGCTCGGCAAATTCTACGACTTTTGTAAGGTCTATCTGACTATCTTCAAGGTATGCACTGATTGACAATGAAGGGCCCCTACCCAACCTCAGGGCCGGCATTATCTCTTTTGGCTCGTATCCATTTGCCTTCAGATGTATCGAAAGGGCAGCCCGCTTTCCGGAGAGAATGGCATCTACCACGGCTGGCCTCTGCCTGACCAAATCCCCACCAGCGTAGAAACCGGCCATTGGTGTAGCACCAAATTCATCGACAAAGACCTTGGATGAATCCTTATCCACTATGTCTTCAAGAAAAGAATCTGTAACAGGCAACTGGCCGATTGCAATGATCACAAGGTCAGCATCAACAAATAGGTCTTTTCTATCCACCGGCAATAGTTTGTATCTTCCCGTTGTTTGATCTCTTTCCACTTTTGTACCAACGAATTTTATCTTTTCCAGGTATTCTTTCCCTATGAACTGTGCTGGACGGTATCCCCCTATCATGTGAATCCCCTCTTCCGCTGCCTCCAGAAGTCCCTCTGGGATTGCAGGAAACTCACCTTCGTTCTCAGGGGCAACCATTGTGATTCTGGTATCAGGATCACAGAGGCGGCGTGCTGTTCTTGCTACATCAACTGCAACATCTCCTCCCCCGATTACAACAACGTTTTTCTTTCCTTTGCATACTGCCTTTTTCTTTTCGTCTGAGAGAAAATCAAGGCCATATCTAATTGTCTCTCGATTTTCAAGGCCAATCTCGATTCTTTGTGGCAACCATGCCCCTGTTCCGAGAAATACGTAATCGTATTGGTTTTTTATGTCATTGAGCCTTTTTCTATCAACATACTCTCCAACGTTGAGATGTATGCCCAGAGCAAAAATCCTGTTGATCTCTTTTTTAAGGACTTCCTTGGGAAGCCGGTATTCTGGAATACCATATCTGAGCACCCCTCCGGGCTCGGGTCTTGACTCGAACATGGTAACTTTGTGTCCCAATAGTGTGAGAAAATACGCTGCCGACAGTCCGGCGGGGCCAGATCCTATTACTGCTATATCAGCTTTATTGTCTTTTGGATTGTTCCACATTCGTGGGGTTGCATACCCATAGTCTGCAATAGAGCGTTCTAAACCCCTGACCTCAACAGCCTTGTCAAAATGAAGCCTGTTACAGTTGACCTGACACGGATGATAGCATACCCGTCCGCAGACACCGGGGAGAGGATTCTCCTGAAGAATCAAGGCAAGGGCTCCATCAAAATCGCCCTTTGTCACACATGAAAGAACACCGGGAATATCATTGCCAACAGGGCATGCCTCGCGGCAGGGGGAAAGTTTTTCTCTGTACAACGGTTTTCGTGGGCTCCATTGACCAGTTTTGAAGACCTCGGTGCTGACTCTTGACAGGGGAATAATTGTATCGAAATCCACCAGCTTCAGATTCTCTTTTCTGATCATTTATCATTAACCCCCGATATAATGGTTGTCATTTCATAGGCGTGTAACGCTGCCTTCACATTCTCTTCGATCTTTGCAGGAACAGAGGTCCGTATGGCATCTTCAAGTACATGTGTCGGGATGTCCCCGGCAATACGGCAATAACTGCCAAGCATCGTGGTATTAATAGCTGTACCAATGCCCTCTTCCTGGGCTATAGCTGATGCATTAACTAATGCGAGGTTGAGTTTGCTTAACCCTGTAAAGTGATTCTCTTTAAATGGCGTGTTGATCAGAACAAATCCGTTTGGCTTTAACGTGCGCCCTATCTCAGCTTCATCTATCAGGTCTGAGGCAAAGAATATCAGCCAATCAGGTTTTTTGATTTCGCATTTCAGATATATCTTCTTTTCGTCAACCCTTAAGAAGCCTGTAACCGGGGCACCCCTTCTCTCTCCGCCAAAAAGGGAGTAACATTGCGGGTATTTTCCCATAAGAAAGTAGGTTTTTGCCAGTATCTGAGCCGCAATTACTACACCCTGTCCACCTCTACCGATAAATTTTATCTCAACCATCTGTATCTCCTCTGAGGACATAGATATTGACCGCTAACTGCTACGGGCGGTGCGATCAGGATTATCCCTTGCATAAAGATAATAACGATGTCGAACCAGATTCTATTAAAATCCAGAGCAATGATAATATAGTAATAGCTCCTCCACTTTATGTTTCACAAAGCAGAATTACTTTTATGGTATACTGTATACCAGTTAAAAAATATTTGTCAAGGATTATTTCCAGTAAAAAGTTCTTCTATGCAATTTTTCTTGTGATTACAAGTAGTTCAAGGTGAGAATAAACAACTAACCTATTTCTGTGGTCTTTTAATATCTGGTATACCGTATACCAGATATTATTAATTAATCGTTTGCCGCATAATTATCTTTTTGGAATTCGTCTTTTGGGGTAACACGCAAAATATCCCTTAAGGATATCTCTAGGTGGTAACGGATTGCTCGTGCAACTTCATCCAGATCATGCCTTTCTATGGCCTTATAGATAAGTTTATGTCCATCTAAAGCTCGAATAAAAACATCTGAGTAGTAGAAACTTGTTATTCTATGCCGAAGCATATGACGTCTCATCAACTGCGTTATCTCCATAATATGTTTACTACCACTTAGACGTGCAATCGTGTCATGAAATTGTGCATCCAGGTCAGGATAGGAGTGAATATCACCCTTTTCTATTTTATCTTCCGAGTCTGAAATAATCTTACGCAGTTCTTGCACCAAAAGCGAATGTGATTTTTCCATAGCCCATTCAGCAGCGAGGATTTCTAAGACCTCTCTAATCTTGCAGATCTGAATGACCTCCTCCTCGCTGATCGGCTTAACCCTGTAGCCCACCCTGGGTATCGACTCAATGAGTCCGTCTTTCTGCATATTGTGAAAGGCCTCTCTCACTGGCGTTCTTGAGGTGCCAATCTCTCTGGCAATTTTAGCCTCCACAAGACGCTGATTTGGAGCTATCTCACCTCTTAATATCTTTTCTTTTAGGTACTCATAGACTTT
>JAGPMK010000009.1 GCA_018052995.1 Syntrophorhabdales bacterium | reverse complement strand
TACAGATTTAATGAATTGGTTACAGGAGTTCTGCAGATAGTTATTATGGAAAGATTCTGGGCTACTATATGATGTATTTTAAGTAGTTAGCTTGGAATCTTTCCATAAACAAAAACTTTCGATAATTCCCTATCCCGGCAGGTCCATAGACAAGGATGTGTTCTTTTCTCTCAATAAATAGACAGGTGGCAAGATCGGTGATTACACTTCGTTTGATCTTCGGGTTGAAGGTAAAATCAAACCCTTCAAGGGTTTTATTTTCCTCAAAGGATGCCTTTTGAAGGCGGGCTTCAAGCTTCTTTGCCTCCCTTCTTTCTATCTCATCCTGTACAACAAGCGTTAAAAAGGCAAGATGGGAAAGTTCATCTTTCTGTGTCTGGGCGACACGAAGATCGAGGGTTTCGACAAACCCGCCGAGTTTTAATATTCGTAATTGTTTTATAAGGTGGTGATCGATCATAATGTCTCCCTGCCAAAGTATGAGGAGGGACGCAAGAAGCGCTGTCCCAAATCTGATAGAGGCGCCAATCTCTCTGCAGGCAATTCGTTTTAATACCCTGTTCGATCATGGTCTTGATGCTCTTATAGTGGAGATTCCCGAACAAAAGGGCCCGTTGTGCCACCTTTTCTATCTCATGGGGTTGCTTTTCGGCAAGCCTTAAGCCTTTCTTAAATTCCTCATGGCGTTTTCCTTGAGGACTGCAGTAATAAGGGCTTCCGTATGGGGGCCGAACTCAGATGCCTTTTTTCTGCACCAGGTAGGGGTGCTCATTAAAAAAGCGAGCTTCTCCAGCGGATAGTCGAAAGTGTCTGTTATCCATTGCCCGAAAGATTGTGCCCGGGGATGTATTTTTATACGTTCATGGTCTAAGAATATCTCAATGGTCTTTTTGATCCCCTTGACCCACACCTTTTTGCCTATGTACCTTGTAGGGAGAGAATCAAATACTATATGGACGGTACATTCCTTCCATAGCGGATGCTCGAAGGGAATATCAGGCAAAGGCATGAGATGTGACTTCTCTTCTGCAAGAAAGGCTTCATAAGGTCTTTTCTTTGTTGTCCCATGAATCTCCATACCGATATCGTCTTTGCACCAGATAAGGGCACGGCTTACTGGCATCGGTAATATCCAGGAAGGCTCTTCCCGCCAATAGATGCTTGCGAACTATGGGGACAGTCCTTTCCACCTTTCCCTTATGCTTAAGGGGTTCTTCCCTGGCAGGATCGGCAACAAATCCGTAATGATGTTCCATGTCGGCATAACCCCTGATTTTAAATTGTCCAGTATGATTCAAAAGCCCTCTCATGGCAGTCAAGCCATGTATCGACGTCCTGGTGGAAGACAAGGCGGACATACTTATGACGGCTGCATGACAGGCTCATGATAAATGCCCATGCTTTTCTCATCTTCTGTTTGTCGGGATCGTATATAAAACCTGCATAGCCGAAATCAACCTGGGCTTTTAGCTCCGGAGGGCGTTTCTATCCTTACTGTAACCTTTGGTCTGCCGAAGGAAAATTCTTTTCTGAGATACCGCTTTATGGTGGTGTAGCCGACATTAATATTAAAGTTTTCTTTAAGAAGCAGCCATATCTGCTTGCCGGTCATATTAGGATCTTTTAACCATGCTTCGATGTCTGATCTGTACTTAGTAACCAGATCAAGGACAGGATGTTCGTATGCAGGTGAATGCAATACGTCCTTCAGTCTGGCAACAAGCTCCTGTTCATCGGGGAATAGTCCATTCTGGCTAATCCCTTAAAGACTTAAAGCTCCTTATATGCTTCCGCACCGTTTTTCTGTCCATGCCCAGTGATTGGCTGATCTGCGATATCTTCCTTCCCTTATACCATTGATACAATACTTCCACTACTTCGTTCATCGGTATATTCCTCCTTGCCATGATCCCTCCATTCCCTGAAATTTGTCTTATTCAGGAATGACAGGATCGGTAATTTTTATCTACTTCTTTCGGCAAAGTGGGGAATTACCTTGGCCCTTAAGGGCTTAAACTGGGTATATACCATGGCCCTCGACAACCCTCTCCCAGCAAATCGTCTGTTAATCTCAACTCGTGTTTGTGACTATGCATATCTCGGTAAATCTTTTGACTCTTCAAGGTATCGCTCAATGCCCTTTTCTTTCATCAGATTATTTATCTTGAGCCATATCTCTTTTAGGGCTGGGTCAAAATTGGTTTTATCACACGGATACCCTGTACACTGAAAACAAAAATCGACACCCTCTCTCTTGCAGCAAGAGGCAACAACGCAATTGGGGTATACGCAGCTCCCATTACGACACCCTTCACAACTGGCTTGTGCAAAGTGGTCTAACAACTTTTTAAATGAAGGGTAGTTTTCAAAGACAGGGCTAATCTTAGAAAAGGTTTCAACATAACTATCAAACTCTCCCAGCAATCTCTTTAACTCACTTGCGCTTCTCTTTATGTCTCCATCCTTATAGGCCAGGCATTTGGAACAATTCAGGCCGCAAGGCGCAAGCACATTTAAGATATCATCATAGTCCATGGTCTTTAATCCTTACCCTGTATTCTACACCATTGATTCTATAAGGAGGTTACACACATGTCAAGGATTTATATTAAAGGGGCAGGTGGTGGCACTATTGCGGATAGACTGCACAGGAGATTTTGTTATGGCTTATACATTTTGCTGGATTAAGGGTAGATGAAGTGGTAGAAACTAATGATATATGCATGGTATTGTTATTGTTGCAAGATGAAGCATGTCGTTATAATCTTAAAATAGGATAGAAGGCAAAGAGTTAATCCCCCAACATGAACCCTTCTTTAGCATCAACAGATATATGAGTCTTATATCCTTAAGTAGGCTCTGCTTCCTTTCCTTATCTAATTAGCATCAGTATCATCTGAATATGTTATAGATGGAAGGTTGTGCCTCAGTCTTGCCGTAATCTACAAAACCATAAATAGTGAATCTATCTGACATAAGGAGGCCTCCTGGGATTAAATATTTGCTATTATACCATACATATCAAGGATAGTTAGAAGACGGTTAAGGGGGAAAGACAGGGTAAAGGTCTTATTACGTATTTGGGGCGGGGTTAGGGGTTAACCATCCATGCTACTATTTCAGAATATTATGGTTATATGAAGTTAATGCCTAACTTAGAGGGAATTTAGGCTTTTCTATTGGATGCCTTTAGTTCGGGGTATAAAGGAACTTGAAAGGGGTGGAGAACCATGTGGTATAAACCCCATTGTAGATGGATGATACGAGCATGCGGAGGAGAGAGAATGGTTTTTTACCATAAACAAGCACTGGTTTCCCCTTTATGTTGAGAGCCCTTTTCATATCATCTATGGCATCATGATAGGTCCCTATATTGTCCACCATGCCAATAGCCTTTGCCTGCGACCCTGTAAAAACCCTTCCATCGGCAAATTTTTTCACTGCATCCACATTCATCTTCCTTGCATCTGCCACATCCTTTATGAACTCGTTATGGATACTGTCTATTATCTCCTGGAGATATGCCCTCTCATCTGCCTTCATCCTCCTGAATGGCGAGCCTATATCCTTGTAGGCGCCAGCCTTGATTGGGTTTGCCTGTATCCCTATCTTTTTTAGCAAATCCTCCATCACAACATTCTCCATAATAACGCCTATGCTCCCTGTTATTGTGGATGGAAGGGCATATATCTTATTCCCAGCAGAGGCTATATAATAACCACCGGAGGCACATACAGAACCCATAGACACATACACCTTCTTTTTATTCCTAAGCTTCTTCAGCTCTCTGTATATCTCCTGTGTAGGTGCGGTAGAGCCCCCTGGTGAGTTTATCCTTACTATAACCCCCCTGATGCTATCATCTTCTTTAAATTTAACCACATCCTCCATTAAGTCTTTCATATCTGTTATAACCCCTTCTATCTCCAGAACACCTATCTTATCCCCCAACGACCTTCCTACTAGACCTGCTAAAAGTGAGGTAAAAAAAGCAACGACAATAACAATCAATATTACTACCAATGTTATCTTCACGCGTGATCTCGCCATATTATATGCCTCCGTCTCTTCTTTTTATAATAATCCTGCTGAAAGGCCTTCTCTGGTGAATAGTTGCCATATTGATCTTTGTAAGCTCAAGCATCCCCAGTATTGTTACCACCTTTTCAGAATGCTCCATCTCATCTCCATCCCCCCATTCAAAGAACCCCTTTGAATCAAGGATATCCTTCAACATGCTGAGTTTCTCCTCAAGGGTCGGCTTAAGCTCCCTTACCACAATATATCTATCCTCTTTGTTCCTTATCAAATCAAAAAAAGCATTGCAGAGACTTAAAAGGTTATAGTCATCCTTACCCTGTATAGACCTTCCCTCTCTTGCAAAGATATCCCTGTTCAATAAGGGAAGATTATTGATGGCATCCACCATATTTTTTAGCCTTTCATATTCTATAATCCTTTCGATGAGCTCATCCCTGGGGTCTGTCTCATCCTCTGGAATGGCCTTAGGAAGGAGCATTTTTGATTTTATATATATCAAAAGTGAGGCGACCTCGATAAAATCCTCAGCGATCTTTAGTCTCATCTCCTGGACAAGCTCAACATATTGGAGAAACCTCTCTGTAATGGGTGCAAGGGGTATATCCCAGACACTCACCCTGTTCTTTTTTATGAGGTTAATAAGAACAGCAAGGGGGCCCTCATAACATTCAATCTTAACCTCAAGGGCAGGAACTAAAAACTCCATAATACTATAGTCTCCAATACAATGTTAACTATGTCTATCTTTTTGTAATGCCATTGCCAGGTAGGTGTTCTATATAATTTTTCACAAACCCCAGCTCATCCTCTCTTGTCTTGAGGTTATTATCAATCTTAGCATCTCTGAGTCTGTCCAGTATCTCCTTATATAAAGGACCCTCTTGCAAGCCCATATTCTTCAGGTCAGCCCCAGTCACTATGGGTTTATAAGAATCTATATAGGTTATATAGTTAGATATAAGCCTCTTTATCTCCTCTGATTTTGTCTTTGCCATAATAAATAGCTTTGCCTCATCAGTTATCTGGTCAAGGGTTCTATAAATCATACTCTTTGGCATAGCTGTAAGACCAACAGCAAATCTTATAAGTGTATCCCTTATCTTCTCAGTATTCTCTATGGTCTTTCTTTTCAATGACTCCTTCAACTCCAGCCTATTGCAGAAATCTATAACCTTATCCTGTTTTAGCTGATCTGTTAATCCTAGGATATAAAAACCAAGTCTGTCACATGTCCTTCCACTATATAGAAGCTCATACCATCTAAATACAGTCTGCATCTGACTAAACAGCCGCTCCTTCTCCTTATCAAAAATAAGGTCAGGATATATAAATTTCAGGAGATCGAGCTCCTGGAGTCTTTTTAGTATCTTTTCGGGTGATTCTTCAAGGAGTATGAGCGATAATTCAGTCCATAACCTCCTGCCTTTAATCTTAGAAAAGAAACCCATCCTTGCGGCATTTTTTATAAGGTTCAGTGTGTGTTTGCCTATCTGGAAATCAAATCTGTGCTCAAATCTTATAGCCCTGAAGACCCTTGTGGGGTCTTCGACAAAGCTTAAACTGTGCAGGACCCTTATTACCCTTTCCTTTATATCCCTCTGGGCACCGAAAAAATCTATCAGATGTCCAAAGGTATTCTTATTTAGAGAGATGGCGAGGGTGTTTATGGTGAAATCCCTGCGCTGCAGATCCAGCTTAAGAGAGCTATGTTCAACCGTAGGGAGGGCAGCAGGAGACTTATAGTATTCAAGCCTTGCTGTGGCTATATCAACCTTAAAACCATCACTATATATGACCTTTGCGGTCTCAAATTCCTGATGCTGTCTCATTTTTGCGTGGTATCTTACCGCAAGTTCATTGGCAAACCTTAAACCGTCTCCCTCTATCACAATATCTATATCATAATTATATATCCTCAAGAGCAGGTCTCTTACAAACCCACCTACAAGATAGGCATGATAGCCCATCTCATCAGCTAGATTACCTATAGCTATCAGCTTTTCCAATGTGTCACTATCTAGCCTCTCCTTCATAAGATTCTTAACATTCTTCTTCTTTGCATAAAGGCCATGGGTCTCTATCTTATTAACAACGGTCTTTGATACCTCATCCTCCAGAACCCTCAAAAGATCTGTCCTTGTTATGGCACCCACTAGTCTTCCGTTCTCTGTAACAGGGACAAACCTCTGGTTGCTGCCTATAAGCATATCCTTCACCTTCTCAACAGAGTCCTCAGGCCTTGCAAATATAGAGTCTGTAGACATATACTCCTTTACAGGGATATCCTCGAGTCTGTGAAATACTGCCTTTTCCACAATCTGCCTCGTTATCACACCAACAACCCTTTCATCCTTGAGTACTGGAAGGGCATTTATATTGTATTTAACCATTGTATTTTTTGCCTCGCTTATAGGTGCCTCTGCATCCACAAACTTAACAGGAAAAAACATTATATCCTTTGCTGTAAAAAGAGGCTTTACGTTGTGCTTAAGATGTTCAATGAGTCTGTCCTTTACCTCAGGCATTGTCATATCTTTAATAGTGCATGATGCAGCCTCTTTGTGCCCACCTCCCCCTAATAGGGAAAGAATATAGCCTACATCCACCTCAGGTACCCTACTTCTGCCTATTATGTAGACCCTATCTTCAAGTCTGAACAATGCAAATATGACGTTTAGGTTTTCCATATCCCTGTATTTATGGACAATTACTGCAAGATCACCAACATACCTCTCAATGCTCGCCTCAGCAATAACAACATCTATACCATTGATATTCACAACAGATGCATTATTGATGAGCTCATTCAAAAGAAATACCTGCTCAGACGTTAACTCTTTTACAAGGAGGTCTGATACAAGATTTACGTTGGCACCCTGGGAAAGGAGAAAAGATGCAGCATTAAAGTCATCTATAGTTGTGGATGGAAAAAGAAAACAACCTGTCTCCTCGTATATACCAAGCATCATTACAGTAGCCTCTTCCGGGGTAATACTTATACCCTTCTCTTTCAGCATGGATATGAGGATTGTGGCAGTAGCCCCTGTCTTTCTTATGGCCTCTATATCACCTTTTATATCATCCTGTGTATCTGGGTGATGGTCAAAGATATGTATCTTTAGATCCTTTCTATCTACTATCTTGGCAAAATCCCCTATCCTTGACCTCTGTCTTGTATCGACAATTATAAGTGTATCAATGGAATTGCAGTCAATATTTTTTGTCTTTTCTATATCAAAGATGTATAGAGTGGAGTGGATAAGAAAATCCCTTAATGTCTTTTCCTGGGAACCAGGGAAGACAAGAACCGCATCGGGATATAGCTTCTTTGCAGCCATCATTGATGATAGGGAATCGAAATCTGCGTTATTGTGGGATGTGATAACCTTCATTTAACAGGCTAACCCCTTGGATGGTGTTTTTTATGGATCTCCTTAAGCCTTTTACTATCCACATGGGTATAGATCTGTGTTGTAGTTATATCCTCGTGGCCGAGGAGTAATTGAACAGACCTTAAATCAGCGCCACCCTCTAACAGATGGGTAGCAAAGGTATGCCTGATTGTATGGGGTGAGATATGCGACCTCTGAATTTTTCTGGCATATTTCCTTATTATCTTCCATACTGCCTGCCTTGTGAGCCTATTGCCCCTTTTATTAGGAAAAAGATAGACGCCCCTTGGTCTCTCTGACTCAAGGTATTGTCTTATCGCATCCCTTGAGTATGAACCAATGGGTACCACCCTCTCCTTTGACCTCTTTCCTAAGGCTATTAAAAAACCAGCCTCAAGGTTCACATCACTCTTTTTTAGCTGGATGAGCTCTGAAACCCTCAGGCCTGTGGCGTACATAAGCTCAAGCATGGTCCTATCCCTAAGCGACGACCCTCCATCATCTGTTGCCTCTATAAGCTCGACGATCTCTTCCTGACTTAATACCTCTGGTATAGGCGCCTTGAATCTCGGTGTCTCTATATCCTCAAGAGGGCTTTCTTTAATATGACCCTCAAGGACAAGGAAGTTAAAATAGCCCTTAAGTGCAGATATGACCCTTAATATACTCCTTGCCTTTTTGCCCTGTCCCCTTAAGAGGCCTATAAACCCCTCTATATCCTTTTTTGTGGGCATACTAATGGCATTTGATTCAAGATACCTTAAAAATTGCATTATATCTCTGTTGTAGGCATCTATTGTGTGGGGTGATGCACCCCTCTCAGCGGTCATATAGCTGATAAAGATATCAAGACCATGATAAAGGTCCATTTAACCCCTATGTCCCTGTGGAACCAAATCCACCATGACCCCTTGTTGTCTCAGGCAGACCTGCAACAACATGAAAACTCGCCCTTGCAATGCCTTTGAAGATAATCTGGGCTATCCTATCACCGTTATTCACAGTAAAGGGCTTCTCCCCCAGATTTATAAGTAGGACCTTGATCTCACCCCTGTAGTCACTATCTACTGTCCCCGGTGTATTGAGGACAGTAATCCCGAATCTATATGCAAGGCCGCTTCTTGGCCTGATCTCCCCCTCGTAACCTTCTGGTATGCCTATATATATCCCTGTAGGTATCAATGCCCGCTCCATAGGTTTTATTATTATAGGCCCATCTATAAATGCAAAGAGGTCCATCCCGGCTGATGACTCTGTTGCATAAAGTGGTAGGGTTGCCCCTTCTTTTTTTGCAACCGACACCCTCAATTTTTCCATATGTCCTCGATTGCTTTTATGTCTGCCTTTCCGAGGATGGTCAGGGATATATCATCCATATCATCCAGCATTACCTCAATAACCTCATTTACATCCCTCTTCTTGATTCTATCTATCTCTCTCAGCGTCTCTTTGATAGGGATGTAATCCCCAAAATATATCTCATTTTTTGCAAGTCTTCCCATTCTTGCATCAGAGCTTTCAAGAGACATGAAGATATTACCTTTTATGTGATTCTTTGAAAATTCAAGCTCACTATCCGTTATACCGTCTCTCCTTATCCGGATTATCTCATCCCTAAGAAGGGCTAAAACCTCAATAACAGACTCTTCAGAGGTTGATGTGGATATGCCAAAGGTTCCTGTATCTCTGTAGCAGTTAACGTATGAGTATATATTGTAGACAAGCCCTCTTTTTTCCCTTATATCCTGAAAGAGATGGGAGCTTGTGCTGCCTCCAATTATAGTATTAAGGACATATAGGCAATAGCGTCTCTTATCCATCTGGCTCAAACCTTCGGTGCCCAGGCACAGATATGTATGTTCTAGATCCCTTTCAATCAAGTTTATTGTCTTTCCAGTGGCAGGTATCCCTGCATCATCTACCTTTGTATCTGACTTGTTAGAGCCTTCAAAGGCTTTTTTAATCTTTTCAGCAAAATCGCTGTGGTCAACCCTGCCTGTAGCTGTTATTATCAACCGTTTTGTGCTATAGAATCTTTTAAAGTAGTCAACAAGTACGTCCCTATTAAACATCTCTATATTTTCCTGCCTACCCAGTATTGTCATGCCAAGAGGGTGATTGCAGAAATAGTATGCATTGAATATGTCGTATATATATTCCTCTGGGCTGTCCTCCACCATCTTTATCTCCTGGGCAATAACATATCTCTCCCTTTCCATATCCTCATCATCAAAAAGTGAATTCTTATACATATCAGAAAGGATATCGATGGCAATCTCCATATCTTTTTTCAAAACCTTTACGTAGAGACAGGAGTATTCCTTACCTGTGAAGGCGTTTATTAGCCCCCCCCTTGCATCTATCTCCCTTGCGATATCATATGCAGTTCTTTTTTGAGTGCCTTTAAAAAGCATATGCTCAATGAAGTGGGAGATGCCATTATTAGACTCTTGCTCAAACCTGCTGCCTGCCTGCCACCACAGGCCCATTGATATTGTTGAAAAATACGGTATTGACTCTGTAACAATAGTTATACCATTATCAAGTATGGTCTTTCTATACATCGCTTTTATCTGTTTTTCTTTTCCTGTTTCTCATTTAAGATAGCCTTTCTTGAGAGCCTTATCCTACCATTTGGTTCCACCTCGATAACCTTTACAAGCATCTCATCCCTTTCTTTTACAATATCAGATGCCTTTTTAACATATCCTTCGGCAAGCTGACTTATATGGACAAAGCCGTCCACGTTAGGCATAATATCTACAACAACGCCTGAATCAAGGACCTTTTTTACCTTACCAAGATAGACATCCCCAACCTCTACCTCTTTTGTCAGTTGCTTTATTATTCTAATCGCCTCGCTGGCTGATGACTCATCATTGGATGCAATGCTCACAACACCAGAGTCTTCTATGTCTATCTTAACACCTGTCTGTTCTATTATACCTTTTATCACCTTGCCTCCAGGACCTATGACATCCCTTATCCTGTCAGGATTTATGTGAATTGTAAATATCCTAGGGGCATAAGGTGACAGCGAATCCCTTGGTTTATTAAGGGTTTTATGCATTATATCCAGTATATGAAAAATCCCCTTCTGCGCCTGGGCAACCGCCTTTGACATAATCTCCTTTGTTATACCTTTGATCTTTATGTCCATCTGAATAGCGGTTATACCATTTTTTGTCCCTGCGATCTTGAAATCCATGTCACCCATATGGTCTTCGTCACCGAGTATATCGGAGAGGACAATCTCGTGCTCATCCTCTTTCACAAGACCCATAGCAATCCCTGCTACTGTATCCTTTATAGGAACCCCAGCATCCATTAATGACAGACAGCCACTACAGACAGTTGCCATGGAAGAGGAACCATTTGATTCAAGGATCTCAGATACAATCCTTATTGTATAAGGAAATTCCTCTCTTGATGGAAGAACAGGGGACAATGCCCTTTCAGCAAGATTTCCATGCCCTATCTCTCGTCTTGAAGGACCCCTGAGCATGGCTATCTCTCCCACAGAAAACGGAGGGAAATTATAATGTAGCATAAAGGTCTTGAATGTCTCGCCCTCGTGGAGTGATTCAACCTTTTGTTCATCCTCTGATGTGCCCATAGTTGTTACTGCAAGCGCCTGGGTCTCGCCCCTTGTGAACAATGCAGATCCGTGGGTCCTTGGAAGAATGCCTACAGCACATGTTATATCTCTTATCTCATCGCTTTTTCTGCCATCTATCCTCGTTCCATTTGCGATAAGCTGCTGTCTCATTATATGTCTTGTTATGTCCTCAAAACATGATTTTATAAGTATCTCGTCTGTCTCAGGGTATTCCTTTGTAATACTGGCGAATATTGCATTGAGCCTATCTGTCCGCATAGCCTTTGATGATAATGTGAGTGCCTCTATAATATCCGTCTGTATCTTCTGTTCTATCTCTGCCTTTATCTTGCCTTCGCTATCCGATTTCTCAAAGATCCACTTTTCTTTTCCTGCCCTTTCCCTTAATCTGTTCTGACACTCAATCAGGGGGCTTATGTTCTGGTGGCCAAAATGTATAGCCTCTATGAGGTCTTCACTGCTTATAAATTTTGCAGAGCCCTCCACCATTATTATTGCATCTTTTGTACCTGTCATAACTATATCTAAATCGCTCTGCTCTAAATCTTCAAGGGAGGGATTTATTATGAATTTGCCGTCTTTTCTCCCAATCTTTACCCCTGCCATGGGACCCTCAAAGGGTATCTCAGATATCATAAGGGCACAGGATGCACCAAGTATCCCCAATATGGCAGGGTCATTCTCCTGGTCTGCAGAGAGCACCGTTGCTATGATCTGGACCTCATTGTTGAAGCCTTTAGGGAAAAGAGGTCTCAATGGTCTATCTATAAGACGGGACATTAATACCTCTCTATCCGATGGTCTTCCCTCTCTTTTGAAAAAACCACCTGGAAATTTTCCAGCTGCGTAGGACATCTCCTGGTAGTTGACTACAAGGGGGAGGAAGTCCCTGTCCGATTGTTTTTTATCCATTACGGCAGTCACAAGAACCACTGTATCTGCATATCTTACCACCACACTTCCATTTGCCTGTTTTGCGATAGACCCTGTGCTTATACTCAGTTCCCTGCCAGCATAGTCTATCTTGATAATCTCTTCCATCTTTAAACTCCAATCAGATTTTTATTTTCTTAATCCAAGTCTGTCTATTAATTTTTTGTATCTCTCGATATTCTTTTCCTTCAGATAACCAAGCAGCCTCCTTCGTGTTCCCACAAGAACAAGTAGCCCTCTCCTGGAATTATGGTCATTTGAAAATTTCTTAAAATGTTCTGTCAATGACCTTATGCGCTCTGTAAGAATAGCAATCTGCACCTCAGGGGAACCTGTATCCTTCTCGTGGGTTCTGAAATCATCGATTATCCTTCTTTTCTGGGCTGAAGTAAGTGCCATCTCTTCCTCCTTAATTGTTTATAAGTCTTTTTACCTTTATTGTATTTGTTTTTGTGTCAGTGAAACCTATGGCTATTAATTCATTTCTTCTGTTAAACAGTTTGACAAATTCATCATTCCTGTTAATGTCTGTATTGCTCATAATAGGGACAGGCATACCCTGCCTTAAAAACCTTTCGAACTGATTATCTATCGTTACCCTGTTCATGTGGGGAAGGACATCCTTAAGGGGTATCAGGCACCTTTCAAGGTCTGCTTCGTTTTTGATTTCATCTATATCTATACTCATTTCCGATGTAAACTCTCCATGTTTTGTCCTTTTTAAGGAAAAAAGGGTTGCCCCGCAACCAAGGATATTGCCAAAATCATTTGCCAGGGACCTTATATAGGTCCCCTTTGAACATGTTACCTCTATATCCACATATGGATGGGAATAATCTTTTATGGATATATTATAGATACGGACATTCTTCTCAGGGGGGTCAATCTCTATGCCCTTTCTTGCCAGCTTATATAGTGGTCTTCTATTGACTTTTTTTGACGAAAACATAGGAACCTTCTGGGTTATATCCCCTAGAAAACCTCTTAAGACACCTTCTATATCATCTATTTTATATTCAGTCACGGGTTTTTCAGAGAGTACCTTACCCTCTATATCATAGGTATCTGTCTGGACACCAAGCAAAACTCTTGCCTTATATACCTTTTCATAGTCTTCAAGAAGGGGTATCAATTTTACACCCTCATTGATTGCCACAGGTAGGACACCTGTAGCATTCTTGTCAAGGGTGCCTATGTAACCAATTTTTTTAAATCTTGATAACCTTTTCAATCTCCTTATAACATCATATGAGGAGATACCAGGGCTCTTGTCAACTATAAGAAAACCATTCATCTAAATATTTATGACCTCTAAAAATCTTTTTTTTACCTGCTCTATATCCCCATCGACATAACATCCTGCTGCCTTTTTATGTCCCCCGCCGCCGAATAATCTACAGATACCCGCTACATCTGCCCCATCCTTAGACCTCATGCTGAGTTTACATCTTCCGTTGTCCAACTGCCTTATAAGAACCGCTATATCTATCCCCTCAATCTCTTTTAAATATTCTACAAACCCATCTGAATGCTCCTCTGTAGCACCTGTAGCCTGAAACATCTCCCTTGTTATGTATGCTATTACCACCCTCCCATTGCTACATATCTCGATGGTATCCAAAACCTTACCAAGAAGTAGAAACCTCTCTTTAGGATGACTCTCATATACCTTTTCAGCAACAAAAGAGGGCCTAACACCTATCCTTGTCATGTGCTCGCATATACTGAATGCCTTATTGGTTGTATTATCATACCTAAATGAACCGGTATCTGTTAATACGGCAGTGTAAATATTTACTGCCATCTCATGCGATATATCGATTACAAGATATCTAAATAGATCATACATTATCTCTGCTGTAGATGAGGCATTTTCATCTACAAAATTTATATCTCCAAAAATGCTGTTTGTATTATGATGGTCTATATTTACTATAAAGGCATTACTCTTCTTAAGCCCTTCATAGTCCTCTCCCACCCTGTAAAGGTCACCGCAGTCAAGGACAAAAACATTATCATATTCGTCCACCGGCAAGGTATTTAAGATTAACTGATGCCCTGCTGGGCCTGGGAGAAATCTATATTTATATGGTATCTTATCCCTGAAATATACAAACACCTCTTTTTCAAGGGATTTAAGTGCCCAGTAGAGGGAAAAACATGACCCAACAGCATCACCATCAAGGTCAATATGGGTGGTTATAAGAAACCTGCTCCCTTGCTCTACCCTGCTTTTAATCTGTCTTAGCATCCCTCTCCCTTCTTAAAATCTCCTCTATCCTTGCCGCCTTTTCATATGTATCATCGAGAATAAAGATTATATCAGGTGTATATCTTAGCTTTACCCTCTGTCCTAAAAGAAACCTTATATACCCCTTAGACCTATTAAGCGCTGCCATTGACCTTGTTTTTTCATCATCACCACCATAGATAGAACAAAAAATCTTTGCAATCTTAAGGTCTTCGGTGAGTTTTACCTCCAGTATTGTTACAAAACCAAGGCCAGGGTCTTTAATATCCTTAAAAAGTATCTGAGAGACCTCCTCCCTTAGCTGATCCTGGACCCTTAACCTTCTATATCTCATTCCCCAAAATAATAATCTCAGAGTTCGTGTCTATAATCTTGCCTATATACAGAGATTCAATATAATTATTTATATCTTCAATAGCAGCATCAATGTGGTCTTTGTTTATTCCAACAACAGAAAAACCTATCTTTACCCTCTGCCACAGATTATTCTGGCTGAAATCCGCTATGGATATATTGAACCTCATCCTCGTCTTTTCAATAATCTTTTTCACTGCCTGTCTCTTATCCTTTAATGATTGACTATCAGGTAAAAAAATCTCAATCGTTGAAACGCCAACAATCATAATTACCCATCAAGGGTCTGCCTTTCTTTCTCCTGAACAAAAAACTCCAAAATGTCCCCTTCCTGGATGTCATTGAAATTATCCAGGACTATACCACACTCATATCCTGACTGAACCTCTTTGACATCATCCTTAAACCTTTTTAGTGAATCTATCTTGCCTATAAACACGCTGTCACCATCTCTTTTCACCCGTGCAAAGGAATTTCTTACTACCTTGCCCTCAAGGACATAGCATCCTGCGATATTACCTGTCTTTGAAATGGTGAATACCCTTCTCACCTCTGCCTTTCCAATATCAGTCTCCACAATTTTTGGTGCTAATAAACCCTCCATTGCCTTTTTGAGGTCATCGATCATCTCGTATATAATGGAATATGTCCTAATCTCTATCTTTTCGTGTTCTGCAAGGGCTTGTGCCTTGCCTATTGGCTTTACATTGAATCCTATAATAACTGCCCCTGATGCCATGGCAAGATTCACATCTGTTTCTGTTATTGCCCCCACGCCACTATGGACTATCTGTATCTCTACCTTTTCATTAGACATCTTTTTTAGGACCTCTACAATGGCATCTATTGTCCCCCTGACATCGCCCTTCAAAATCACATTGAGAACGACCTTTTCAGAGCCACCCATCTTTGTGTAAAGTTCTTCAAGGGTAGTTCTTGAGCTTTTTATGACCTCTCTCTCCCTAATCTTTTCCTGTCTATACCTTGAAAGCTCCTTAGCGTATCTTTCCTCTGTGGTTACGATAAACCTGTCACCTGCATGGGGCACCTCCTGGAAACCAACCACAAGAACCGGGGTAGATGGGGGGGCAGCGGTTATCCGTTTACCCTTATCATCAATCATTGCCCTAACCCTTCCGAACATATGACCAGCTATAAAGGGATCCTGTATCTTAAGAGTGCCTTCCTGTATTATTACTGTCCCCACAGGACCATGACCCCTGTCAAGCTCTGATTCTATTATAATACCCCTTGCATGCTTATCGGGGTTGGCCTTTAATTCCAGCATATCTGCCTGTAATATTATCAGTTCAAGGAGCTCTTTAATGCCTATCTTCTTTTTTGCTGATATCTTAGCAAATAAGGTAGTGCCTCCCCATTCCTCGGGGATAAGTTCATATGTAGAAAGATCTTTTATTACCCTATCAATATTGGCATTTTCTTTATCTATCTTGTTTATTGCCACAATTATTGGAACATTGGCTGCCTTTGCATGGTTTATAGCCTCTACCGTCTGCGGCATAACACCATCATCTGCAGCAACAACAAGAACAACAATGTCTGTAACCTTTGCGCCCCTTGCCCTCATAGCAGTAAATGCCTCGTGTCCTGGCGTATCTACAAACACAATATCCCTGCCATCCACATTTACTACATAGGCACCTATATGCTGAGTAATGCCTCCTGCCTCATGCTCTGCAACATTGGTATGCCTTATGGTATCCAACAAAAGGGTTTTCCCGTGGTCTACATGACCCATTATTGTTACCACAGGAGGTCTTGGCTTTAATTTCTCAGGCCCATCTTCCTGCCCCTCTTCCATAGCAAGAAAATCATCCTCTATGGATGTAACCTTTTCTACCTCAAAACCAAATTCAGATGCCACAAGATAGGATGTATCGAAGTCTATATTTTGGTTGATTGCTGAAAGCACACCAAGGGAGAGAAGCTTTGCTATTACATCTTGTGCCTTGACGCCCATTTTCTTTGCAAGTTCACTTACTTGAATCTCATCTCTAATTTTTATAACCCTTTTAGCAGGTTTTATCTCCTGAACCTTCTCATCGGTCTCCCTTTTCTCTTCTTCCTTTCTCTCTCTCTTATCCCGTTTTAACGGGCCCCCTGGCTTTGGTCTCTGCCTTTTAAAGGCATAAAACTCATCCTCTTTTATAATAACCTTTTTCTTAACGATACCCTTTTTCTTTAACCTTGTTTCTTCCTGGTCCTGCTCCTCAATCTTTTTAAGCAGCTTCTCTGTCTTTTTTTTCTTTTTTCCCTCTTCCTCACCGCCTAAATCAATACCCTTTTCCAGTTCCTGTTTATAGTGCTCCTCAAGAACCTTTGTGATCTCCTCGCTCTTTTCTTTACCAATAGATTCAATATCACCTTTTGGCTGGTCGGTTAAAAGGTCTTTTATTATTGGTTGCTCTGCCTCTTTTTCTCTTTCTTCGTGTTTATGTTCTATCTCTTCCTTTATTTCTTTAGATTCTGATTCAGTTATGGCTGGCTCTTCGATCAATGAGATAAGTTTTTCATCACCTTTCTTTACTACCTGTATAGTTTTCTTCTCTTTTTCTTTGTCAACCTTGATGGTGGGCTCAATGATGATAGTGCCTCTCTCCTCACCTCTTACCTCAGGCTTTACCTCAATCCTTTCCTTTACCTCAATCTCCCCTTCTTTTATCTCCAGCTTTTCTTTTTCAGCAGGTGAGGGCTGTACTCTTCGCCTTATAATACCAGTGGAGATCCTTTTTTCTATTATTATTTCACCAGTCGGCGAGGTCTTTTCATTCTTCTCTTTCTCCTGGCCCTGATGCCCTTGTTCCTCTCTTTCCCTTCCCTTGACCTTTGCATTGATTTTTTTTGCCTTTATCTTACTAAGCAGGTCCTCATCGGTTAAATTACTTTTAATGGCTGTTAACTTTATCTTTGCCATAATAATATTAAAATAATCTCCTCCTGTAGATTAGTCTCGAGACTTAACTACTAAATTAGCCAATTCTGGCTGTTTATCTTTTGTAAAATCCTGGCTTGATTCAATACTACTACGAGTAGCGGCCTTTGCATTTTCTATTATACGACGGCAATCTTCTATGGATATGCTTGTTATCTTATTCAGTTCTTCTGTGGTAAGCCTTGCTATATCCCGGATATCCCTGAGATATTCATCATAAAGTATCCTTGCAAGTATCTCACTTATATTAAGGGTATCCATAAGCTCATCAATAACCTTTTTAGATGACATCTCCACCTCCGATTCGCTACTTATGTCTATACGCCAGCCTGTAAGTTTAGACGCAAGCCTTACATTCTGACCTTTTTTCCCTATGGCAAGAGATAACTGATCATCATTTACAATAATCTCCATAGAACGAGCATCTTCATTAATGTATACCTTGGAGACCCTTGCAGGTGCCAGCGCATTGCATACAAACTTTGTAGGGTCTTTGCTGTAAGGTATAATGTCGATCTTTTCACCTCTTAGCTCCTGAACAACCGCCTGAACCCTTGATCCCTTGACACCTACACACGCCCCAATTGGGTCAACATCTAAGTCCTCGCTCTGGACAGATATCTTTGCCCTCTCACCTGGTTCCCTCACTGCATTAAGTATTCTTATTAAACCTTCCTGTATCTCTGGCACCTCGAGCTCAAAAAGCTTCATCAGAAAACCTGGATGACTTCTTGATAGGGTTATTGTGCATCCCTTCTTTTGATTCTTTTCCACGTCAAGGATATATGCTTTTATTCTATCCTTCTGTTTAAATACCTCATTTGGTATGGTCTCCTTAAATGGAAGTATAGCCTCTGTTTTGCCTAGGTTTACTATATAAAAACCCTTTTCTACCCTCTGTATAAAACCTGTAACAACCTCTCCTTTTTTATTTTTAAACTCATCATAGATTACATCGCTTTCTGCATTTTTAACCTTCTCCATTATAACCTGTTTTGCAGTCTGGGCTGCTATCCTCCCAAGCTTTTTTGTATCGAGCTTTGTTCCAATCTTATCCCCAGGCAGACACTCCGGATCTTGTTGTCTCGCCTCATCAAGACTTATCTCTGTTTCAGGATCCTTAACCTCTTCCACAACGGTCTTGAACTGAAAAACCTCTATCTCTTCAAGCTCTTCGTTATATCTTGCCTCAAGATCAAGATTTGCACCAAATCTCTTCTTTGAGGCAGCAAGAACAGCCTCTTCAAGGGCAGAGGTAATCGTGCTTTTCGGTATCCCTTTTTCTTTCTCCACCTGCTCTATAACAAAGTTTAGATTTAAATACGCCATTTCTACCCCTATCTGTGTCTATTATAGGTCAAATTCTAAATTTGCCTTTTTTATAGCATATATCGGTATATTAAATACATCTATTTTTCCTTTAATCTCAATCTCATCCTCTTTTACATCAGTAATCTCGCCCTTGAATTCATTCTTATTATAAATCTTTTTAGATGTTATTACCTTACATTTTTTGCCTTTAGCCCTTATAAAATCTTGTCTTGTTTTTAATGGCCTTGTAAGCCCTAGAGACGAAACCTCTAGGACATAGGGATGGGATATAAAATCCTCAACATCGAGTATTGAGCTCAGTTCCCTACTTATATTCTCACAATCCGACAGGACAACACCACCTTGCTTATCAATGTAGATGCGCAGGAGCCATCTTTTACCCGATGATTTGAATTCTACATCAACCAACTCCAGCCCGTATTCCTCTGTTATTGGCGAAAGGCATTTTTTTACCTTTTCTTTTATTGTCTCTGCAACCTCATCTATCATAATATATCCGCCATTAAACTAAAAAAGCGGGTTCAACCCACTTTAACCTTTTAAATTTAGCATAAATGCCTAAGTATTTCAAGCCTCATTTTTATTGACTTTAACAGGTTATGCAGGGTAAAAAAATGAAAAAAGCGGAGGCTGTATGCATATATCGGTGATAGGTGTTGGCTATGTGGGTCTTGTCACAGGTGCATGTTTTGCTGAGACAGGCAATGATGTGATATGTATGGATATTGATAAGAGAAAGATAGAAAGATTAAAAAAAGGCATTATCCCCATATACGAACCTCAGCTTGGGGAGCTTGTGAAAAACAACCTTAAGGAGGGCAGGCTGAGATTCTCAACAGATATAAAAGAGGCAGTTGAGCATGGTTTGATTATCTTTATATGTGTTAATACACCTCAGGACGAAGACGGCTCTGCTGACCTGAAATATGTCCAGGATGTAGCGCAAAATATTGGAAAATACCTAGAGAAGTACAGGATAATTGTGGTGAAATCAACAGTTCCTGTGGGGACATGCGAGATGGTTAAGGAGACCATATCCAGAGAGCTGGAAAAAAGAAAGGCTGACGTGTCCTTTGATATAGCATCAAACCCTGAATTCCTTAAAGAGGGTATGGCTGTGGAGGACTGTATGAGGCCTGAGCGTGTTGTAATAGGCGTGGAGCATGGAAGGGTAGAGGAGATACTCAGGGAGTTATATAACCCCTATGTGAGAACAGGTGCACCATTTCTTGTTATGGATATAAGGTCAAGCGAGATGACAAAATATACGGCGAACGCCATGCTTGCAACAAGGATATCCTTTATGAACCAAATAGCAACAATATGCGAAAGGGTTGGTGCTGATGTTATGATGGTCATGAGGGGTATAGGCAGTGATTCAAGAATAGGACCAAAATTCCTTTTTCCAGGTGTTGGTTTTGGAGGGTCATGCTTCCCCAAGGATGTAAGGGCATTGATCAAGACATCACAGAATTACGGTTACACCCCCACGATATTAGAGGATGTCATGAGGGTAAATGAGGAACAGAGGATCGCCTTTACTGAAAAGATATTGAATTTTTATAATAACAACGTAAAAGATAAGATATTTGCCATATGGGGGCTTGCATTCAAACCAAACACAGATGACATGAGGGAGGCACCCTCCATATATATAGTTGATACCCTTACAAAAAAAGGGGGTTTCTGCAATCTCTTTGACCCCAAGGCCATGGAGGTTGCCCGTGGCATATTCAAAGGGAATAAAAACATCACCTTTGGGCAAAATCAATATGATGTCCTGAAAGATGCAGACTGTCTTATCCTTGTCACTGAATGGCTCTCTTTCAGGGAGCCTGACTTTGAAAAGATGAAAGCACTCATGAAATCAGCGGTCATATTTGATGGAAGAAACCAGTATAACCCTAAGAAGATGCTTGAACTTGGCTTTAAATACACATGTATAGGCAGAAAAAATGTATAGTTATCATTCTTATAATGAACCAAAAAGGATTCTTGTAACAGGGGGTGCCGGTTTTATTGGCTCCCATCTCTGTGAGAGGCTGATAAATGATGGCCATGAGGTCATTGCCCTTGATAACTTCTTTACAGGTACAAAATCCAATCTGGGCAAGATCATTAAAAACCCAAGATTTGAGGTCATAAGACATGATGTAACAAACCCTATCCTCCTTGAGGTTGATTGGATATTCAATCTTGCCTGCCCTGCAAGCCCTATTCACTATCAGTATAACCCTGTAAAGACTATTAAGGTAAATGTCCTTGGGACATTAAACATGCTTGGACTTGCAAAGAGGGTAAGGGCAAGAATAATGCAGGCATCTACAAGTGAGGTCTACGGGGACCCAGAGGTTCATCCCCAAAAAGAGGAATACTGGGGCAATGTAAACCCTATAGGAAAAAGAAGCTGCTATGATGAGGGTAAAAGGGTTGCAGAAACCCTTTTTTTTGATTATATGAGACAGAACAGGGTTGACATAAAGGTTATTAGGATCTTTAATACCTACGGGCCAAGGATGAGACCTGATGATGGCAGGGTTATAAGCAACTTTATTGTCCAGGCAATAAAAAGTGAACCCATAACAATATACGGGGATGGAACCCAGACGAGGTCTTTCTGCTATATAGATGACATGATAGAGGGCATGATAAGAATGATGGATTATGATACAGGCGAATACAAAAAAGGTAGGGACTATACAAAGCCTTATCTCTCAGGGCTTCCAGGGCCTGTCAACCTTGGAAATCCCCAGGAGGTATCCATTCTTGAGACTGCAAAAAGGATTATAGATATAACAGGCTCACAATCTGAGATAATATTCGAAAGGCTTCCTGAGGATGACCCTAAAAGAAGGTGTCCTGACATATCAAAGGCAAAAAAATATCTTAAATGGCAGCCAAAGGTGCCTCTGGAAAAAGGTCTTACGAAAACAATAGAATATTTTTCAGGACAGAAAGGGGCTGCAGTAAAGACAAAAAAATGACCAGGGAAGAGATACTTAAAAAAGATGGTTGGGAAAAGAGATTTGTTGCCTCTGAACCTAGACTATCCGAGATGTCTGAACTCTACAGGGAGATAGGCTTTGAAGTGCTTTTAGAACCGCTTCAGGCTAAAGAGGAATTAAAAGATGATACCTGCTGTGAAAAAGGCTGCACAGTGTGCCTCGATGCAGATAGAGAACGATATAAGGTCATCTATACCCGTCCTTTAAATCCCTGAGATCCAAGCGAAAGACCATGGAAGAAAAAAGAATAGAAAATAACGACCTTGTCTTGATATGCCACAAAGAGAGAAGGTATCTGAAAAAGGTAGAGGAAAATAAGGTATTTAGTGGCAAAGGAGGGACGCTACCATTCACAGATCTTCTCGGTAATCCCTTTGGGAAAAGATACGGTGAATACGAAGTATATAGACCCACCATTGAAGATATAATCATGTTTGGTGTAAAGAGAGATACCCAGATTATATATCCAAAGGATGCGGCCTTCATATGTATGAAACTGGATATTAAAAATGGCTCTAATATCCTTGAAACAGGAACGGGAAGCGGGGCACTAACCATCATGCTTTCTGCCTTAGCGGGTAGCCAAGGCAGGATAACCACCATAGAAAAGGAAGAGAGGCATTTTAAAAACGCAAAAAAGAATATTGAGCGTTTCTGCATATTTGATAATGTGAGGCTTATAAATGCTGATATACTGGATTTCAATGAATCAGACTTTGATTCTCTATTTATAGATGTAAGGGAACCATGGCATTTAATTGGACATCTATGGAATCTACTAAGAGCAAGTGGCGCTATCGGGATGATAGTGCCTACTGCGAATCAGATATCGGAGATCCTCAGGGCGTTTGATAATCATAATGGTTTCGGTGATGTAGAAATAATAGAGATACTCCTACGTAGATACAAGACAGTAAGTGAAAGGGTAAGACCCTTTGACAGGATGGTTGCCCACACAGGTTATCTGATATTCGCAAGAAAACTCATCTAAACAAAAATCAGAGGATTATAAACCTTTTTATGTATTCAACAACCTCTTCTGGTTCATCCATTACCTTAAAAATATTAATGTCCCCAGGGGATATCTTGCCTGTGTCAAGAAGGGTGTTTTTAATCCAGTTAATAAGCCCATCCCAATAAGAAGAATCCATCAAAATAACAGGAAAGGGCTTAACCTTCTTGGTCTGTATAAGGGTTATTGCCTCGAAGCATTCATCAAGGGTCCCAAAGCCACCAGGTAGGACCACGTAGGCTACAGCATACTTTATAAACATGACCTTTCTTACAAAAAAATAACGGAAGCTCAGCCTGATATTAGAATAGGGATTGGGTTTCTGTTCAAAAGGCAGCTCGATATTTAACCCTACAGATTTTGCACCACCCTCTTTTGCCCCCCTATTTGCCGCCTCCATTACACCACCACCACCACCGGTTATTATATTGAATCCATTCTTTGCAAGGATTTTTGCGAGCTTTAATGCCTTTTCATAGAGGACATCGCCCTTTATGCATCTGGCACTGCCAAAAATACTTACAGCAGGGTGGACATCAGAGAGGTCTTCAAAACCATCAACAAACTCTGCCATTATGCGGAACAGTCTCCATGCATCCTTTAATGTAAAGTCCTCTATAACATATTGTTTTTCCATGCCATCCCCTTTTTATCTTGAGATTTTGAGCATTTACATATATTATTTATAAGCCGTATGTATGTCAACTTAATTATTAAGGCAACCACAGACTCTTGTTTAAAAATATTGCGTTAAGACCCATGAAATCGAAGACTGGACACATCATTAAACCCGCTGTGGTGATGGATTTTAAGACCTTCATGAAGTCTCACAAAGGCCTTAAAATGTAGGCAAGAGATAGAGATTTTATATAAAACTGGATGGAGGTAAAGATGAACAAGGAGATATTCAGGGAATATGATATAAGAGGAACTGTTGAAAGGGATCTAACCGATGATGTGGTAAAAGATATTGGCAGGGCATTCGCCACATACATGCAGGAAAGGGGCAAAAGAAAGGCATCTGTGGGAAGGGATGGAAGGCTTAGCTCAGAACACCTAAAAAATCTCATAGTAGAGGGGATGACAGAATCAGGGATAGATGTTATTGATCTAGGCCAGTGTCCTACCCCGCTTTTTTATTTTTCTCTATTCAATATGGATGTGGAGGGCGGAATAATGATCACAGGAAGCCATAACCCGCCAGAATTCAATGGATTTAAAGTGGCATTTGGCAAGACAACCCTCTTTGGTGAGGAGATACAGGATATAAGAAGGATAATAGAGGCTGAGAGATTTATAAAAGGGAAGGGCATATGTAGAGAATATGGCAATATTGTAGAAGACTATTATAATTACTTAAGGAAAAACATAAAGATCAGCAAAAGTTTTAAAATAGTTGTAGATGCCGGCAATGGTGTTGCGGGCGTTGTGGCTGTGCCGATTATGAGGGAGATGGGGCAGGATGTCATTGATCTTTTCTGTGATGTGGATGGTCATTTCCCCAATCATTTCCCTGACCCCACTGTTGAGAAGAACGTAGTTATGCTAAGAGAGACAGTCCTCAAAAACAAGGCGGATATAGGTATAGGATATGATGGCGATGGAGACAGGATAGGTGTTGTGGATAATGAAGGGAATATCATCTGGGGTGATTACCTCATGATTATATTTGCCAGGGATATATTCAAGGAAAGGCCTGGTGCATATTTTGTTTCAGAGGTGAAGTGCTCAAAAAACCTTTATGATGATATAGAAAAACATGGTGGCAGGGCTGTTATGTGGAAGGCAGGCCACTCGTTGATTAAACAGAAGATGAAGGAATTAAACGCTGTCCTTGGTGGGGAGATGAGTGGTCACATGTTTTTTGCAGACAGGTTTTTTGGATATGATGATGCTATCTATGCATCCCTCAGACTTATAGAGATAATGGAAAAAGATGGTAGGCCTGTGTCAGAATTTTTAAAGGACCTGCCAAGGCTCTACTCAACCCCTGAGATAAGGATTGAATGCCCCGACAGCATTAAATTCCATGTGGTAAAAAAACTTACAGATTACTACAGGGAGAGATACAATATTATTGATATAGATGGGGTAAGGGTGTTGCTGGATGATGGATGGGGTCTTGTAAGGGCCTCTAACACCCAGCCTGTTCTTGTCCTGAGGTTTGAGGCAGAAACAGAGGAGGCACTTGAGAGGATAAAGAAAATGGTAACAGATGACCTAAAGAGGATAATGGCTGACTTTTAAAAAAACCTATACACAGAATGCAGAATATAGATGATTGAATATCGTAAAAAAATAGTTGGTGGCCTGTAATCCATGAACAGCCATACACTTGAATCCTATAAACAGAAAAGTTTAAGGGTATATTATCTGGTTAGGTTTTATAAAACTGCTAGCGCCATATCATAAAACCTAAAGGACATTAAAAAAACATCCACCAGTATTATAGATATTCCGCGTTCGGTGTATGAAGAAAAACGATGAATATATTGCCAAGATATATAACAAAACCTGCACGATATATTGGGGTTGAACCTAACAACACATACAAAAACATAGAGGATGTGAAGGTTAGGTTTGCCCTATGCTACCCAGATATATATGAGGTAGGGATGTCATACTATGGGCATTTTCTCCTCTATGAGCTTGCCAACAGCATAGATGGTGTGTGGTGCGAGAGATGTTTTGCGCCATGGATAGATATGGATAACTATCTAAGGGAGAATAACCTCCCCCTTTTTACCCTCGAATCCAAGACCCCCCTTAATATGATGGATCTAATAGGTTTTTCCCTGACATATGAATTGAATGTAACCAATGTCCTTAATATGCTCAGGTTATCAGGTATAAGGTTAAGGTCTTCAGAGAGAGAAAGGGGTCCTGTAATAATAGGAGGGGGACCACTTATGCTAAATCCTACCCCCTTTGAGGCTTTTTTTGACCTTATTGTTGTAGGTGAGGCAGAGGGGGCGCTCACTGAAATACTCAAGGGATACAAACTCTTAAAAGGGGAGACAAGACTAAACATCATAAAAGGGTTGTCCGAGTTTGATGGTGTATACTCGCCTTTATTCAAAAGAACAAAGGTTAAAAGGCTCTTTGTAAAAGACCTTAACGATTCTTTTCATCCTGTAAGGCCATCCTTGCCAGTTACAGGGAGTATACACAACAGGCTCAATATTGAGGTTTCAAGGGGCTGCGGTAATGGATGCCGTTTCTGTATAGCAGGTTTCGGGTATAGACCCTACAGGGAACGGCCTGTTGAAAAGATAAAAGAGATAATAGAGACAGCGCTAAAAAACACAGGTTATGAGGAATTATCCCTTTTATCTTTAAGCACAGGTGATTATAGCGGCCTATCAGAGATTATCAATTATGTAAAGGAGAGGTTTAAAAATATCTCTTTATCCCTTCCCTCACTAAAAATCGGCTCTTTAAAGGAAGGGGATATCGTGACCATAGGGGGTATGGCAAGGACTGGCTTTACCTTTGCTATTGAGGCATCATCCTCCAACCTAAGATATAGACTAAATAAGGATATAGACATAGGATACCTGATAGACCAGATACCAACCCTTAAAAGATATGGCTGGAGAAACCTCAAATTTTATCTTATGACCGGTTTTCCCTGGGAGAAAGAGGGGGATCTCACTAGTATAAAGGAGATAATAAGGGAATTTAAGAAGGCTGGTATAAATATAAATCTTGCCATATCGCCCTTTGTCCCCAAACCCCATACACCCTTTCAGTGGTTGGCAATGGAGGATGAGGAGATATTGCGAGAAAAGATACATATTATAAAAACCTCATTAAAAGGCACTGGCATAAAGGTTAACTACAGGGATATAAAGAGAAGTATTATAGAGGCACTTCTTACAAGGGGCGATGCCACCCTACTACAGCTATTTGAATACCTTGTAGAGAGGGATATAAGACTTGAGGCGTGGAATGAATTTTTCAAGCCAGAATACTATCTCGACTGGTTTAGAGAAAAAAATCTGGATGTAAGGCAATATCTGGACAAGAAAGACCCGTTTCAACACCTCCCGTGGGATTTCATTGACACGGGTATTGAAAGATCATTTCTTGTGAAAGAGCTTGAGAATGCTGAAGAGGGATATCTAACCCCAAACTGTTATTCATCATGCAGTGGATGCGGATTGGGCTGTGTAGGGCAGGTGGCAGGAGATAAAGGGCAGAGGGCAAAAGAGATACGAGATGGAGATAAACAGAGACCCGAGGAGATACAGGTACATGAAAGCGGTGATGCAAAAAAGGTTACCTTTCGTTATGGAAAATACGGTGTCTCGAGATATATTGGGCAGCTGGATACTATGAATATGCTTCTAAGGGCATTTAGGGCCTCTGGGATTGGCCTGCAAATGAAGGGCAGGTATCATCCTATACCAAGGATAACCATGTCTGATGCATTGCCATTAGGGATTGAAACTGTGTGTGAATTTATTGAGATAGAGACAAAAGATTATCAAATGATCAACAAGGACATGGTTAAAAAGATAAATAGATTTCTGCCAAAGGGGATAAAAATATACGAGTTCTTTACTGAGAGTTTAAAAAACATAAAAAAAGAGTATACCTATATACTTATAACAGAAAAAGGTATCTTCCATGAGGGGGTTAATCTGCTTTTAAGGAGAAATAAAAAGATATTCTATTCACTAAAGACAGATAGGATAAAAAGATATATTCAAGGGAATGAATTTACAAGGATCATAAAGGTGGAGGATAAAAAGATATATGGCATCAGAGCTGATAATTAATGTTACTTTCAATGAAATAAGGATGGCTTTTCTCGAAAACGGGGTTCCTGTAGAGTTTTTCATAGAGCGCAAATACGAAAAAAATATAGTAGGCAATATATATAAGGGCAGGGTTTCAAGGATAGTGCCTGGTATGGATGCAGCCTTCATTGATATAGGCCTTGATAAGGCTGCCTTTTTATACGTGGGGGATATAATGCTCGATAGGTCAATGTATGAGGAATTCGATGACCTGGATGCTATAATACCCATTGACTCCAACGAGCGCATAGAAGGTGTCCTTGAGGAGGGACAGGAGATTATTGTCCAGATCTCGAGAGAGCCCATAGGACAGAAGGGAACAAGGGTAACGTCGAAGATAACACTACCTGGCAGGCTTTTAGTGCTGATGCCCTCCACACAGCATATAGGTGTATCAAGAAGGATAGAGGACGAACAGGAGAGAAAGAGACTGGCAAACCTTTTAAAGGATATATGCCCAAAGGGGTTTGGCATTATTGCAAGGACCGCATCAGAAGGCAAGACGGAGGAGGAACTAAAGAGCGACCTGAATTTCTTAAAGAGGATATGGGAGAGCATACTGGAGAAATCAAGACACACCAGGGCGCCGTCTATGCTCCACCAGGACCTCGGCATTATCTTCCGTGCCATAAGAGACCTTTATTCTCATAACCTTAAAAAAATTATCATAGATGACCCCTTAGTGTTTGATAGGGTTAAACAATTTATCAATGAGTATCTACCTGAAGAGAACTGTGAGGTCGTATACTTTGATGAAAAAGACCCTATTTTTGAGGTATTCGGTATTGAGATTGATATAGCCAAGCTTTCACAAAAAAAGATATGGCTTAAGTCTGGGGGCTATATTGTATTCGATTATACAGAGGCGCTGACTGTTATAGATGTGAACACAGGACGATATCTGGGAAAAAAGGGCCTGGAGGATACAATACTTAGGACAAACCTTGAGGCAGTAAAAGAGATTGCATATCAGATAAGACTAAGAAATATAGGGGGCATAATAATCATTGACTTTATAGACATGGAAAAAAAGGAATCAAGGGAGATGGTTTTTCAGGCGCTTATGGATGCCCTAAAAAAAGACAGGATAAAGACCTATGCCTACCCTATAAGCGAGATAGGCCTGGTTCAGATTACAAGAAAGAGGACAAGACACAATATAGTAAATATACTGACAGATGTATGCCCTGTATGTGAGGGTGCTGGTTATATTAAGGCAAAATATACAGTATGCTATGAGGTATTAAGGGAGCTTACAGCTATGTGCAAAAAAGAGGAGGGAAGGTCATATAATGTATACCTCTCACCAGATGTGGCGCGTCTCCTTTATGAGGAGGAAAAGACATCCCTCGAGTTTATAGAACATACATATAAAACAAAGATCAACATATTTGCAAATCCAGAATACAGTATAGAAAATTTCCATATCGAAACAATAAAATGAGAAAAAATCGAACAATTTCACTGCGTTCACCTGCAAAGGTGAATCTCTTTTTGAAGGTCCTTAATAAAAGAGAAGATGGGTATCATAATATTATAAGCATAGTTGACATCATATCCATCTTTGACAGAATAACAATCAAAGAAGTTGATGATGACAATGTTATTGTCAATGATAATAAGGGGATTCTTCCAGTGGGCAGGGCTAACACACTATTTAAGGCAGCCACGCTTATAAAGGAGAGATACAACATAAAAAATGGTATAGAGATATTTATTGAAAAGAATATACCTATTGGTAGCGGGCTTGGAGGACCAAGCAGCAATGCTGTCGCAGTAATAAAAGGATTGGTGAAATTATGGAATATCAATGCAGAAGAGGTAGAACTTTACAATATTGCAAAAAAAATCGGTGCTGACTGTCCCCTTTTTTTATATGGAAGACACTGTATAATGAAGGGTGTAGGGGAACTGATTAGCCCTCTGAGATTGCCTAAGCTATTTTATGTTATAGTCTATCCAAACAGGCCAATAAGCACAAAAGATGTATATGAAAGCCTAAAAATCGTGTTGACAAAAAAAGAAAATGATATTAAATTGAGTGTTAATTTCAAATCTGTCCATGATGTTGTAAATGTTCTCCATAATGACCTCGAGAAGGCTGCCATAGCTATGTTTCCTGATATAATAAGAATAAAAGAAAGACTGCTCCAGGCAGGGGCAATGGGATCAATTATGAGTGGCAGCGGCTCATCGGTCTTTGGGATATTCGAAAACAGCGCCAAGGCAGAGAAGGCAGTCCCTGGTGTGTGTGACCTGGGAAATATTTTTACTGCTGAAAGCATAATTTAGAGGCATAATATATAGGAGGGGCAAGGCTTATGGAGATTACAGACATAAAGATTTTTCCTGTCAATGAAAAAAGGGTTAAGGCGTATGCATCTATTGTGTTTGATGACTGTTTCATCATAAGGGACCTAAAGATAATACATGGTGAAAACAAGCTTTTTGTTGCAATGCCAAGTAAAAAAATGAAAGATGGGTCATATAGGGATACAGTGCATCCATTGAATAATGAGACAAGACAGAAGATAGAATCAAATGTTCTTAAGGCATATGAAAAAGAACTGGATAAGATAGCCAAAGAAAAAGAATAAGGATAGGATAATTTAACATAGATTGGGGTGTCGTCAAGCGGTAAGACACAGGCCTTTGGAGCCTGCATTCGGAGGTTCGAATCCTCCCACCCCAGAATTAATGTTTATAAGGGGGCACATAATTTGGATAGGCTAAGGGTATTTTCAGGTAATGCGAACAAAAAACTTGCTGAGAGCATATGCAGCTACCTCAATATAGAGATTGGCAGGGCAAAGGTAAGTAAATTCAGTGATGGCGAGATACAGGTAGAGATTGAGGAGAGCGTAAGGGGAATGGATACATTCCTCGTTCAACCAACGTGTCCTCCTGTAAGTCATAACCTCATGGAGCTCCTGATTATGCTCGATGCAGTGAAAAGGGCATCTGCCTCAAGGATAACCGTTGTGATCCCATATTATGGTTATGCAAGACAGGACAGAAAGGTTGTCCCAAGGACATCCATATCAGCAAGGCTTGTTGCTAATCTAATAACCATAGCAGGGGCATCCCGTATCCTTGCCATGGACCTTCATGCAGGTCAGATTCAGGGATTTTTTGATATACCTGTTGATCATCTCTATGCCCTTCCTGTTCAGTTTAATTATCTAAAGAAGATAACCGGGGATATAGTGGTTGTATCGCCTGATGCCGGTGGTGTTGAGAGGGTAAGAGAGCTTGCAAAGAGACTAAATGCATCCATTGCTATCATAGATAAAAGAAGAGAAAAGGCAAATGTTTCTAAGGTTATGAGTATAGTGGGAAATGTAAAAAATAAGACAGCCATATTGCTTGATGACATGATAGATACAGGGGGGACGATTGTCCAGGCAGCACAGACGCTTATGCAAAATGGTGCTAGCAGCGTATATGCATGTTGCACCCATCCAGTGCTCTCTGGGAATGCCGTGGAAAAGCTAAAGGATTCATCTATACAGGAGCTTGTAGTAACAAACACTATCCCCTTATCGCAGGAGGCAGAAAAACTTAAAAATATTACACTCCTTGATGTGTCTTCCCTTCTCGGAGAGGCTATAAAGAGGATATACAGAGATGAATCAGTAAGTTCACTTTTTATTTAGAAGAATCTTCAAAACTGGAGGAAAAAATGGAAGAGACCATCATTAAGGCAGATATTAGAAAGGGAAGTGGAAAATCAGTAGCACGAAAGCTAAGGGAACAGGGTCACATACCTGCGGTTCTTTACGGAAGGGACACACAAACCCAGATGATAACAGTATCTGCAAAGGAATGGAAAAAATTAAGTAAACACCTAAAGAGAAATGCAATACTCAAGATGCAGATTCAAAAAAATGGTGGCACAATTGAAATGCCTGTAATGGTAAAGGATGTTCAGAGGGAGGTATGCAGGGACAATATAATCCATATAGATTTTCTCCATGTCTCCATGGAAAGAAAGATTCAGGTTGAGATACCAATCCATCTTGTGGGAGAGGCAAAAGGATTGATTAACAATGGCATCATAGAACAGCATCTCATGAGAATAGTTGTAGAATGTCTGCCAACTCAGATACCCGACAAAATAGATGTAGACATTACAGACCTCGATATAGGGGATTCCATACACATAAGCGATATATCCTATCCTGGTTTGAGATTTCTCGAAAACCCGGAGATTGCAATAGTAACAGTAATACCACCTGAGACAGAGGAAAAGGTAGCTGCTGAAGAAGAGACAGAGCCAGAAAAGAAGGAGGCTTAAGGCGCTGATTGTTCCTTTTATGCGGTCTCGGAAATAAAGGCTACAGATATTCATTTACAAGACATAATATGGGTTACCTTGCAGTAGAGAGATTTGCCCATAGGTATTCCATCCCCCTTGATAAAAAGATATGTAAGTGTATTGTAGGCATTAAAGAAGACATCATAGTTGCAAAGCCAGACACCTACATGAACCTTTCAGGTGGCCCTGTAGCTGATTTAATAAAACAACACAATATTAAAAACGATGAAATAATTATTATCCATGACGACCTCGATATAGAATTCGGGAGGGTTAAGATAAAGTGGGATGGTAGTGATGCTGGTCATAGGGGTGTCAGGTCCATTATTGAGTCCTTGGGAACAAAAAATTTTTATAGACTAAAGATCGGCATAGGCAGAGACCCAACAATAACACCAGAGGAATATGTGCTTTCAGCCTTCAGAAAGGATGAAGAAGAATGTCTTCATGAAACCCTTGATTTAGCAACTGATGCATTGCACACATTTATCTATGAAGGCAAAGAAAAGGCAATGAGCATATACAACAAAAAATAGAACGTCTATCTTCGCAGGTTTAAAAAAACAGGATTTTTATAATTTTCTAATCAGAAAACCTCAGAGGGTTAAAAGATGTGTTATAGTCATACGCATCCATACCTTCTTTACGCTTAAGAAAATCTACTGCAATATATGTAAAAGGTGTAACAATAGCCTCATATGCTGTCTTGAAAATCCACTGTGAGACAGCCATTGAAAAAAGGGGTTTTAAAGGGACCGTCCCGATAAAAGAAAGGGTAATAAAAACAAATGAATCAAGACCTTGTCCTATTAAGGTTGAGCCTATGGTGCGGCTCCATAGCCACCTGCCTTTTGTTATTATTTTCATCCGAGCAAGGACATAGGCATTAGCAAACTCCCCGGCAAGATAGGCAATAAAAGAGGCAACAAGGAGACGGGGTGCAAATCCAAGTATCTTTTCATACCCTGACTGTCCATCCCAGAATGGAGCTGGTTTTATTAGCCCTGCAAGCCATATAAAGATTGTCAGCATAAGATTGCATATAAAACCGAGCCATATGACCTTTCTTGAACGGGAATAACCGTATACCTCTGTGAGTATATCGCCTATTATATAGCTTACAGGAAATATTATGACCCCTGCAGGCAGCACTAGGCCAAAGACATACAACAGTTTTACAGATATTATATTGGATGTAATAATACAGGTTATAAAGATGGAGACTATAATAACAAACCATATGGAATACTGATTGGTGTAAGCCTTTATGTTTTTTCTCTTATCCAAATTATTGCACCACTGCGAGGTCTCTCTCAGCATAAAAATAAAAAAACTCCCCGGGCAGGACTCGAACCTGCAACCTACTGGTTAACAGCCAGCCGCTACTGCCGATTGAGCTACCGGGGAATAGTTATAATTATCTCAAATTCCAAAAGAACATATTCCCTTAGTTTTTCAGTCTGCAACTTTTTTATTACCCAAGGGATGGGTATAAATAAACAATAAAACTTCTCTAATGTCAAGTTTTTAAATCCCATTAGCGAGATGATTGAAGGGGGACTCAAGCACTTGGACGCATCTTGGTGTAAAATCCACCCCACCTCGAACACCTTTTATATAATTTCGGATTTTAGTGTTCGATTAAATCGGATTTTTAATCCTTCCTGCCATACACCATGTGTTACAATACCTTCTTATAAAGGATAAGGAGGGTATGGATAAAAAACACCTCTTTTTTTCATATCTTACATCACCTTTGGTGTACATTAAAGGCATTATAGATCACTATAACTTATTTTTGTTAGAGTAGTGTCCGACCTAAACTGATTTGTTATGGGCATCCTGCGGTCTTTACCAAATGCTAAAGGTGTTATCTTTATGCCAGGTGGCGATTGCCTTCTCTTGTATTCGCTCTTATCAATCATCTTTATGACCTTGTGAACTATATTTGCAGCTATTCCTGTATAGACTATAATATCATCGATACTTTTATTTTCTTCCACATATGCTTTAAGAATAGTATCAAGGAGTTCATATTTAGGAAGTGTGTCAGTATCTTTTTGATTGGGTTTTAGCTCAGCAGAAGGTTCCTTTGTGAGCACCCTCCTGGGAATTATCTCATTTTTTCTATTCCTATATTCACAAAGCTTATACGCCATTGTCTTTGGTATGTCCTTTATAACTGCAAAACCACCTGCCATATCACCATATAAAGTAGCATAACCTACGCTCATCTCTGATTTATTACCTGTTGTTAAAACAAGCCAACTGAATTTATTAGAAAAAGCCATCAGAATGTTTCCCCTTATGCGTGCCTGGATATTCTCTTCTGTTATGCCTTCGTCTAATCCTTTGAAAAATGGATTAAGGGAATAAAGATATGACTCGAATATAGAATCAATGGGGATTTCATAAATTGTAATGTCAAGATTTTTTACAAGTCTAAAGACATCCTCTCTTGACTCATGAGAGGTATATTTAGATGGCATAAAAACACCGAATACATTTTCATTCCCTATGGCATCACAAGCTATGGTGCATACAAGGGATGAATCTATTCCTCCGCTTAAACCTATAACTACTTTATTAAATTTATTTTTAAATACATAATCTTTCAACCCCAAAACAAGGGCTTTGTAAATCTCTTCTTCTGGCTCCAAATAACTAAATATCTCAGAGAAAATAGGATCCCTTTTCTTTTTTGGAATACTATCTGATATCTTAATAATCCTATGAGACCAGCCCTTCTTCTTTGAACTATCCTCTTCTTTTTTAAGGGATGCTAAAGGAATATCTCCATAGAGGATACATTCAACAAACTGGTTTGCCCTTAATATGACATTCCCTTCCTTATCCAAGAGCATGCTCCCCCCATCAAATACAAGCTCGTCCTGACCCCCCACCATATTGGTATAGGCAATAAACACGCCTGATTCCCTTGCCTGAGACCTCACAACCTCTTCGCGTACCATAATTTTTCCATCCTGATATGGCGAGGCGTTTATATTTATTATCAAGGCGGCAGATGCCATTGCCTGGAATCTTGTGGGACCCTCCTTGAACCAGATGTCTTCACATATATTTACCCCGAATTTTATCTGTCCGTATTGAAAAACAATAGGTTCACCACCTGGTTTAAAATATCTCTTTTCATCAAATACACCATAATTGGGAAGTAGCGCCTTATGATAGATGCCATATATGGCACCTTTATATATAACAGATGCGGCGTTATAGACTCTATCCTCTTCCTTGTCTATAAAGCCGCATATAACTATTACCTCACCAACATCCTTTGATAACTCCTTTATCATATTTATATTTTCACGAACAAAATGGGGCTTAAGAATTAGGTCCTCAGGGGGGTATCCTGTAATTGCAAGTTCAGGAAAACATATTATATCTGCATCATAAGATTCAGCCTTTTGAAGGTAATCAAGGATTTTATCTTTATTTCCTTTTAGATCACCTACTGTTGGATTTATCTGGCACATGGCAATCCTTATGCTATCTGTCATATTTTACCCCTATGCTGTTACATATTTTATTTAAAGTATAGTGTTCCTGAAGGGCTGTTACATGAAGCTCTTCGCCCATAAGGGTTGAGATTGCATTAGCTACTGCCCTTGCACCTGCTATGGTGGTAAAATAAGGGATATTATATACAAGTGCTGCCTTTCTTATATAATATGATTCCTTTACTGATTTTGCCCCTTTAGGGATGTTTATAATCATTGCTATCTCGTTATTTTTAATCCTGTCAACCACATTGGGCCTACCCTCTGTCATCTTTTTGATTGTCTGGGCATTGATGCTGTTTTCATTTAAAAACCTTGCAGTCCCTTTGGTTGCCATAATATTTAAACAGCACCCCGCCAGTATCTTTACTGCTGGCAATACGTGGGGTTTGTCATCATCGCTTACGCTTATAAACACTGTACCTCTTGTGGGGAGTGTATAACCGGCTGCAAGCTGGGATTTTGCAAATGCCCTTCCAAAATCACAATCAGTGCCCATAACCTCGCCGGTAGATTTCATCTCAGGCCCCAGAATTGTATCCACCCCTGGGAATTTTATAAAAGAGAACACAGCCTCTTTTACTGATGTGTAGGCAGGGATTATCTCTCCTATGGGTCCCATGTCCTTTAGTTTTTTCCCTACCATAAGTCTTGCAGCAATCTTGGCCAATGGTCTGCCTGTAGCCTTACTTACAAAAGGCACGGTCCTTGATGCCCTTGGGTTTACCTCAAGGATATAGATATCACCACCTTTTACGGCATACTGACAGTTCATAAGCCCTACCACATTTAATTCTTTTGCAAGGAGGATAGTCTGTCTTTTTATCTCATATATTATGTCTTGAGATAGGGAGTAGGGAGGTATAGAGCATGCTGAATCACCTGAATGGATGCCCGCCTCTTCTATATGCTCCATGATGCCTCCAATTACCACATCATCGCCATCGCTTATAGCATCTACATCCACCTCAATGGCATTCTCAAGAAATCTATCAATGAGGACCGGATGCTCAGGAGATGCCTCTACTGCCTTCTTCATATATGACACAAGGCTTTCCTCATCATAGACTATCTCCATTGCCCTACCACCGAGGACATAAGATGGCCTTACCATCACAGGATAGCCGATAGCCTTTGCCACACCCAGTGCCTCCTCAGGCGTCCTTGCTGTCCCACTTTCAGGCCTTCTAAGGTTCAATCCTGTCAAGAGTTCATCAAATCTTTGTCTGTCTTCAGCCCTGTCTATAGAATCAGGAGAGGTCCCCAATATATTAACCCCTTCCTGAGCCAAAGGGACTGCAAGCTTTAATGGGGTTTGACCTCCAAACTGAACGATAATCCCATATGGTCTTTCCTTTTCTACAATGGACATCACATCTTCGAATGTCAGTGGTTCAAAATATAGTCTATCAGATGTGTCGTAATCTGTAGACACTGTCTCAGGGTTACAGTTGACCATTATGGTCTCAAATCCCTCCCCTTTTAATGCAAGGGCAGCATGGACACAGCAATAATCAAACTCTATTCCCTGGCCAATCCTGTTGGGCCCACTGCCGAGAATCATTATCTTTTTTCTATTTGTTGGGCTTGATTCGCACTCAAGGATGGTTTCGATGGAATTATTTTTATCATTAGCAAGATAGAATGGTTTTTCATAGGTTGAATATAGATAAGGTGTATACGCCGGAAACTCTGCTGCACATGTATCTACTGTCTTGTAGACAGGCGCTATACCTGCCTTTTTCCTTGCCTCTCTTATATCTTTTTCTTCAGAGTTTATTATTCCGGCAAGGAATTTATCTGAAAAGCCAAGTTCTTTAGAAAATCTTAATAAAGAGGTATCGTTGAGGAATTGATACCCCTTAATGTGTTTTTCAAAATCTACAATCTCTTTAATATTATTTAAGAACCACAAATCTATTTTTGTATATTCATAAATCTCATCAACAGTTATTTTGTTTTTTAATGCTTCTACAATATACCAGAGCCTTTCCGAATTTGGAGTTCTTAATTTTTCAATTATCAAATTCATTGAAATATTTTCTCTCATAAAGCTTTTTTTAGTAAGTCCATACTCATCTATCTCAAGGGATCTTATTGCCTTTTGTAGTGCTTCTTTAAAGGTTCTACCTATAGCCATTGCCTCCCCCACAGACTTCATCTGTGTTGTGAGGGTCTGGTCTGACTCAGGGAACTTTTCAAAGGCAAATCTAGGGATCTTTACAACAACATAGTCTATTGTAGGTTCAAATGAGGCAGGGGTCTTCTTCGTTATATCATTTGGTATCTCGTCAAGGGTATATCCTACAGCGAGCTTTGCTGCTATCTTTGCAATGGGAAATCCTGTAGCCTTACTTGCAAGGGCAGAGGACCTTGAAACCCTCGGATTCATCTCGATAACATACATCTTTCCATTTATGGGGTTTATGGCAAACTGGATATTTGACCCACCTGTATCTACGCCTATCTCCCTTATTACCTTGATTGCCCCATCCCTCATTATCTGATACTCTTTATCTGTCAGGGTCTGGACAGGGGCAACGGTTATAGAATCCCCAGTATGGATACCCATAGGGTCAAGATTCTCTATGGAACATATGATGACCACATTATCCTTTTTATCCCTCATGACCTCGAGTTCGAATTCTTTCCATCCTATTACAGATTCCTCAATAAGTATCTCATGATAGGGGCTTGCATCAAGGCCATACTGGGTATATCTTTCAAACTCTATTCTATTGTAGGCAATGTTTCCTCCTGTGCCCCCTAATGTAAAAGATGGTCTTATAATAAGGGGATAGCTTATATGTTCCGCTATCTCCATTGCCTCTGAGACTGATTTGGCATATCCACTTTCAGGTACAAGAAGCCCTATCTTTTTCATTGCCCCTTTAAAGAGGTTTCTATCTTCCGCCTTTTTTATAGCCTCCACATTTGCCCCTATCATCTCAACGCCGTATCTTTCCAGATACCCATCCTCAGCTACCTTAAGAGACACATTTAAGGCAGTCTGACCTCCCAATGTGGGAAGAAGGGCATGAGGTCTCTCTTTATCTATAATCCTTTCAACGAAATATGGTGTGATGGGCTCAATGTATGTTGCATCTGCCAGCTCAGGGTCTGTCATGATTGTTGCAGGATTTGAATTGATAAGTATTACTCTGTATCCCTCTTCTTTTAACGCCTTACATGCCTGGGCACCAGAATAGTCAAACTCGCATGCCTGGCCTATGATGATAGGCCCTGACCCTATAATGAGAACGCTTTTTATATCATCTCTTTTTGGCATCATCTACCCTCTTAGTTAGTGGGCTTTTGTGGTCATGCATGATCTCTATGAATAATTGATACAGATAATTTGCATCGTGGGGTCCCGGGGATGCCTCGGGGTGATATTGCACAGAGAACACAGGGAGTTCTCTGTGGGCAATGCCTTCTACGGTCTTATCATTGAGATTTATATGGGTTATAACCGCTATATCTTTCAAGCTATCCATATCTACTGCAAAGCCGTGATTTTGAGAGGTTATCTCAACCTTTTTTGTCCTCAGATCCATCACAGGCTGGTTGCCACCTCTATGACCAAATTTTAGTTTGTATGTCTTTCCACCTAAGGCAAGAGCTAAGAGTTGATGGCCAAGGCAGATCCCAAATATGGGCTTTTTTTCTATGAGGTGTCTGATATTTTCTATGGCATATTTTACAGGCTCAGGATCCCCCGGACCATTAGAAAGGACAATGCCATCAGGGTTTAAATTCAAGACATCTGAATAAGGGGTATGGGCAGGTACAACAGTAATATTACATCCGATGCCTACGAGATTCCTCAGAATGTTATACTTTACGCCAAAGTCATAGACTACCACATTGAATTTTTTTTCTGATTCAAGGGGTTTTGAATAACCCTTTTCGATTTCCCATAATCCCTCATTCCATATATAAGGTTTATCGCATGTCACATAATCCACAAGGTTAAGACCTGCCATCGATGGATGCGACTTAGCCTTTTTCACCAATCTAAATGGATCCAAATCAACAGTAGAGATAATACCATTTATTGCCCCTACCTCCCTTATATGCTTTGTTAGTGCCCTTGTATCTATACCATAGATACCTACAATACCATGTTCTTTTAGATGGCTATCAAGGGTATACATTGCACGCCAGTTGCTGGGATATGAACATGGTTCTTTTACAATAAATCCCTCCACCCAGGGTTTTCTTGATTCCACATCCTCATTGTTTATCCCATAATTTCCAATCTGAGTATATGTCATAGTCACAATCTGACCTTTATAGGATGGGTCATAGAGTATCTCCTGATAACCTGTCAGGGATGTATTAAACACCACCTCACCTAATATCTCTCCCTCAGCTCCAAAGGAATATCCCTCAAACACTGTTCCATCAGAGAGGGCAAGCATTGTCTTTTTTTGTCCCACCTTTTTTAATCCTTAACTAATTTTCAGCGTTATAATTAATCAAATTTTATGTGATTTTGTAAATCATAAACTTAATACCTGGCGATCACTGCTAAAGGCAGAATAAGAATATTGCTACCTATTTCAAAACTCCTCCATCTCCCAAACGCCACAGGGGCAAACACCAGCACAGAAACCGCAGCCAATACATCTTTCATCATCTACAACATATTCATATGTTCCATCATCGTATGCAGTCCTTTTTATTGCGCCAAAGTGACATGTTATCTCGCATATATGGCAATCCCTGCATGTGCCACATGAGAGACACCTTTCTGCCTCTTTTCCCGGGTCTTTATCTCCATCGACGCAAAAGTCATAATATTCTGTTTTTATCCTCCTGTATGGGATGACATCCTTTTTTGTATATGAATATGGTTTTGCCATTAGTCTTGCATGAATATGCTCTGCCACCATATTTCCATGACCAATTGCGTGTGTCACAAGGCCAAGACCTGTTACATCGCCTATGGCATATACCTTTGGGTCAGAGGTCTGATAGAATTCATCTACCTTAATCCATCCTTTTTCTGAATGAATAGAGATTGGGACAAAGTCTATTAAAGGCATATCTCCTATGGCAATTATTACTAAATGGGCTGCTATTGATGTATTATCTTTAAAAAATACCTTACAACTATCTTTATCATAGCGTTCTATGGATTTTGGCCAGATAATCTTGACACCCTTTTTTCTTGCGATCTCAAGCTCCTTGCCAAATGCGGCAGGCCTCTGTATGTCTATGGCAGTAACTGACTCTGCACCGTATATATATGCCTCTGATGCCACATCCATACCAACATTACCAGCACCTATAATCAAGACCTTTTTGCCTGTCAGGTTTGGTTTTTTTCCTTCATTTATCATTCTTAAAAAATCATAAGCAGTGATTGCATGGTCAGAGCCTGGAAAATCAAGTCTCCTTGGTTTATGGGCGCCGCACGCTACGACCACTACGTCATTTTTTTTATAGATATCTTCAAAGATTTCCTTGTCAACCTTTGTATTTAGATGTAAATGAATACCTATCTCTTTAAAACGCTCTATCTCTTTGTTTAAAATATCACGAGGAAGTCTTTCCTCTGGTATACACCTCTCTATCTTGCCACCCAATCTCTCTGATGCTTCGTAGAGATGGATTTCATGTCCTTTTAAAACAAGCTGCCATGAAACAGCAATCCCTGCTGGTCCACTGCCTATTACCGCTACCTTTTTTCCTGATTTTCCAATAGGTTTTTGAGGTGATATCTCTGAATCTATCTTTACAAGCCTGTCCACCCTTATTGCTCTGTCATGCCTTGCCCTTGTGCATGCATCAATGCAGAGATTAGGACATATCCCTCCACATACAGTCTCTGGTATGGGCGAATACTGCAGCATCATCTCAAGTGCCTCACTAATCTTTCCCTCTCTTATGAGTCGCGTCCTTTTATGAGTTGGGATATGGGTAGGACATACATAGGCACACGGCGGTTCATATTTTTCATTTGACCAAACAGGCCTTGAACGTCTTAAATCACCTGTTGCGATATAAGGGATTACTGACCATCTATCATGTTCAATATAGTCTGCGAAGATACCTCCTTCTCCTACTTCTTTCTCCCAACCTTTTTTACGAAAATCAGAGATTGGTATGGATGCTTTTTTTTGGGATCTTCTCTCTTCTGGTGTATATGGAATGAGTTTTTTCCATTCATCTGGATTTGATGTCAGTTCATGGTATAGAGATAACCTATCTATGGCAGAAAGAAATGGCATCATATTTCCTTTTAGCCATTCCCAGTCATCTTGATTTATATGAAGGAGCCTTACATCCTTTTCGCTGAATCCTTGTATTCTCCCCTTGAAGTATATTATTCCGCCTACCATTCCTACACAGGGTCTGTAACCAAGGACATTATCAGGGTCTCTGGGGTTTACCCCGCATACCACTGATATGCCACCAGCCTTGAATTCAGCAAAGCTGTCCCCTACATCCCTTAAATACCAGGACTGAGGCGGGTCAAACCTCGGGTTATGTTTTGTCAGGGTGTCACATCTTGCACCTCCACTACCTTGGACATAGAGGATACCCTGGGCAGCTGCATTAAATGCACCGTTAGTCACATCACCTAAAATAGTTATTTTTGCCCCGCAGTTAAGCCATCCCACATCATCTGATGCTGATCCATGAACAATGATCTCAGTTCCAAATGTCCCCATTGAACCACACCTCTGGCCAACAGGCCCATTTACAATTATCTTTACAGGCCCTCTTTTTTGCCAGATCCTTCCCCCTATGCCATGCTGTCCGTCAGCATATATATTTATCACCCTTGCGCCATCCTGGGCTGCCTGTTGAATATATTCCTCCAGAACCTTCGAAGATACACGATTCCTACCAGTAGTACCTTTTATAATAGCCGTTTCTTCATCTATCCATTCAATGGGATATATATTCTCAGGTATGAGCTCAAGTCGTTTAGCATACATAGCTTATATTTAACCTTTCTGCAATATCTCTATCATCAACCCCTATTGCATCTGACATGCCAATAGGTAATTCTGTGCTTCTCCCCATAGGTGCAAATATCTTTTTTAATTCTGTCTCGCAGCTACGGAATATATCAACAAGACGCTCTGCAACCTTTTCAGAATCGAGCCTCCTGTAAAGTTTTGGGTCTTGCGTTGCTATTCCCCTGGGACATCTACCTGTATTACATATATTACACCTATTTAGCTCATCACCAAGACAACCTGCTGTTGCCTGCATGATATATTTTCCCACCTGGACAGCAGAGGCACCGAGCATAATAAGGGCTGCAGTATTAGCAGCGAGATTTCCTTTTTTTCCAACACCACCTCCTGCAATGAGAGGCAGTTCGTTTTGCCTGCCCTGCCTTACAAGTTCGAGATAGCAGTCCCTGATATTGGATGCAATAGGATGACCCATCCTATCAAGGGATACATTATATGCAGCGCCAGTGCCTCCATCTTCACCATCTATGGCAAGAGCTGCTGCATAAGGGTTTCTGACAAGGTTATTAAGGACTGCTGTTGCAGTCTTTGTCCCCGATATCTTTGGGTATACAGGGATTCTGAATCCAAATGCCATGGACATTGACTGTATCATCTTTGCCACAGCCTCTTCTATAGAGTATTTTGTCTGGTGTGTAGGGGGAGAGGCAAGGTCAACCCCTTCAGGGACACCTCTAATTTTTGAAATGAGTTTTATTACCTTCTGTGCCATAAGTAGCCCGCCATCACCTGGCTTTGCACCCTGGCCATACTTAATCTCTATGGCAGCAGGGTCTTCTACCATATCGGGTAGAGAATGGATGATCTCATCCCAGCCAAAATAACCTGATGCTATTTGAAGGACAAAATACTTTAGGTAACGGGATTTGAGGAGTCTTGGTGGAACACCCCCTTCTCCTGTGCACATGATAACAGGTATGCCTTCTACTTCATTTAGATAGGTAACGCCCATTGCAAGGCCTTCCCACATAGGAGGGGATAGGGCTCCTATGGACATAGAACCTATCATCACAGGGAAAATCTCCTTGAGTGGCGGTATGAAAACATCACTTTTGTTGTCTATGGAAAGTCTATCGTTGATATTTATAATAGGAAGGTCTTCAGGCTGAAGTAACCTCCCGAGATATGTCCTGACCCTGAACTCATGCCTTTGTGCATCAAGGGCAGGGTCTGTGAGCATTGAAATCCTTGTAAATTTTATCCTGTCAAGGGTTGAAGGGTTCGGGTCGTTTCTTCTCCCACCTCTTCTCTGAGGTTCACCGCCTGTATTTTTAAAATGGATGAATCTATTTTGTTGGTTGTATTCTGGTTCTATAGCTTCATTAGGACAGACCATCTGACAGATTGAGCATCCTGTGCAGTAGTGTTCTATGTCTTTTACCTGTTCAATCATATGGATTGCCTTCATTTTTACCTTTGGTGTAGGAAGAAGACCTTCTGATTCAATGGTCCTTATCATTTTTACAGAAGGTTTGATAGCAGCCATAGGACAGACAGATGTGCATCGACCACACCTCTTGCATCTATCCTCTCTCCATTTAATGATATAGGGTAGATCCTTGGTGGTGATTACCTGGTCAGATTTAATCCCTGAATCCTCTGAAACTAACACTGGCAACCTTCCATTTTACATATTTGTTTTTCCCAGATAAAATCAGCCTTAAGCTGATTCCAGATAAGCATTTCAGATGCGCCAGGGGGGATTACAACCATATGATATTTCATTGGGTACGCATCTTTTGTCCTGTCCCTTTCTGGAATAACCCTATCTACACCACATACCTCAGACATTAAACAATATTTACCAGGGACACCGCCAACAACACCGGGTCTTAGTTTTTTTGAATCCTGCACCATAAAACATGTCCCATCTGGAATAAACCCAATAATGCAGTTTGGACCGTCAATTACAAGATATCTTAGGGACATCCTTAAGAGATGAAGGGCTGCTCTATCTGGTCTATTATTTATCTCATCAAGTTTTAGAGGTGTAATTACATCTTTATAATAAGTAAAAGGAAAACCAAGCCTATTTACTGTGTAGTGGAGTATGTGGGTAAAGACCTCACTGTCACTGTTATAACCCATATAGCCAATAAAACCACGGGATATGAGGTAGTCCCTGATTGGGATGAAGGCAGTGTTTTCTCCGTTTGTCATAGTGGCAAACCCTTGGATAAAAAAGGGATGGCATGCATAAAGGTTGATCGAATAGTTTGTGTTCTGTCTGCCCTGGGCAAGGATTATCTTTGCCATAAGTTTTCCATTATCAAGATTAAAGAATTCTCCTAAAGCCATCGGGTCTCCAACTTCCTTTAATGTGAGGATATCAGGATAGAAACTGAATACTATTAACGAAGAACCATCTTCTCCCATCTGTCTGAGCATTATCCTTGTCAAGAGAAGAAAAGCCTCTTTTTCCTCAAAGGCTTTTTCTTGGTAAAGGTCAGGATAATCATATACCCTTGCAAAATAATAACCTCTTTTTACAAGGCCTTTAACAGGTTTTATCTCCGGTGACCATTCATGGATTAATTTGAACCCCTTGGCTTTCATATAATCATCTAACAATGCCTTCCCTTTTTCGCTACAAATACCTGAGAGGATAGGGTATTCTTTTAAGTCTTCAAATACCCCTCCCAGATCCTTTAATATCAGTCCCATGCCTGAGCCATCATGGCCCTCTTTCATTGTTTCGAGGGCATAGATATTCTCCATAGGGGACACAAAATTCGTAGACGTTATAGCAGAAAGCCTACACATCTTTTATTCCTTTCATTTATAGAGCATCCTCGCCCTGCTGTCCTGAGCCGATCCTTATTGCCTTCTCCACAGGATAGGTAAATATCTTTCCATCACCTAACTCGCCTGTTCTTGCCTTTTTTATGATTATACCT
>JAGPMK010000008.1 GCA_018052995.1 Syntrophorhabdales bacterium | reverse complement strand
TTGTCGAGACAGTCATCGACACCATCACCGTCTGAATCAAGACAGCATCCATCCTTATCCACCTTAAATCCCTTTGGTGTATCAGGACATTTGTCGAGACAGTCATCGACACCATCACCGTCTGAATCAAGACAGCATCCATCCTTATCCACCTTAAATCCCTTTGGTGTATCAGGACATTTATCGAGGTCATCAGGAACACCATCGCCATCTGAATCAACTATCTGGGGTGGTGGCGGAGGCGGCGGAGGTGGTGGTGCTGCTGCAACAACAGGCTCCTTTCCACCAAAATAGAAGGTTACGCCAAATGTATACTCAAGATTATTATAAACACTATCCGTTACTATATGACGGACATCACCCCTTAGTGCCATGTTTTTAAATAAAAAATATTTAAGGCCAACACCATAACCTACTACCGCCCTTGTCTTATCACTCTCATTTCCAGGATAACCAATGGATGTCCCACCTGCACCAAAGGCAACAAAGGGGACAAATTGTTTATCTGGCATAAAATAATACAATAACTCTGCCCTGTAGTTATAAACATTTGTCCTTCTGTCATCCATGGTTTCATATTTAGAGGGTACATAATTGAATAGGATCTCAGCGCCTATGTTTTTTGTAAAGTCATACCCACCCCTTATGCCATATAAAGGGCTTGTTTTGAGGTGCTGATTGCCCTCAAATGTATATCCGCCGAATATGGGACTAAGGGTTATTGCACCAGGTCTTATCTGGGCATAGGTTGGTACCGAGAAAACAAGAAATAAGACTAGAAACAAAAATAATATATAAAGCCGCTTCATAGAAACCTCCTTTCTTGTATTCACCTATAGATACAAAATTAAACCATTATGTAATCAGGCTATTTTTAGCTTAAACATATTTATCAGAATATGCAAATAAATTATACAAATTTCCTCCCATCAATGTAATGGCGACCTTATATCATGCCATAAAAAGCTATAAAAAACCCCTATCTCATCATGATATAGACAGGGGCCTTATATCTGCTACCATTTTTTTATGCTATCTTATAGCCTTAAACTCCTTTTCATCCAGGGCACCATCATTATTCTTATCAAACTTTTTAAAATCCTCTGGTGTTATATTTACAAAAACTATTGTAAGCTCCTCTATTGTGATCTTTCCGTCGTTGTTGGTGTCGATATCTTTAAAGCCCTTCTTTACTTTTTTTGCAGGTGCTGGCTTTGCCCCAGCTATCTTTGTCACAGTCATAACACCTTTAACATGGGCTACAGATACCTTGTCGCCTACCTTTATCTCTGACGCGTTTTTATATCCCTTGAATTTTGCATTGTTGACATCAAAGGTAATCATGCCCTTTGAGTATTTCAGTGTAAGAAAACCTGATTCAATCCTGTCCACGGTTCCCACAAAGCCTGGAAATGTCTTTGGTTTAGGTTTTTCAGCCTCTTTAGTGCCTTCTGGTTTTTCCGCCTTCTCCGGCGCCGCTGATTCTGTCTTTGCAGGTGCTGTCTTCTCCGGCGCCGCCTTCTCTGATGCCGCTGGTTTTGACTGGGCAAAACCAGGTGCTGTAAAGGCAATACCTATTAAAAGTGCAAGAACAAAAATCAAAAATCTCTTCATAAAAACCTCCTTTATTTGTATTGTTTATTTATGTTGTAATATTTTTATGTGGGTGTCAAGATAATTTGTCAATCCCTATCCTTGTTTTCAATTTCAGGGGTGAGACAACCTCAATTTTTTTAAGTAAAAGCCCATGCTCCTCATTAAAATGTTCTTTGATCTTGCTGAATCCTTCTACAAGATTATAATCTGTTGTGAGTAAGATATCTATGTTATGAAAAAAACAGTTGGATATGTGTCTTACATGGCTGTTTACCGGGGGATGAAAATATTTTTTCATGACCATATCTATAATAAAATCTGTATGCCCCTTCTCCATAGGTAGATTTTTACTACTTTTTTTACCCAACCCTATGACCCTGTTTAACAAACCAAAGAGCCTTTTGATTTTTACCCCCTCATCCCCGTGTAGGACAGGCTCAATGTTAAGATTATTCAGGGCAAGCCCCAGTGCCTTCCAGTTTATGGAGTAATCAATATGTCTTAGATCATGCCAGCTTTGTTCAGGGAATACACACTTTAAGACCCCTGCGCATTCTCTTAGAATCCTCCTGGTTTCATCCTCACTAAAGGATAAGACATCAGGGGTATGTTCTGTTATATCAGGGTGTTGGCTAAATAGGGATATAAGGTTTTCAAGAAAATCCCCCTGGTCATCGTAGATCTGTGGTAGAAAATTTAACTGCTCGAAATAAAAAAATATCCTCCGCCAGTATCGGGTCTGCTCCCTATCAGACCCTTCCCATCTCTCAAATTCTTCAATTGCCTCAAGCGGCGTAAGCGTATCAGTTACACAGCACCCTTGATTGTTAAGCCACATTATTATCTCCATCTCCATATCCTGTCCTGATGTAACAAGCCCTATCCTTTCATCCTTAAAGGCATCCCACACCTCTTTCAGTGCATCCTGATCCCCATGGTATGGTAGCGTATCCTTTATGTGGCCCTGAGCAAGGGTTTTTAATGTACTAAAATCAAGATATATAACAGGCTTATCCATATCTAATTTTATTTAAGAAATATATTTAACACAAAATTTATAACCGAGAGGATCAAGCTAAAGAGCACGGCATAGAGAAAACCCTGAACATAAAAACCCTTAATCACAGTCGATGCAAGCATAACAAGTAAGGCATTTATTACAAAGGTGAAAAGCCCCAGCGTCAAAATGTTTATAGGAAGTGTTATGAGGATGAGGATAGGTCTTATTATGGCATTGACAATCCCTAGAAAAAGAGCCACCCATAGGGCAGACCAAAAACCGCTTATAGATATGCCAGGAAGATAATAACCAAGGAGCATGATAGCCAGTGCCATTAAAAGCCATCTGATTATTATCATTTAGGATAAATTATTACATAAAATTTGAAATTTGCAAACATTATAATGATATACTCAATTTTTAGGTCAAACCTTTAAGGATTATGATTTGGAGACACCCTAAAGACTAAATCCTTGTTTTGAAAGGTCTGGCAATCAAATATTCAGCCACCCCTCTTTGACTCATCGACAATCTTCATTTCTATAAGTTAAACTTTGTCGTCAAGTATTATTTTCTCCATACCCTTGCTATAAATTCCTGACCTCTCTACTCAAATTCTGGCTCTTTTCCTGAATGCTCCTTCAACAGACGAATTGACCTAATTATCCCGGTTCCAATCTGTGTCATATACCCCATCTTTGCAAGAAAGGATATTATAATTGGATTCCTCTCAATCACCCCCCCCCAAGCCCTGAACCTACAATATCAAATAACCTACACTTACATCAGCCCTTTTTCCTTTAGACTACAATAACCTTCTTTTCTGTTTACATCTCTCTCTGTCCATGCACTTCTTGCCGTGTCTTTTCCCAATATAACATGATCAAGAACCTCTATACCAAGGATTTTTCCAGCATCCACGAGGCGCCTTGTTATCTCTACATCCTCTTGAGATGGCTCTGGGTCCCCGGATGGATGATTATGGACAATAATTACAGATGAGGCGCATCGGTATATTGCCTCTTTAAATACCTCCCTGGGATGGACAAGGCTTGCATTTAGTGTTCCAATGGATATATTGGTAATCCCCAGCACCTTGTTACGGGTGTTCAATGTGATAAGCACAAAGTGCTCTTTATGTTTATCCTTTATGGTATGCCGAATAAGGTCTGCCACTGCCTTTGGATTATTTATCTCAAAGTCTCTATGGGGATAATCTGTATCTATGTCTTTTCTTCTGCTTAATTCAAAACAGGCCTTAAGCTGGACAGCCTTTGCAGCCCCCAGACCCTTTATCATTGATAGCTCCTCAATAGTTGCCTCGCTGATTGCCTGTATGCCTCCAAAATGTGCCATCAGCTCCTGGGCGATTGTCATAACCGACCTACCGGCAACACCCCTGCCTATTATTATTGCGAGAAGCTCTTGAACCGACAGTGCCTCAGGACCCAATTTTTGCAATCTTTCACGGGGTCTCTCTGACCGGGGCATATCAAGGACTGTATAGGATTTAGGCTTCACGCTGAGACCCTCAGGGATCCTCTTCTATCCCTTTTATTATTGCACGATATAAAGCCATATAAGGGGTGTTCCTTTCCTCTGCCATCCTTTTAACATCCTCAAATTCAATGTGAAACTTTAAATATTTACCCCCTTTATTATAACCATATTTGACCTTTATCTTCCCAAAGGATGTCTCTTTTGTTTTTATCTCCCTCTTTAAGACCTCCCTTGAATCCCTCCTAACCCTTATACCAAAGGTTGTTGTCTCAGAGAATATAGCATCCTTCACCTTCTCGAGACTATCATCTCCAACCATGACAGAAAGCCTGACGCCGAGCCTGCCCTTTTTCATATAAACAGGGAAAAACAGGCAATCAATGGCGCCTGCACCCCTAATCCTATCTACTGCTGCACCAAGATACTCCATATCCATATCATCTATATCTGTCTCTATAACCCATATATCGTCTTTTTGTGGTGCCTCAAGAGACTCTCCTATGAAGATCCTCAAGACATCAGGTTTTACAGAATTATACGTCCCTACCCCATAACCTATCCTCTCGATCCCCATACCAGGAACCTGGCCTTGCTGTTTTGCATAGTGTTTGATGATTGCTGCACCTGTAGGTGTTGTAAGCTCAAGGTTATCCTCATAGAACACAACCTTAAAATCCTTTAATATCTCAAGGGTTACAGGAGGGGGGTTGGGGATAATGCCATGAGATGTCCTTATGGTCCCGGCACCGCATGGCACAGGGCCACAGAAAACACTTTCTATGCCAAAGAAATTAATCCCCTCTGCCACACCAATCAAATCAATAAGGGTATCTATATTGGATAGTTCGTGGAGGTGAAGCTCGTCATGGGAGATATTATGTATCCGTGATTCCGCATCAATAATGATATCGAGCATAGCATCTGCATCAGACCTTACCTTTTCTTGAAGGTCCATCTCATGGAGAATCCTATACATCTCTTTTATGGTAAGATGGATATCTGAGTGCTTAATCCTTAGATGAATGCCTTCTATTACACCCTGCGAGAGCCTTTCAGGCTCCATATCAGGGATTGGCAGTGGTATCTTCTTTATTGTCTTTAAAAAGTTCTCAAAAGGATAACCTGCATGGATTAAGGCGCCTATCATCATATCGCCACTTATACCAAATACAGGGTCAATATAGAGTATCTTCATAGTATTATAGACGATTTATAAGGGTTGCAAAATACGCAGCACCAAAGCCATTGTCAATATTGAATACTGATACAGTGGAACATGAGTTGAGCATGGCAAAAAGGGCGGTTAAGCCACCTAGACTTGCACCATATCCAACACTTGTTGGAACACCTATCACAGGGACACCTACAAGCCCTGCTATCACAGAGGGCAGGGCTCCCTCCATGCCGGCAATGGCAATTATAACCCTTGCGGCCTTGAGCGTGTCAAGATTGCCTACTAATCTATGTATACCTGCTATGCCTACATCATACAATCTTTCTGTTTTATTGCCGAAAAAGATAGAAGAGACATATGCCTCCTCTGCTACATTTATATCGCTTGTCCCTGCTGAGACAACCAGTATTGTTCCCTTCCCGTTTATGGTCAAGTCTTCTTTTATATAAAAACAACCTGCCCTCTTATTGAATATCCCTGATTCAAATCTCCTACAAAGGACAGCACCTGTATCCTCTTTGATGCGTGTTATGAGGATATCCTGATTATGCCTTCTTAATGCCTCTATGATCTCAGTGAGCTCCTCTACCGTCTTTCCACTGCCAAAGACTACCTCCTGGAGACCTTTTCTTATTGCCCTATGGTGGTCTACCTTTGTATGATTCAGATCCTCAAAGGGTATATCCTTTATTCTCTCATAGGCATCCTCAGGAGAGATAGCGCCTTTGCCCACCATTTCGAGAAGATTCTTTATCTCTTTATCTATCATGAGGATGATTGGCCTCTGTTTTATAAAATCTATTCAACTAAAAAGGCACTCTTAACAATCCTTACATCATTACCTCTTATGCCAACCACATCAAATCTCGTCTTTCTGTTGATTATCTTGTGGGATTTGAGATAATGCTGGGCAGACATAATTATATGCCTCTTCTTTGCATCATTGATGGCGTAAAGGGGGTCGCCAAAGGTTTCTGTGTTCCTTTTTTTAACCTCTACAAATACCAGACAGTCTCCCTCCTCAGCTATGATGTCTATCTCACCAAAGGGATTTCTGTAATTTCTCTCAAGGATCCTATAGCCTCTGGATTTTAATATCCGGACCGCCCTATCCTCCCCCTCTTTCCCCTCCGCCCTTTTAGTAGTGATCAATATATTCCTTAACCCCCCTGAAGGTCTTTCTGTGAATAGGTGATATCCCGAATTCTTTTATGGTAAGCCTGTGGTCTTTTGTTGGATAACCTTTATTTTCTCTGAAGTTATATACAGGATACATATTGTCGTATCCATCCATTATCCTGTCCCTTGTTACCTTTGCGATTATGGATGCACAGGCAATAAAAAAACATTTTCTATCACCTTTTATTATGGTCTTTGTATGGGGATGACCCTTTATACTGTGATTTCCATCAATAAGAAGAAGGTCAGGATAAACACCGGCATCACTCAATGCCCTTTCCATAGAAAGGAGACTGGCCTTGAGTATATTCATCCTTTCTATCTCTTCATGGTCTGCCATACCGATGCCGATGCTATAGGCATTTCTCGTAATCCAGTAGAAAAGCTCTTCCCTTATTTTTTTACTTAATAGCTTTGAGTCATTTATACCGCAGATCTGTTCAGGTACCCTATCCCAGATTACACATGAGGATACAACAGGACCTGCAAGGGGTCCCCTGCCTGCCTCATCAATACCAGCAACAAGGCCCTTAAGATGGCAACCCATTAATCCCTTTTCTCTTTTAGTTTTGCTGCCTTACCTTTAAGATTTCTGAGATAATATAGCCTTGCCCTTCTTACCTTGCTTTTACTTGTAACCTCTATCTTCTCTATAAGGGGTGAGTGAACAGGAAAGGTCTTTTCAATGCCTATACCATAGGATATCTTTCTTACTGTGAATGTTGCCCTTGTGTTGCCTCCCCTCTTTTTTATCACAACACCCTCGAACATCTGGATACGCTCTTTATCTCCCTCAAATATCTTTGTAAATACCTTCACGTTATTGCCTACATCTACCTCGGGAAGATCGAGTCTCATATGCTCTTTTTCAATTAAATCAATTGTTTCGTTCATCATTGCCTCCTCTTTTGCCAAGTATTCTATCAATTATTATACCGAGCGCCACCCTTAAGGATAGGTGATTATAATCACCTGAACCAACTATAGGTTCAAGCATTCTGTCGCACAGGCCAATGGTTTCATCGGTTAGACCCCAACCTGTCCCGAAAAGCATAAGGACATGCCTTTGTTTATCGTGGATAACGGTTCTCATCTCCTCGAACCCAATAACCTTATGGGGTCTGTCTTTAGATGATGTCCCCACAATGAAGAGTTTGCCATCCCCCTTTATCTCCTCTATGACAGCCTCAAGGCTTTCCCTCATGGTAATGGTATTAAGGGCTTGAGCCCTCACAGGGTTATAATCAGCACCATATCCATTTCTCCAATGCTCTATGAGTCTTTCCATTATTATCCTCTGCCTTACAAGGGGAGTAACAATATAACACATCTTGATCCCAAAAGTCATGCAACATCTCGCTACATCATGGAGCTCCAGATTGTTAACGCTGGTGGCAATAACCTCTCTGTGCTTATTATAAATAGGATAATGAATAACAGCTATGTATAGATTACTCAGAAAGCCCCTCCATGATCTCCCTTATAAAGATCTCATCCTCTTTATTTGGCTTAAACCTCTCTATAAGGTCGGGTCTTCTTATTATGGTCTTTCTGATGGACTCCTTCCTCCTCCACCTTCTTATCTCCTCATGATTACCGGAGAGTAGAACCCCTGGAACATCCATACCCATAAAGCTCTCGGGCCTTGTATATTGAGGATATTCAAGGAGGGATTCCTCAAGGCTCTCATCCATGGGGGAGGCGGCATTACCAAGAACCCCTGGGATAAGCCTTGCTATAGCATCAATAAGGACAAGGGCAGATACCTCGCCACCAGATAAAATATAATCCCCTATTGATATCTCCTCATCAACAAGCTCTATAATCCTCTCATCTATACCCTCATATCGACCGCAGATAAGACAGAGATGAGGTCTTTTTGCAAGTCTTGTGGCTGTATACTGAGAAAATACCCTACCCTGGGGTGTAAGTAGTATATAATGTGGCCTGCCAAGCCCCTTTTCTACATGCCCCATTGCCTTATAGATGGGCTCTATCTTCATTACCATGCCGGGTCCACCACCATAGGGTGAATCATCACAGGTTCTGTGGGTATCTTCTGCAAAATCCCTTATGTTTACAATATTAAACCTTATAATACCAGCCTCTACAGCCTTTTTTATTATGCTTTCCTTAAGGGGTGAATCGAAAATCCCTGGAAACAGGGTCAGGACAGAAAAGATCATACAAGGAAATCGTCTCCCTCCACCTTTATAATAGAGTGCTCTATATCAATAGATGATATAAATATATCTACCATAGGGATAAGTATCTCCCTTTCACCCTTCACCACCATGACATCATTTGCCCTTGTATGCATAATATAATCAACCTTTCCGAGCAACCTCCCTGTCTGATTTATTACATCAAGTCCGATAAGTTGATATTCATAGTATTCATCTGGTTCAAGCCCTGGAAGGTCCTCTTCCCTCACAAACAGCTCCTTGTTTATAAAAGAGGTGACCTTCTCAAGACCATCATATCCAGAAAATTTTATATAAAAAGTATCTTTTTGAAATCTGACATGCTCTGGTTTAAGTTCTATCCACTCATCCTTCTGCTTAATAAGAAAAGAGGTGTATCTGTATAAACCATCTCTCTCATGGTTGTAATACCAGAATTTGACCTCTCCCTTTAAACCATGGGTGGCAGTTACCCTTCCAACCGAGACACATTTCATTATTCAATAATCTCAAGCACTGCCCTTTTCTTTGCCTTTGTAGAGGCTGCACTCAGGATTGTCCTCATGGCACGGGCAGTTCTGCCCTGCTTACCTATTACCTTGCCAAGGTCATCCTTGGCAACATTCAATTCAATGACTGATGTCTTCTCTCCCTCAATCTCAGCTACCTTCACCTGATCGGGATTGTCAACTAAAGCCTTTGCAATGAACTCGATTAAATCTCTTAGCATATCCCACCTCCGAAAATTATAGTGTTAGTTCTTTTAAGACCCCTTCTTTCTTAAAGATGTTTTCAACAGTTTTTGTGGGTGTTGCACCCTTTTTATACCATGCCTTTATCTTTTCCCTGTTAAGGGTAATCTGAACAGGCTCTCTAAGAGGATCATAGGTCCCCACATTCTCGATAAACCTTCCATCCCTTGGATAGATGCTATCTGCAACAACAATCCTGTAAAAAGGTTTCTTCTTTGTTCCATAACGTGCCAATCTAAACTTAACAGCCAATATTCCACCTCCTATCTGAAGAGTAGTTGTTTAGGCAGGCTCCTCATGCCGCCTTTTGTGAATTTCTTTATCATCTTTTTTGTCTCTATATATCTCTTGAGCAGGTCATTCACATCCTGCACCTTTGTCCCGCTGCCCTTAGATATACGGAGTCTCCTACCACCATCAATAATATGCGGATAGAGCCTCTCCTTTTTTGTCATTGAATTGATGATTGCCTCTATCTTCTTTATATCCTTCTCTGCCTCCTGAAAGTTTATTGCGCCCTTTACCTTATTAAACCCAGGAAACATGCCTATTATTGACTCTAAGGAACCGAGCTTCTTCATCTGTTTTATCTGATCCCTGAAATCCTCAAGGGTAAATTCATCTTTTCTTATCCTCTTTTCAAGCTCTCTTGCCTTTTTCTCATCAAATACCTCCTGTGCCTTTTCAACAAGGGATACTACATCGCCCATACCAAGGATGCGGGATGCCATCCTCTCAGGATGGAACGGTTCAAGGGCATCGAGCTTTTCTCCTATGCCTATTAGTTTAATGGGTCTTCCTGTCACCGCCCTAATAGAGAGGGCAGCACCGCCTCTTGTATCACCATCGAGCTTGGTGAGGATTACACCATCTATACCCAGTCTTTCATGAAATGTCCTGGCAATCCCCACAGCGTCCTGGCCTGTCATAGAGTCAATCACAAGGAGGGTCTCTTTTGGGTTCAATATCTTTTTCTGATTTATAAGTTCATCCACCATCTCCTCGTTTATATGGAGTCTTCCTGCTGTGTCAACGATAATGGTATCAAAGCCATTTTTCATTGCATATGCCTTTGCCTCTGTGCAGAGGACAGCAGGATTTTTGATATCCTTTACAGGAAATGTGCTTATACCGATCTGATTACCTATCCTCGTCAGCTGTTCAATAGCAGCAGGTCTATAGATATCAGTGGGGACGAGCAGGGATTTCCGTCCCTTTTTTCTCAAAAATAGGGCAAGTTTACCTGCGGTTGTGGTCTTTCCAGAGCCCTGTAAGCCTGCGAGGAGTATGGCAACAGGGGGGGATCCAGAGGTGTCAACAGGGACATTAACCTTGCCCAATAACTCGCAGAGTTCATTATGGACTATCTTTATGAACTGCTGTCCCGGGGTTATGCTTGTAAGGACATCTGAGCCAAGGGCTTTTTCTTTTATCTTTTCAAGGAAATCCTTTGCAACCTTGTAGTTTACATCTGCCTCAAGAAGGGCAATGCGGACCTCTCTTAAAGAGTCCTTTATGTTATCCTCTGATAACTTACCGTAACCCCTAATCTTTTTAAATGTAGTCTCTAATCTCTCCTGTAGTTTTTCAAACATAATCAAATAAGATAATAGAAAAAATCTATATAGTCAATGGTAAATAATCTTTAGTTAGCGCAAACCATGTTATAGGGCCAATCTCCCTTCATATCACTTCTTTATAAGCTCCACATCTACCTCACCACCGAAGGTTTCTGCAAGCTCTTTACCTAACCTATTGAGATCTTCCTCTCTGTCAAACTCAATGACAAGCTCTCTGTCATCAAGGATCTTTAACCTACCATACTTTTTAACAACCTCCGTAACCTTTACCGGGTCTGTTGTAACCCAGCCCTTCATCCTCTTTACAAGCTCCTCGCCATTAAATGCCCTCTCAATAACAAGGTCAACCCTCCTCTTTTTTGCCTCCCAGCCTACAAGTGCTGGCTGCACAATCACTGGTGTTACAGGGTCATGCATGGCTGCACACCTGAACCAAAGCTTTGCCCTTATCATACAATCACCTCTTTTTTATAAAAAATAGTAAGGGATACATTTTATCAATACCCATAAACATGGGCAAGGGAAAAATAGCCAAATATCTTTGTTCACTATTGTAACTCAACTGACAAAAAATAAGATTAGCTATCTAAGTTGACAAATACCTTCAATCAATTTATAATGTTCACGATAGTGAAACATGTACAATGCACCAATAATAAAAAAGGCATTTGATATAATAAGGCTCATGGTGGAGGATTATAATCCCCTTGGCGTCACAGAGATATCAAAACGTCTTTCCATAAGCAAAAGCACTGTCTTTGGCATATTAAAGGCGCTTGAAGATGAAAATCTTATAATCAAGGATAGCTCCAATAAGAAGTATCTTATAGGTCCTGGTTTGTTCGAGCTATCAAAAAAGGTTTTTAAAGGCGGTGAGCTTGCAAATATCTCTAGACCCTACCTCGAAAGGCTCGTTAAGGAGGTGGATGAGACAGTCTTTTTATGTATAAGAGAGAATGATAAGGTTGAAACCCTTGATGTCATAGAGGCAAGAAAGGCTGTAAAAATTACGTCACCAGTAGGTATAAAGATGCCTATAACCGCGTCTGTTCTGTGCAAGACATTTCTTTCGCCTATGGACAACGATGATATCAGGGATTTTCTTTCAAGAAAAGGTTTACCAAAGTATACTGAAAACAGCATTACTGACATAGAGAGATTTATAGAAGAGATAGAAAAGACCAGGAAGTTAGGATACAGTCTTGATCTTGAGGAATATCTCAGGGGTATAAGGGCACTGGCGACCCTTCTCTACTATGGAGATGGTAAACTGGCAGGGGCAATATGCATAGTTGGCTTCACAAGCTCTATTAAGGATGAAAAAATACCTATGATGATCCAACATCTAAAAAATACTGCACAACTTATTAACCAGAGGCTCTCCCAATTTAATATAAAGTAACTACAACAATAAAACACGTGGGAGCCCTGAAAAAACATACATCGAAAATAAAATACAGACAATTAGCATTGGCAATACCCATCCTCGCATGTCTTATAATTGTATCCTGTGCAGGAATTGTGCAAAAAGATAGAGTAACCCCTGGACAGGATGAAAGATTTGTAGAATGTAGATATGTTGAGGACGAAAAAGATAAAGAATCATCCATGTTAAGATGCTCAATAGGCTATGATCGGTCTAATTTCTTTACTGGAATAGGCAATAAACTCACTATGATAGCTGATTCAGGGGAAAGACTTGAGCTCTGGTGGACTATAGACTGGCTGGGAAGGGGTTATTTTTTCCCGAGATGGCGTTTTGCATTGATGTATTTCAACCCTCAAGGCACAGAGAGGCAGCAAAAGGGGGTCCGCATAGGCGAATGTCGTTTTAGTAGAGGGTGTAATCATGGGAGATATACAGGGCCAGACCTAAATAAAAACAATATCCCTGATTATTTTACAGAGATAGTATGGGACAACTACGATTATGGTGATGATGCTGGGGTAGAAGGTTATCTTGACCACTATCAGCATATATATAAACCCCGTGAGAATCTATATGAGGTCATAAGGTATCTTTATTTTTATCCTGAAAAGTGCACGCCCCCTTTAAGCCCCAGGGACGATGTGTGCTGCATCAAAAATGAATGTAAGCCACCATATAAGATTAAAGAAATGAGGATAATAGAATCTATAGGTTTTTAAATTTTGACTTGAAACAGACAATATGATACAAATACATGCTATGAATATAAATATATTCAATACATTCACGGGGAAAAAAGAGGCCTTTAAACCCATAACTGATAATCTTGTGAGGCTGTATGTATGCGGTGTAACTGTTTATGACCACTGTCATATAGGTCATGCGAGAAGCGCTATTGTCTTTGATGTAATAGTGAGGTATCTCAGGGTAAAAGGTTATGATGTAGCATTTGTAAAGAACTTCACAGACATAGATGACAAGATCATAAAAAAATCCATAGAAGAGGGTATCTCATGGAAGGAGGTATCAGAGAAGTATATAGCCTCTTTCTATGAGGATATGGACGCATTGAATATCATGAGACCTACCTATGAGCCAAAGGCAACAGACCATATAGATGATATGATTCGTCTTGTAGAGACCCTGCTGAAAAATGATAATGCCTATATAATGGAGGGTGATGTCTATTTCAGCGTTGAGAGCTACAAAGATTATGGTGCATTATCAAAAAGAACACTGGATGATATGATTGCAGGGGCAAGGGTGGACATAAACGAAAAAAAGAAGAACCCTCTTGATTTTGCCCTCTGGAAATCATCAAAAGAGGGCGAGCCATGGTGGGATGCGCCTTTTGGTAGGGGAAGACCGGGCTGGCATATAGAATGCTCTGTTATGAGCACAAGATATCTCGGCAATCCTTTTGATATTCACGGGGGAGGCAAGGACCTAATATTTCCCCATCATGAGAACGAACGGGCACAGACAGAGGCTGCAACAGGAAAAAAATTCGTAAATTATTGGATGCACAACGGTTTTGTTAATATTGATAAGGAAAAGATGTCCAAATCTTTGGGTAATATACTCCTCATTAAGGATTTTATAAAAGAATACCATCCTGAGACACTGAGGCTGTTCTTTTTATCAAATCACTATAGAAGCCCCGTTGACTATAACGAAAAATCCATAGAAGATACCAATAGCGCACTCTACAGGCTCTACCATACAATAGAGCGGGCAGATGAATTAACAAGGGATAAGGACATAAAGCAAGAGGTTTTTAGTGAGGCAGAGGATATAAAAAACAGATTCTTTGAGGCTATGGATGATGATTTCAATACCGCCTTGGCACTATCGTGTATATTCGAGCTATCAAGGATTATAAACAGGCTGATGGATATACAGGATGAGGGCAGCCTACCTTTTATTGCCCATACAAAATCCACTATCCTTTATCTCGCAGACATACTGGGTATATTAAAAGACAGATGGCAGGAATATGATGAACATGAAAAGAAAAGACATCTGGCAAGGATAGGATTAGATCCCTCTGAGCTGGAGAGGGCAATCAAAGAGAGGGCAGAGGCGAGAAAAAACAGGGACTTCAAAAAGGCAGATAGCATAAGAAACAACCTTCTTGACAGGGGTATAATCCTGCAGGATACACCAGGCGGCACAGAGTGGAGAGTAAAAAAATAAATTCTATTATAAAGGAGAGGCATAGATGAAAGAGGTAAGATTTCACGGAAGAGGCGGCCAGGGCGCGGTAACCTCAGCAGAGCTTGTAGCACAGGCAGCAATCAAGGGCAATATGTATGCGCAGGCCTTCCCGAGCTTCGGGCCTGAAAGAAGAGGTGCCCCAGTCCAGGCTTTTTTAAGAGTCTCAGACAAACCAATAAAGATCAGGGCAAAGATATATCACCCTGACAATGTAATAATCCTCGATTCAACCCTGCTCGGTGTTGTAAACCCTGCAGATGGTTTAAAACCAGGTGGCTTCATAATAATAAATTCCAACAAATCTGAGGATGAGGTAAAAAACCTCTTTCCAGGCTGCAACATTGCCCTTGTTGATGCAACCCATATAGCCAAGGAGGAGCTTGGGGTTCCCATAACAAACACCACCATGCTAGGTGCCCTTATCAAGGCAGCAGGTATTGTGGATCTAGACTTCCTTGAAGAGCCTATCAGGGAAAGATTCGGTGTTGTTGCCCAGAGAAACATCAATGCATATAAGAGGGCTTTTGAGGAGACAAGGATTTTAAGGGCATAAAAATCTTGAATGATTATAATAGAAAACATCTTGTGGTTCATTCCCAATCTAATACTGGGGGCTTTTATAATCCATCAAACAATTTTTCAAGTCAATGAGGGTCTCAGGAAACATAGTTGATGTTTTAAATAAAGAGATATTTCCAGGCACAATTGAATTCCGGGATGGGATAATAGCATCTATTGTCAAAGAGCGCCATAGATATGAAACATATATACTCCCTGGTTTTATAGATGCCCACTGCCATATAGAGAGCTCTATGTTGTGTCCTTCTGAGTTTGCCAGGATTGCCTCCACTCATGGAACTGTAGCCACCATATCAGACCCTCATGAGATTGCCAATGTCCTTGGCATAGATGGCGTCTATTTTATGATGGAAAATGGAAAGCAGGTGCCTTTTAATTTCTATTTTGGAGCCCCCTCGTGTGTCCCTGCTACACCTTTTGAGACATCTGGAGCCTCAATTGACATAGAGGCAATAGAGATGCTCTTAAAAAATCCTCAAATCAAATATCTCGGCGAGATGATGAATTTTCCTGGGGTTATAAATAATGATCCCCTTGTTATGAACAAGATAGTTATTGCAAAAAAATATAATAAACCCGTTGATGGCCATGCCCCAGGCCTTTCGGAAGAGGCTTTAAGGAAATATATAGACGCAGGCATAACCACTGACCATGAGACTTTTACATATGAAGAGGGGGAAGAAAAGATCTCATTGGGCATGAAGCTCATAATAAGGGAGGGTTCTGCTGCAAAAAATTTTGATACATTAAGCCCTCTTATTGAAAAATACCCAGATAGTTGTATGCTATGCAGTGATGATAAACATCCTGACGACCTTACAAGAGGACATATTAATTCTATAGTAAAAAAGGCAATCTTTCTGGGTATTGATCCCATGAAGGTTCTTAAATCAGCATGTATTAATCCTGTTTTTCACTATAATCTCGATATAGGCCTATTAAGAATACAAGATTGGGCAGATTTTATTGAGGTGGATGATCTTGTAAATTTGAATATAATAAAGGTTTATATAAAGGGTGAAATAGTAACTGAAAATAGAGCCTCCAAAATATCAAGTATTAAGCCCGATTATGTAAATAGATTCGAGGCTAAGCCAAAGATGCCTTATGATTTTGCATTACCTGGCAATAATAAAAGAATTGCCAATATCATAGAGGCAATTAATGATCAAATCATAACAGGTTGGATTAAATTACCACTTAACCCTGAAAAGGGTTTTTTCAGGACTGATATAGAAAAAGATATATTAAAAATTGCCCTTATATGCCGATATGCTGATAAACCGCCTGTTGTAGCCTTTGTTAAAAATTTCGGCTTAAAAAAAGGTGCTATCGCATCATCGGTGAGTCATGACTCCCATAATATAGTAGCAGTAGGCACAAACGATGAAGACCTCTCAAGGGCAGTAAATCTTATAATAGAAAATAAAGGTGGCCTTGCAATTGCCGCAGCTGATACTGAAGAGGTTCTGCCATTACCTGTGGCAGGATTAATGGCAGATGGAGATGGCTACAGAATTGGAGAGAGATATTCCATAATTGACAGTCTTACAAAAAAGTTTGGCTCAAATCTTTACTCACCCTTTATGACATTATCTTTCATGGCTTTGCCTGTTATACCCCGATTAAAGCTTACAGGCAAAGGTCTCTTTAATGTGGACGAATCACGGTTCATAGATGTTTTTGAATAATTATTATAAACCTTTAAAAAAGGTCTATGGCTCTGGGTTTGGGTTTCAGTTCCTATACATAGCCTATTGATTTTTAAGTCTAAAAATCATCTTTGATGATTTTTGTTTTTGGGCACGATCTGGTTTATTTTGTTTATCGAATCTATTATATTTATTGTATCATTCTTGTTTATTTCGTTGAAAATGTTATATGAGAAAAATTGACTAAATCTATAAAATATTCTAATATTAAAAAATGTGAAAAATTCAGCTTTCAGGCAAATAAATATTCTAAAAAAGAACCACCCTTATTTTCTTAATATACTTATCGAGACCTTTAAAAAAGGTTTTATTTAGTGCAATATTATTACAGGGGGTTCTGATTTTATAAAAAATTTTACAGCTTGGGAGCCTACAATAAGGTTTAAATGATTAAAATACTTGAAAATTTAATGCGTCTCAATCTTAAAATTAGGTTAGGTAAATTATGAATCTTAGAGATGTTGCCCAGTTATTAAAGGCAGAAATATTGTCCTGTGAGGAACTCTTAGACAGAGAGGTCATAACATGTTTTGCCTGTGATATGATAAGCGAGATGCTACTTCATGTTCAGTCAAATGCCCTTCTAATAACATCTCTAACAAATGCCCATATACTCCATGCGGCCCAGGTAATGGATGCCCTGGCAGTGGTATTTGTAGGTGGAAAAAAACCTGATGAAACCATAATAAAAAAGAGTGAACAAATTGGTCTGCCTTTAATGTCAACAAAAAAACTTATATTCGAATGCTGTGGTTTATTATATGCAGCTGGTATAAGAGGCGATGTTGACGACATTGGATAATCAATATGATTATGTTAAACGAAAGTTTTAGATTTACCCCACATTTAACACTCGAATTCAAGATAGAAGAGAAAGATTTTTTTATTGCAGGCGAATCTGCGTCGAGGGTAAAAAAAACGCTTCAGCAACTCGGCATGAAGCAGGAGATAATAAAAAGAACAGCCATAATCATATACGAGGCAGCCATGAACGTGGCAATACATGCTAATCATGGCATATTGAAGGTCTATATAGACCCAGAGGTTATATCCATTATTACAGAGGATGTGGGCCCTGGCATACCTGATATAGAGCTTGCCATGAAGGAGGGATATTCTACTGCCTCCAACGAGATAAGGGAGATGGGATTCGGTGCCGGTATGGGTCTACCGAATATCAAACAATGCTCTGATGAACTAGAGATACAAAGCAGGGTTGGCGAGGGAACAACCCTCAAAGCCAAAATACATTTACACAACAAAAAATGAATAGGAAAGGTCATGAAAGAATATTTTCATTCAGTAACCCTTGATTTTGAAAAATGCAAGGGGTGCACCAATTGCATAAAGCGATGCCCCATGGAGGCAATAAGGGTCCACGACGGTAAGGCAACAATCATGCAGGAGAGATGCATAGACTGCGGTGAGTGTATAAGGGCTTGTCCAAATCATGCCAAGGTTGCTGTAACAGATTCACTGGATATTTTAAATGACTATAAATACAGGATTGCACTCCCTGCACCATCTTTTTTCGGTCAGTTTAAAGAACAGGGCAATGTGGAATGTATACTCCATGCGCTATTGAACATCGGCTTTGATGATGTTTTTGAGGTTGCCCTTGCTGCAGAGATTGTTGGTTTTTTAGCTCACCAATACATAAAGGATAAGAAAGTGAAGAAACCCATGTTTTCTTCAGCCTGCCCGGCGGTTTTAAGGCTTATGCAGATAAAGTTCCCTGATCTTCTTGAGCAGACCGCCCCTATCCTTACACCCATGGAGGTGGCAGCGAGACTGGCAAAAGAAGAGGCAGTAAAAAAAACAGGCATAGACTATGAGGACATAGGCGCATTCTTTATATCCCCCTGTCCCGCTAAGGTAACAGAGATGAGAAACCCAATGAATACCAAACACTCTGCTGTAAGTGGTGTTATAGGGGTGAACGTAATATATAAGGACATTATCAAGCATATACTTACATTTAAGGCAACAAATCAAGAGGATGATGTAAAATTTCATAAGGCAACAAATCTTGGTATGGCCTGGGGATATGTAACAGGTGAATCAAAAAACGTAAATCTCGATACAACACTTGCTGTAAGCGGCATACACAATGTAATAAGCCTCCTCGAAGAGATAGAGAGAGGTGAATTAAAGGATGTGGATTTTATAGAGCTTCAGGCATGCACAGGAGGCTGCGTGGGGGGGCCATTAAACATCCATAATTTATTTGTAGGAAGGATCAGATTAAGAGAACTCATAAAGAAGTGCGGAACCCAACCATCGTATTACACAGAGGATGAGCTCTTTAATTTCTACAACAACAGACACTATGAGGCTACTGAGCCTATTCAGCCAAAGACCGTTATGCACCTTGACGAGGATATGTCCCAGGCAATCCTGAAGATGGAACGTCTTGACAGGATTACAAATGACCTCCCTGGACTGGATTGTGGCGCCTGTGGTTCACCAAGCTGCAGGGCACTGGCAGAGGATATTATAAGGGGTATAGCATTCGAAACAGACTGTGTAATAAAGCTAAGAGAAAAGGTAAAGACCCTTGCAGAGGAGATACTTGACCTGGCGAGGATAGTTCCCCCTGCTATGGCGGATTCCTCAAAAAAAACAGGGGAAAAATAGAGACGAGGTGAGGATATGACTCTCAAAGAACTGGTGAATAGCCTTGGGTTTGAGGTTTTGACAGGAGACATAAACATGAAAAGGAGGGTCAACTCAGGTTATGTATCAGACCTCCTGTCCGATGTCATTGCAAACATTGAACCTGATTCAGTCTGGATAACCATACAGAGGCATATAAATATCCTTGGTGTGGCAAAGCTAAAGGATGTGATTGCCATTATAATCCCCAGAAACCTTCAGATTGATAAAGAGGTGGTGGATAAGGCAATAGAGGAGAATATAGCAATACTCAGGGACAGTCGTTCTGCCTTTGAGATATCTGCCCTTGTATATAATGCCCTGAAAAAAGGTAAGTAGAGGTGCCAGGGTTCGCCTGTGACCTCCATATCCATTCCGCTCTCTCGCCCTGTGCAAGCCTTGATATGTCACCGCGGAATATAGTTAAGAGGGCAAAAGAGGTAGGGCTTGATATAATTGCCATAACGGACCACAATATGACGGAGAACTCCCTCTATGCACATCACCTGAGTGAAAAAACAGGCTTAATAGTATTATTTGGCATGGAGCTACAGACACAGGAGGAGATACATCTTCTTGCGATCTTTGATGATTATACAGTTGCCATGGAATTTCAAAAAAAGGTCTATTCACTCCTTCCAGATATTAAAAATAATACATCCTATTTCGGAGACCAGGTTGTGGTTGATGAAAACGATGAGATACTGCGTTTTGAAGAAAGACTGCTTCTTAATTCATCCCAGATAAGCATAGAGGATGCTACAGACTGGATTAAGTCCCATGGAGGGATTGCCATACCCTCTCACATAGACAGCCCCACATTCAGCATCATTAGCCAGCTTGGTTTTATCCCTGAAGATATCCCCTTTGATGCCCTTGAGATAAGAAAAAGGGAAAACATACCAGATGTCTTTCCTTTTATCATGAAAAAGGACATTCCATTTGTCACCTTTTCAGACGCCCATTATATAAACGATATAGGCAAAAAAAGGATCATATTGCAGATGAGGGAACCAAACTGCAGGGAGATTGAGGCTGCCCTTAGATCAATATCTACAGGAATAAATGACATGACATAACCAGCCAATAAGCAGCCAGGTTAGGGGTCTATCATTTTTTTTTAAATCTTCTTTGTCTGTTGACTGGAAATAACCCCTATGTTAGCATGTTCACGGTACTAATTTGCAATTACCAATACAAACGGGGGTCTATAGATGGAGTTTGAGTTTCACATATCCCGGAAGATAAGAGATATCTATAATTTTGAAGACAGTATCTTTACTTTAAGTGGAAACGTTATTATCCCCAATATAAGGGCTGCCCGCATCCTTGCCCAGAAGATAAGCCAGCGCCGTATAGAATCAGGATATCCAGATAAGGTTGTAAAGGCAGGGGATATTGCCTCTATGGGACTCGTCGATGAGATACTTCATTACGTAGTCCTCACATACCGAGAAGAGATAGACAGAGATGTTATAAAGGAGGCATTGAGGTATCTAGAGGATATTTTTAAGAAAGAAAAGATTGATAAGGCATTATATACCTTTACAGATGAATTCCCCACGGTTGATGTCTACAGGAAAAAGATGGATGTAGATGCCTATATGCAAGGTGAAACCCTTGGTATATCAAACAGGGAGATCATCCTCGAGGAGATGCTCCTTTTATGGCTTGCCAATATGAACCCTGCCTTTTCACCATTTGCTGATTTTTTTGACGATAAAAGACTAAAGGATGAAACCGTTTATCTGTATATAATTGCAGCATTAAGGGGCTTTATGGATAAAAAACCCCATTTTGGTCCCTATAACCAAAATCTCATAGATATGCTCAGGACCCCTGCTGTCCTTGTTCCGTATTCCCTCAAGGGGCAGCTTGACTATATCAGGGAACATTGGGGTTTTCTTCTTAAAAAATATTCGAAAAGGCTTTTAAGAACCCTTGATATTATAAGCGAAGAGTCAAAGATAACCTTTATCGGTCCTGGTAGGACACAGGTTTATGATTTCAGGGGTGCCCAGTTTGAGGCAGAGAGCTTTACCCCTGACAAAGAGTGGATGCCGAGACTTGTGCTCATTGCAAAAAACATCTATGTATGGCTTGACCAGCTATCTAAAAAATATGGATACTATATATCAAGGCTAAACGAGATACCCGATGAGGACCTAACTATCCTCAGAGACAGTGGTTTTACAGGCCTATGGCTTATAGGCGTCTGGGAGAGAAGCCCTGCATCCCAGAGGATAAAGCAGCTATGCGGAAATCCAGAGGCCGTGGCCTCTGCCTATTCACTCTTTGATTATCAGATAGCCAATGACTTGGGTGGTGAGGATGCCTATGAAAACCTTAAAGAAAGGGCATGGTCAAAGGGCATCAGACTTGCCAGCGATATGGTGCCCAACCATGTGGGTATATATTCAAAATGGGTCATAGAACACCCTAACTGGTTTATATCATTGAATCAAAATCCCTTTCCCTGGTATTCCTTTAGTGGCCCTGACCTCTCCAACGACGAGAGGGTCTGCATCCAGATTGAAGACCACTATTATACAAGGACAGATGCAGCAGTGGTATTCAGGCGACTGGACAGGCATACAGGCTATGAACAGTTCATCTATCATGGCAATGATGGGACAAGCATGCCCTGGAATGACACAGCTCAATTAAATTACCTCAATCCAGAGGTCAGAGAGGCGATGATCAATACCATACTCTATGTGGCAAAAAAATTCCCCATTATAAGATTCGATGCAGCCATGACACTTACAAAGAGGCACTATCAAAGGCTCTGGTTTCCTGAACCAGGAAGCGGCGGTGCAATACCCACAAGGTCAGAATACGGCATGACAAAGGATGAGTTTGACAGGCTAATGCCCAATGAATTCTGGCGTGAGGTGGTAGATAGGGTTGCCCAGGATGCCCCTGACACACTCCTCCTTGCTGAGGCGTTCTGGCTTCTTGAGGGCTATTTTGTCAGGACCCTTGGCATGCATAGGGTCTATAATAGTGCATTTATGAACATGTTAAGGGATGAGGAGAATGCAAAATATAGGGCGGTCATAAAAAACATCCTCGAGTTTGACCCTGAGATACTAAGACGGCTTGTAAATTTTATGAATAATCCTGACGAGAGGACAGCAGTGGACCAATTCGGTAAAGGGGATAAATACTTTGGCATATGCACCCTTATGGTAACCATGCCAGGGCTACCCATGTTTGGCCACGGTCAGATTGAGGGGTTCACAGAGAAATACGGTATGGAGTATAAAAAGGCATATATGGATGAATCCCCTGACCTCTACCTTATAGAAAGACACAGGAGGGATATATTCCCTCTGATGCACAGACGTCACATATTCTCTGGGGTTGAAAACTTCCTCCTCTATGATTTTTATTCCCATAATGGAACGATAAATGAAGATGTCTTTGCATATTCCAATAGATATGACTCAGATAGGGCGCTTGTAATCTATAATAATAAGGCCTCAACTACCTCTGGCTGGATAAAGACATCAGCGGCATTCTCCATAAAGACAGGTTCAGGTGATGGCAGAACCCTTACCCAGAGAGACCTCGCCTTTGGCCTTGCCCTTTCTGAAGAAGACAGCTTTGTGATTTTTCGGGATCATGTATCCGGCTTAACCTATATAAGAAAAAACAGGGACATTAAGGAAAAGGGGCTATATACAGAGATAGGCCCTTATGGATATCATGTATTCGTTGATTTTTATGAGGCACATGATAGTAAAGAGATAGACTATTCTGTCATCTATGAGTATCTTAAGGGAAGGGGCACCCCCAGCATAGAATATGCCATGGATGAAATAAAAAGAGGACATGTAAAAGATCTGTGTAGGGCTCTTTTTAATGAGGGGTTGTTCAGAGACATTATAGACACCCTCATATCAAAAGGACAGGCAACGGATGAAGCAAGGTCTTTACTGATAGATGGAGTGAAATGGCGATATACCCGATTTATCGAATCGGTAAACAACTATAGCGTAGATAATGACATGGAGACAATACCTTATGGATATATAGCATCGGCACTTAATGAGCTTGAAATACTGATCAGGTTGACCCATGCAGGGCAGATTAAGATCCTGGAACAGAGGTGGCTTTATATGCTTCTAAGCCATATGCTTTTTAATAGAATTGCTGATTATCCTGTAATCAGACACATAGGTTTAGAGCCCATTGTCTCTGATAATCTGAGAACCCTTGGATTGGACGATAGTGCCATATCAGACTCATTACTCCTTATGGATATACATAACAGATTTGAAGATTCTATGGACATAAAAGACCCAAAAGACCTTATACCCTTTGTTTATACCCTTTTAAAGGACAGCTCAGTGCAGAAGATTATAAGGGTCAATCTATACGAGGATATCCTCTGGTTCAGCAAAGAGGGCCTTGAGCTTTTGCTCTGGTGGATTGGTATATCTATTATACTTAAAAGACACAAGGATATTGAACCTGATAAAATAGATCTTGACAAATTTATAAATACGATAAATAAGGCCATAGAAGAAATAGAATCACTGTGCCAGATATCAGGTTTTAGGCTTGAAGGGTTCGTAAAGTTATTGTCTGATGTGGACAGAAAATTGTCTTAAACTCCCCCTAACTTAGGCATTATACTTCATAAACCATAATATTCTGAAAAAGGTCTCATTGTATAATGCTCATATCCAAAGGCATAAAGGTGGCCACGAGAAGGAAATTGCCTGAGAGAAGGAAAAAATAAAGGTTCAAAATAGTTAAAGCACAAATCCTGTATGGGGTTGTGGAAGATCCGTCCTGTTTACCCTTTTATTCTCCGGCTTGAGTCGCCTTTTGTTGAAGCTGCATCCTTTTTAAAAGGCCGCTGTAGGATTCTATTTTTATGATACGAGAAAAGGCATTATGGTAATTTCCCACAATACTTACCCCGTCTATTATAACGTCGCTTACCAACCATCCGTTCTTTAGATTCGTAAGCAGGTAGTCCACAGGGAGCTGACCCTCGACCCGGTGGATGATACTCCTCACAATCGCCTTCCCTTGGGCAGTCTCTTCCCCTCTATATTCAATCCTCTCCTTTTTCAAAAACTCTAATACAAGCCTAGAGTAAGAATCCAGGAAAAGTCCCTGAAAGATTGACCTGAATTCAGAACGTTGCTCGGGCTTAAGCGCATTCCACTGCTCAGCCCCAAGGGCGTTTTTCGACATGTTTTCAAAATCAAAACTTTTCAGGATGACCTTTTGGATAAGACCCCGGCGTTTATCACGCAATCCCTGACCTTGCAGCTCAGGATTGTTCTGAATCGCCATCACCTCATCTAACATATTACGAACTAAATCGGTCGCTGTCTTTGTCTGGCCAAGGCTCTCATGGGCTGATATAAACAGCATAAGCAGTACAAAAGTTAGACTCATTATTTCTTTCATGGTTCACCATCATTATTTTCTATCCTGCCACTCTTGTTGTTAGGGATGAGATACAGCAGTGCCGGGAGAAAAAGGATTGTTACAGTAATTACAGTCAGACTGCCAATTGTTGTAAGAAGACCAAGACTATGTATACCCTGGTGTCGCGATATCATGAGGCTTGCAAAGCCTATTGTGGTGGTTAAACCGGCAAGCAATACCCCCATACCCGTACTCACAGGGAGTGTTGCCTGTTCCTTAACCTTTTTTCCCTGCCGCCATCTTTCAACAACTATAACGCCGTATTCGACTCCTGCACCTATAACAAGGGGCAAAAAGATCGTATTGGCAAGATTTAAATCCATACCAAAGAGATACATAAGACCAAAGGTCCATAGTGCGCCAAGGATGAGCGGTGTAATTGCGGCAAGCGTGAAAGCTACGTTTCGTAACATTAAAAGAAGAAACACAAAGATAAATATCAGGGCATAGATGGCCGCCTTGATTGATGAATCACGAAACTCTTTGGTAAAGACATAAAGGGTAACAGGGTCGCCTGTTACATCTGGGTCTATCCTCCTTAAATCCTCTACAAAAACCCCAAGAAACTGTGGGTCCCATATATCCATAGCAGGGAAGACGCGTATAAGGTAGAGGTTGTCTGGTCCTACGAAACGCTCACGGATAGGTTGTGGCAGGTCAGAGATCTGCATAGGCCGAGTGTCTATATTTTCCCGCAAAAGGGAAAGCTTATCGTTTAGATCTTCAAATATATGTCTCTCGAATTGCTTAAGACGCAAAAGGGTGTCCTTCCCGATTGAGTGGAAATCCTTCTTTATGGTATCAATAAGCAAGCAGACCTCTTTCATCTGAGCCTCAATAGGTTTGTTTACGCCCCATTCTTTAGCACTTGTATTCTCCATTTTGAACCGAATCCGTGAAAATACATCCTCAAGATGGGCGATATCTATAGGACCGGCTGGCCTGGGTATGGTCGAAGGTATGTCAGCGAGGAGGGGCTTCATCCCTCGTAGGAGAGAGATCTTATGGGCCTGATCCTGAGGAAGGAAGTCCTCTATACTCTGCACCTCTGAGACAGTAGGGAGTTTCTTAAGGGCCTTTGTCTTCGTTGCCACCTCAGCGAGGGAATGTGCAAAGAGGACACCATAGATACTTGGATACTTTGAGCCCTCGATAAGTTTTGTTTCCCAGATGACAGACTCAGCATCCTTGGACTGGAGGTGCAACATATTAAGGTCAAATTTTATTTTTCTTGCCCCCCACAATGAGAGGCCAGTACAGAAAGCAGCAAGCACTAAAAGGCCAATTGCGCGCTGTTTCGTGATTCGCACGAGGGGTTTCACCTCCTGCTTGTCATCGAGAAGGGGCATATACGGCCTTGGTCTGTCGAAAAGCACGATAAGCGCCGGCAAAAGGCAGATGCTAGTGATTGAGGACACCAAAAGCCCCATGCCGCAGATGATACCAAGCTCGCTAAGCCCCTTGAATCCTGTAAGGGCAAGTGGGAAAAAGGCGAGACAGGTGCTTAAGGCAGCAACAAGGATAGCAGGGCCTGTCCTCTCCATCGTAATACTCAGCGCCTGCCTTATGGATTGGCCTTTGCGCTGACGCTCTTCGTTGTAACGTGAAAACCAATGAATATCGTAGTCTATACCAAGGCCAAGGACTATTGGTGCGAATGTAATAGAGAGAAGGTTAAGATGACCTATAAGAAGCGTGGTTAGCCCGAAGGTGAAGGAGAGACTAACCATCTGCGTGGTCAGCTGGAGCAATGGACGCCTGACGGTCCGCCAGAAGAGAACAAGGAGCGCCCCAAGAGATATAATTGAGATAATTGTGACAATACTCATATCATTGAGGGCCATATTCATTTCATCCACGTTAAGTGCCTTCTGGCCCGTAACGCCTGCCTCAATGTCAGGAAACCGCTGTTTTACTGCGGCAACGTGTTGTCGCAACGCAGTCAATGCATCTTTCTCGGTGGATCCACCACTGCCCTGCGTATTAGGTGATACAAAGATGAGGAGATATTTCTTCTCGTTTGTCCAAAAATAACCTTCTTCTGCCTCCGCAGTCCAGCCAACTTTAGAGAAGAATGAGTTCCAGGGGGATGTGAAGCTCGACGAGCCTTCTATGTTTGCTTTCATCTCCCGCAAGACCCTGAGCAAGAAATCGAGATCCATCGGTTCACCCTTGCCTTCCTCGGACGAGGGTTCGAGAAAGCCTGTAAAAAGTTGCCCTATCATATGCGAGGCCATTTCGTTGTTGACTTCTTCAAAGAACTTGACAAGTCCTGGGGACTGGCAGAGATTTTTAATAAAGGATTTGTGTTGGAGAAGGTTGCTACGGAGGTCGGCAAGTTCTTTTGGGCTAAGGTAAAGAAGTGCCCATGGTCGGAAATGTGCAGGGTCTACCCGAAAAAAAACCTCTGCAAAGTGTTGGCGGTCTGCTTCTAACTTAGGGGCAAGTGCGCTGACAAATTCTAAGGTTCGACGCACATCTCTGTTCTCTATAGCGACAATAAATGCATCATGCTCTGAGAATTGGTCTGCCACCTCCAGTAACTGCATCAAACGATTCTCTGATGAGATAAGGGCCCGCTGACTTGTGTCAAGTTCTAGCTTGGTTACTGTAAACCATATGGCCAAACCAGCAAGCACCAAGGCGATGATAAAGGTTACGAGTGGGTGGGAGGTCTGGATGTCTATGATGGAAGATAGGGCCCTATAAAAGCCATTCCTTATGGGTTGCCTTACCAGCTCTGCACCCCTGTTGCATACTCTAGTCTGGCAAACGAAATATTATAATTAAAGAGGGCGCCAAGGTATTTTCCATGATTCTCTCCGTACCGTTCGATACTTCTCAAGAGGTCATCTGCAGTGCCCACCCCCATATCAAAATTGGTAAATGCAGCGATAATCCATTTTCTTGATGACGCAACAGCCTTGTCATAGGCATCAACAGCAGCTCGCCACTCTTTCACCTCATGGTACCTCTGTGCAACCTCAATGGGAATCCCCAACTCAGCCGTAGCCTTTGTATGTAACAACTTTTCGTAATCTGCCTTCTCCTTTTCAACCTTGCCTTTCAATATCCCAAAATCAAACTGCCACTTCAACCCACCTGCAATACCTGCTGCAGCGTGATTGAATTCATCTCGGATATAGGGGTTATGAAATGTCTCACGCCCTGGTGCACCGGCGAATGATCCCCCAAGGACCATAAAAAAGGATGGATACATGTCACTTATAGCAGCCTCGAGGTTAAATTTTTGTGCCTTGATTGCCTGATCTAATTGTTTGAATTCCGGTCGGTCTGAAGACGCCTTTCTAATGTAGTCATTCAGTTCCCCAAGTCTCTCGTCACTGACAGTAATCATACGGTCTGCAGGCTCATAATCTGTCTCTATTGGTAAACCAATCATGGACTTGAGGGCAAAGTAGGCAATCTTCATTCCCTCTTCAGCTGCCGCTTGCGAGCGCAAGATATTTGCCCTATAGGCATCAAGCCTGTATAAATCGCTCTCAAGCACATTCGGGGAGCCAAGCTTGAGTAAACGTTCCATTCGGCGTCGGGCCTCATCGAAATATCCGGCTGCATCCCTAGCTGCATCAACCCCGGCACGAGCGAGGACCAACCCATAATAAAGTTCTTTAACCCGCAAGGCAATCTCGTTTCTCTTCTGGGACAACCTTGATTCTTTGACCATTACACCTTTGGCTGCAGCATCCACTCTATTAGAGATCTTGCCAAATGTATAGAGAGGTTGTGTCATGATTATGTCTAACCTTCCGAAGACACCGATACCAAAGTCTGGTGATGGGTCTATGATTCGACTACCCGATACCATAGGCCGCCTTGTGTTATTGACAGGACCAGCCAAGGCTGTAGTTTCAATCTGCGGATACAGGGCAGCCTCTGCCTGAGCAAGCTCACCCTTTGCCCCGGCTATTTCACTCTGTGTCTCTGCAATCTCAGGGCTCTTTTCTAAAGCCATACGAATAAGTTGTGGCAGACCAAAGACAGGTCTTTCTCCACTTTCTGCGTTTACTGCAAGGCCAAGGACTAAAAACGCTATGATAATCGATGAAACATATCGCAAACACCAAAAAAGAGACTTCATAATTTCCTCCCACTATTCTCTGCTAGGTTGCCACCCTATGCATGCTTACCCTCAAGAATCTGATACAGAGACTCATAAGAACCTCTCTTTCGGGGCACTGCAAGAAGACCTTTGAAGACCACGCGTGCGGGTAGAGGCAAGTATGCTGTAGAAGAGCAGTCCCATGCCAGCCCAAAAGAGCTGTTGCAAACGATGTGTGATGCCATAGGTTAATCCCAGTGCTGAGGAAAAACCGACAATTCTAAAGGCGAGGACCCTCGTTGCCTCCTGAACACCGATATCGACCGGTATAACAAAGGCTGCTAGATCGAACCAGTTTCCGAGAATGACAAGCAAAACTGCCATTGATAGCGAAGGTGAGTCTGTGGTCAAAACAAGAAAATAGAAGGTAGGGATTATCCCCCATAGGAATCCTGCCAAATGCCAGGATATTGATAAAAGGAGATCTACGGGACGACTATGGTGAAAGCACTGGAGTTCTTTATCTACTTCTGTCATGGAACAGGCTGTCTTTTGGAGGGCTGCCCCTCCAAGGCGATGCCTCACAGCCCATCTTATAATGCTACCTAATTTTCCATATCGCTGCACCAAGAAAAATCCTATGATACCAAGTCCTATTGCAACAGTGACAGAGATGAGGGCAAGCCACCAAGCACGGGGCATCACTATCTTTGTCAAGAATATGCAGGAACCACACGTAATTAAGATCAACTGGGCAAGCGAATAAAAAAGTTTATCGAGGATCACGGCAGATGCAGCCTGAGAACCACTGCGATCTGAGGCGAGAAGAAGCCCCTTTGTTACCTCTCCACCGAGTCCTGCGGTGGGGGTAAGGTAGTTAATCGAACCACCTGCCATGAGTACACCAAAGACCCTCTTAAAGGGTAGGGCTCTATGTGAACCTGACAAACAATGTCTTAAGGCCTGGGTATGAAAAAGCCTGCTGCAACCCTCTAAAAGTATGAGTGGCACTATCCCCCAACCGAGAAGCATCAACTCGCGCCAGATGAGAAGAGGGCCAAGGCTATAGATAAGAAAACCTAATAGGAGCACGCCTAATATTATGATGAGTATATGAAAGATCTTCACGTTCCCTGGTAGTAGTCGATCCCCTGAATTAGAGAACTGGCATACTCCCCCCCTACAATTGTTGTCCTAATTTTGTTATTTACCTTGATAGCCATATTCTCTGCTGTATTGATTATTATTTTTCTTATCTTCTGTGTATGAGGATCCATGATAACCCAGCACTATAATCCTCATTCGAATATTAACGTAACTCTAACATAAAAGGTTTGTCAACGAAAAAGCAGTCAGGCTCTTCTATACATCACCGCTGGTCTATAAACGAACTACCTGAGATGAGCCCCTCTGGACATTCAGGACCCTTTATACTAAAGAGACCTCGGGGAAATGGGCCTCATGGGTATCATATTTTATTTCAGGGTTTTTTCTATCTATAAAAGGTTCTTAAGGGGCGTTAATAGTTACCAGCATCTTTTCAAATTTGAAGGATTACTGAAGTATAATGTGTATAAATTGTCATTTCTTATTGGGTTTTATCACCCATAAAGTTCCAGCAAACACATATGCCCCAACGGTGGCTGCAATAAGAAACCAATCGAGACAACGAAACAAGGCACATGCCACCATAAGATATGCAAAATCATTGTTGGCTAACAGGGCCAAAAGCTTAATGATTTTAGGTGACTGCTCCAACTCCTCCTGGCTTCGCCTTGCGATGTTGTAATAAAAGGAGATAGCGCTAAGCCCAAAGCCACCAATGAGAAACCATAAGAGGTACAGAAAAAGATGGTTGTTTGTCTCATTATACAGACCGAGCGGTAGGGCGATAAAGATAACCACATGTACAATATTATCGCAAGTCAGATCAAGGTAGTGGCCAAAATCGCTTGCCTTAAGCTTGAGACGGGCTACCTCGCCATCCACACCGTCTATTACAGCAAAGAAAAGAAACAGGAGGGAACCGATAAGTGCTGGCCAGTAGCCTGGCCGAGATAGAAAGTAGGCTCCCATCAGCCCGATTGTTGCGCCAAATAGGGTAATTTGATTAGGTACCACAATGGTGCGGGCAAGCCTCTTACTTAAAAAACGGGAGATCTTCCGATCTAGATGACGGGCTAATAACCCATCTTGTTCTTTGGTTTGGAAACCAAGGGCGGCCACCAGTTTGTTTTCTGCAATTTTTATTTGGTCCTCCCCTTCCTCGACCACACATGGCAGCCCCGAAACCCCTTCTACGCGGTGTGCTGGCTCCAGGGCCTTGAGAATCGATACGTCAGATGACCATATGGCACGAAGAAGTGGCACGAGATGGGCAGTGCTTGCTACATATATATTGTCAGTATCTGCTGTCTCCTTTATTCCCATAAAGTGAAGACCTGGACCAGTGATAGCATCTTTCAATCGCCTAAGAGAAAACTGGTCAACCACATGATTGGCCTTCAACACCAGGATCTGTTCTTGCTTGGATAAGGCTATATTGTCTAAAACCTGCTCTAATTGCTCTGGATTTTCCAATTGATGAAAGGCATCTGGCGAAAGTAGGTCAGAGACAGCTGACCGTAAAGGATTCGCATTACCAATAATATGTATCCTTTCAACCCCTATCTGTAAGGCAAGGATAACAAGTCTGCGGATGGCAGGAATTCCGAATACTGGTAGCATTCCTTTTTCATCAGGGGCAACAATGATTGCATTTTTTATATTAATCACGATCGTCTAATATAAAGAAAATAATGATTACTGTCAATCTAGATATCACTACTACAACAAATCCTGTGTCAGGGACCAACTTATTTCCCCGCCCATGGGTCCACTATTCCCTCTTATGAGGATTCTTGACCACCGTGCAGAGGCAAGTAAAATTTGATTGCTATAAAGATAATACATAGTCTTGTAATAAGGCTATGTCTCTTGTTATAATAGGCAATGCCACTACTTTTTGAATCATTAAGCCATGGCGAGGTTCCATTCGGATTCTTCAATATAGAGACAGATATGATCCTCCTTGATAATTATTTCTTTTTTGCAAGCGATGTGTCAGATCGGATATCTGAGATAGCAGATATGCATATGGGCAACCTTTATGAACAAACATGGGGGGTATATAAAATTGAACCATATAGAATTGGCAATCTAATGGGTGCCATAGCAGGCATAGATCTGCGAGGTTTCATCGGCGAGGTATACAGTCATTTTCCTTTTCCCCACGAACCAGACAGATTTAAACAAAATCCTTATGGATTTCAAACAAGGATGCTGATGGAAGAGATTATAAAAAAATATACCAGCCTTTCAACGATAAAAATTTTTATAGATGAAGACACATGGACAATTGCAATAGGCGAATACAGGTTTTCACGATCCGTCTTCCATGAACTTATAAGATACCTCTGGCTCGGTGGATACCCTAGATGGAGGGATGATATAAGACCTGATTATATCATCCAGATGAAGGCTAAGATTGAAAATTCACCATATGCTATGTTTGCTGGGATAAAAGAGATACTCAAGGGGTTATGATATGGATATAGATTATGAGTATCTTATGGAGCTTTGTCTTGTAGAGGCAATGCATGCCTTTGATGATGGCGAGGTGCCTGTGGGGGCATTAATCATAGATAAAAAAGGCAAGGTAATCTCTATTGCCCATAATCTCACAAGGCAGAAAAATTCTCCCACTGCCCATGCAGAAATCCTTGCAATCGAGGTGGCCTCAAGATTATTAAATAATTTTAGGCTAACTGGATGCACATTACTTTGCACCAAAGAGCCATGCACCATGTGTGGGGGTGCAATTATTGAGGCAAGGGTAGAAACGCTTGTATTTGGATGCTTTGATAGGAAGGCAGGGGCATTTGGTTCTCGTATTGATATAAACAGCATAGGTCTTAATCACAAGGTCGAGGTAAAAGGTGGCATTTTAAAAGGGCAGTGCGAGGAGATACTTAAAGATTTCTTCAGAATGAGGAGAGGTACCGAAGCGGTCACAACGGGGCCGACTCGAAATCGGCTGTCCCGCTAAGTCGGGACCGTGGGTTCGAATCCCACCCTCTCCGTTTTTCCTTATTCTATTATTGTCTATCATAGTCCATTAAAGTTTTGATTTTCTATACCAGTAGAGGTACCAGCAGGGGTGATATGACCCCCCCAATATAAAGCCATCTTTAGTATCAATAGATATATGGGCCTTATATCCTTAAGTAGGGTCTATTCCCTTTCCTTATCCAGTTGGCATCAGTATCAACTGAAAGAAGGCAACAGGATCTTGTTTTTTGCACTGAGCCTTTAAACCTGACTTGTCAACTTTTTAGTTGAAATTCTATGTGGCCCCTGTTTCATTTTCTCAAAACCTCCTATGCTATAGCCTGTAATATAGCTTGCTCTTTAAGTATCCGTTCAATCTCCACAATGACCTGGGGAATCTCCCTGTATCCCTCTACACGCTTAAATCCCTTTTCACAATGAAGAAGCACAGAGGCAAGCCACCTCTGGGACATGGCACTGTTTCTTGTGCGTTTAATATTCCTCTCGCAGCCCATTACAGTAGAGAACATGCCCTCTATAGGGTTTGTAGAATGAAGGGATTTTCTTAAGAGAGCAGACACCTTTAATCTGTAAAGGGTAAGGATTTCTTTTCTATTGCCTCCAAGAGAGAATCAGCAGCTGATTCATTGATTGCACGAAGCCATCTTTCTGGCATCATCATATTTTACCTGCTCTAATGCAGTCGCAAATCTTCTATGCGCCTCTTTCTTGTATCTCTTTGCCAGGTGCTTCTGGATATTTCGCCCTCTTCTTTCCATATCTGCAAGAAGTGCCTCACAGATTTCATGGTTTTCTGTGGCTCCCTGCCAGAAGCCGAGAATATGCTTATAACCTGCTGTATCAATACCCAAGGCTATCATAAAGGCCTCATTAGCTCTGTGAATGGTATCTATAAATATGGCAAAGGGGGTTATACCCCAAAGGTCTCTCTCTTTAAACTCCTTGAGCTTCTGTGTTGTAACCTCCACTATACGGCCTGACAGGGTTCCTGGTGAGACCCCAAAGGCACGAGCTGCTTCGATGAGTATCTTTGCAATGAAATACCACGTAATACCTTTGTTAGGAGCTCTTCTGAGAATGATCCAGGTTTCTTTAAAACCTCGTAGCTCTGTAATGGTATCTCTCCTTTAGGTCCACTTAAGTCTGGGGTGTTGTACGCGAATCTTTTTATCCCCCATATAGAGAGAACCTGGTTGATAGGCCCACTTATATACTCCTGGTGATGAGGGTCGATATTCTGGTCCTGATAGTTCTTCTCGCTCCATGTCCATGATAGCCTCTATGAGTATGACACCTAATTCATGGATAAATGCATCCAATCCCTGTTTGCCTGTCTGAATGATACGGAACATTCTGTTTAATAGTTCCTCTTTCCCGAATACCTGCTCAAATCCTTTTCTTGCCTTTTTCCTCTGTTTTGTGTTTACTTTCATTAGGGAGCCACACTTCAAGTTTCAACTAAAAAGGGTATAACCTCTCATTATCTAAAATTGAGTGGGTAATGATTTATATGGTAAGATTGCCAATGTTAAATCTGGGGAATATTCGTCAAAAAAAATGGGGAATAATATTAAAAGTATCCCTGAACCTCTCTATATTGATTATAATAATCCTGGTTTTATTGAAGAAAAAAAACGAATTATATCTTCCGTTTAATATATACTTTCTTTTTATTATCCTATATGAATTCTTTATCCTGTTTTTAATCTCATTGAGAATACTATCTCTTTCCCATGCCTTGAACCAGAAAATATCTTTAAAAGATATCTATCTCATCACCATCACAACAAAATTTTATAATATATTTTTTCCATCGTTGCTTACTGAGGCCATAAGGGGGATAAAATACAATCTTGCCGGGATATCCGATAGATACAATATCTTGTTTCTTGTAATCTTTGACAGGATAGTAGGATTTATTACATTCTTTATAATATTCCTGCTTTCAGCTTTTTCATTGAAAATTTTCAGGATAGATAAGACTACCTTGCTTCTCTCATTGGCCTTACTATTGTTTTTTATTATTGTTTTATTCAATATAACCAAAATCAGGTATATTTTTAACCATAAGCCTTTCAATAAGCACCTATCTAAAAAGGCGTTATTCTCAACCCTTGTTATATCTTTGATGGCGCAGATGGCCATTATGTTCAAATATTTCTATATATTCCAAATGATTATACACATTAATCTTGACCTCATCCATACGATCTACATCTGCTCTGCATCACATCTTTCTCAGATCATTCCTTTTTCTGCCGGACTTTTCAGTATCAAAGATGGTTTTTTATTTTTTATTATAACCACAGGGCAAGGTGAATATATTAAAGCCTTAAACCTTATACTTATCTTGGGCAGCATTGAGATCCTTACGGGTATAGCAGGTGGGCTACTTGAATCCATAGGCCTCATGAAAAAAACCTTAAGTCGTCATAGATAAAATGAAATTTTTTCTCCTGTGCATATCAACTATCTCAATACTGACTCTATATATTGTTTCTTTCTCATTCCGCTTTTACGTGCACCCTATCCTTAACCTGATAACCCATGGCGTCTCTGGGGGTAAGATATATTTTTTCCTTATCTATTCTGCCATTTCCTTTCTCGTGCTATTATTCTATAAGGAAAAAACAAAATTCGGCATAAGCAAAGAAAATCATTGGACTAAAAGACTTTTTTTCTTTTTTGTATTTTTAGGGATGGCATCATCAATTGGGTCGTATCTCTATTATATACACAAATATTCCCTATCTATACAGACATATCATTATCACTTTAAGGATATATATAATTCTGTAAATTTCTTTCCCCACATCCATACCTCAAAACTACATCTTCACATAATAGGCAGGGCATTTGGCATGGATCATCTATTGGGGGGCATGGATGATGGCAGGGTTTTTGAGGGGGCGATCCCCATTTTTTTTCCTTATATCACGCTATGTTCAATCCTTGTAACTGTCCCTTTAAGTTTCTTTCTTATGAAAAAGATTGTGCATAGCTGGGGTGAAAGATACCAAGCAGGGATATCCATACTTTGCGGTATATCGTTTAGCTCTGTTTTCAAAACCATATCCGATGGGGGTCCCCTTGCATATGATTTTCTTTTAGCAATCTCATTAATCTATATCCTTACAGGGACAAAAAGCCCAGAAGATGTGGCTGCCTTTATTAAAAAGAGGTGGAGAATATTTTTCTGGTGCCTCTTTTTTGTATTTTCATTAATGTGTCTTATAGACCATTCCTTTGGAATACTTATATACACCATCAAAAACTCTCTAATTATCTTCATTGTCTACTCAGCCATTTATTTCTTAACTATTAGAGATACAATTAAGAAACGATGGCTGCATGTAATAATCGTTCTTTACTCACTGTTTTTTTCATATGCAGTCTACATGCAATATATCATCTATATAAAACCTTTTCATAACTATTTAGAGAAGGGAACGGAGATTCATTATTTTCATTATAAAGAAAGACCCCTACCTGAGTTTTTGGAAAAAGGCAGGGCGATATTTGATTCGGAATTTCTCAAGATCTATAGCTTTAGCACAGAAGAAAGGATCCAGCCAATCAAGATCTATAAGGCGTTTTCTGAAAATCCATATAGAAACAGACACATTGCTATTATATCTCCAAAAAAAAGGCAGGCATATGGAATAATTGCTGATATATTGTTTATAGACTTTAAAAGGAGAGAGACATCACTAAAAGTCCCAGGCATAATCCATTTGAAACTCACAAAGAAGGATTTTGAAAAAGAAAAATTTGATGCTGAGATAGCCTTTAATCCCCTTTATTTTCCTGCGCTGTCTCATGCTGAAGAGGGCAGGATCACCCAGCTCGATGAAAACCACAAATTTGTTATGTATTATTTCCTCAACAGATTTTTCTTATATTACGGTGTAAAGGAATATATTTTAACACCGATTGCCTTCTACAGGTTTAATTGAACCCAGTATATGTAGCATTTATTGCTGGTTTTTCTCTGTCATAATAGATATTCAAAATGCCGCCACTTTTAAAATCAAAACGTAATGCCCTTCCAGAACCATCTGTGGCATAATCCCTGATGGACCCTTTTTCCTCTGCAAAACGGGTTGTAATGCTTTTGTCTACAACTAAGGCTTCAGAGCCAGTAAGACCCATACTATCATTATTAAGCTTTACAAAAGTAGGAATGGATATGTTATCCCTAAAATCTTTGAGGGTCCCTTTATTTTTGGCTATCCAGTTTGTGTAGTAGATGGTAAGGGCTGACCTCATGGCACCTACAAGCCCTTCAGCCACTGCCTTTTCTGCTGCCTTTTTTGCATCCAGATACTTTGGTATGGCTATTGCTGAGATAATCCCCAGGATAACTATTATTATAATAAGTTCAATTAGCGTAAAACCCTTTGCATTTCTTGTTATCTTCATAATCTTAACCTAAACTGAAATACTAATATTATTATATCCTGACCCCTTATTTATGTCAACAGGCTGTTGCCCAGGGACACGTCAAAGTCTTTTTTACTTAATAAAGCCTCTTCGTCGATGCTCACATCAACTCAAAGCAGGATTTTATCGTGCCAGATAGAGAATACATGCAGAATATGAGAAAATGACTAATTATTGAGGATTTTCGTCGCAGCTGTCATGTATGATGCGGAGAAGATAAAAAAGTCATGCTGTTTTTACGCTACAGTCCTACTACCCTCAGCACATCTTCCAGATGGAGAGAAAAATACCTGATGCTGGAGGGAATGTATGCAAAACCGAGAAGTCTGGATATGCTGATCGCACAGTTCCGAAAGGCTCGCCATGACACGGGGCAATTCCCTTATTCGTATCCTAAAGCGATCTTCATCATAGGTGACATCCCGTACCCAGTGAAGCCTATTCTCGATGTTCCAGTGCCCCCGGTTTAGTTCTAATATTTTTTCGGGACTTGCCTTTTCTTCTGTAAGACTGGTAATGCCAAAGACAGTTTCTGTGGTTGATATGTTGTTTTTCAATTTCGTTATGTTCCGTTCTATCCTGAAGACTTCTGCCCCGTAAGAAAAGTCGATATATCCGTCAAGCTCGCTACCTCGCCCATATCTTTCGTTCTTCTACTCTCCCATGGGCTTTATCCAGAGTAACGTGATGAGGGAGGAAAAGATTCCAACCTGAGGGCATCAATGTCGTTCATGAGAGATTCCTGGTTTCCCTTGACGGTAAAAAGATAATCGGCATGTTTCTCCTTTACGATGTAATCGGCCAGTTCCTTACTGGGTAAGGAGTGCATCGCCGGTTATTATTGCATCCTCGAGAGGGATATCTTTAAGGATTGTTCTGTCTTCCATAGTATGTCCCCCTGCAGGTAAAAACGGTGTTGTTAACATGACCCTTTCCTGCTTTCGAGAGGGGATATACATACACCCCCTTGGGCCTGTTATTGTTATAAAGGTTCTTTATATGAACCCATGGAAAAATAAGGAATCTCACATTATTGGCAACAAAAGAAAGGCGTTTGTATTTTGTATCATTATCCCATCCGATATATCTGTCACGGACTGTACACTTTAAGGTAGGAGAACCCCACCCTATAATGGCAACTCATATGCCATCAAGCAAGACAACATAACGGAGTGATTCCCCGGGTATCCAGCGGTATCCAAGGTAATGGTATTTCTCCATGTACTGTCCCCATAGATTTGTTTCTTCCTTTGTAATTAGTCGTATCTGCAAATCCTTAAGTTCATCAGTTACCATATTCCTTGTTTTAATATCATAAATGAAGAAGAAAAATCACATAATTATTGCTATTGTATAATTTTAAATGGTTAGGGGACTTTGACGTAGCCCTGAGGTTTTTAGCCAAAGGTTTGTTGACACTTTTGATCAATTTACCTATAATCAATTTACCTATAGAAGAAATATAAAAAAATAATGTTAGCCGTCCAATACGAATAGGTGCGGGCAGGAAATGACATGAGCGATTATCAGACAGGATTCCAACAGCTTCTCCGCGATCTCTTTCAATTCGACTCCGCCGACCTGGACTTTGGCATCTACCGCATCATGAACTACAAGCGGGCAGTCATTGAGCGCTTTATAAGCAAGGACTTGCCTCGGGCGATTGCTCAGGAACTGAAGCGGGATGCGCTGGCCAGGGAGACGCAGGCCGCCCAAGACCTAGAATCCGCCCGCCAGAAGGTGCTGGAGGCGCTGGGCGAGGAGGCGGTGAACGCGAACGGCAATCTCGCCGCGCAGTTTCACGGCACCCCAGCGGGCAAAGCCTATCGGGCCGCGCAGGAACGGGCTAAATCTGCCAAAAGTAGCGAGGCGCTGGAAGCCGCCGTCTATAACCATCTCTACACCTTCTTCAGCCGCTACTGGCAGGACGGCGACTTTATCTCCAAACGCCGTTACTCCAAAAAGGAACGCTACGCCATCCCCTACAACGGCGAGGAGGTGACGCTCTACTGGGCCAATCACGACCAGTACTACGTCAAATCCGGCGAGTACTTCACCGATTACACCTGGAAGGCGCCCAATGGCGTAACCGTGTGTTTCAAACTCCAGGCCGCCGACGTGGAGCAGAACAACGTCAAAGGCGAGAAGCGCTTTTTCCTGCCCCTGACCGATGAGATGACCTGGGACCAAGAACGCCGCATCCTCACCATCCCCTTCCACTTCCGCCCGCTCACTGCGCAGGAGGCCATCACCTACGGTCAGAAGAATCAGCAGGAGGCCATCATCGCCAGGGCGCTGGCGGCCATTCCCAAAAAACTTGCCGGCAAAGAGAACGCCGAGGCGTTGGCCGCTCTCGCCGCTGAAAAGCGCCGCGCCGACGGCTCCACCGTGACCCTGCTGGAGCACCACCTGCGCCAGTACACCCGCCGCAACACCGCTGACTTCTTCATCCACAAGGACCTGCGCGGCTTTTTATCGCGCGAGCTGGACTTTTACCTGAAGAACGAGGTGCTGAGCCTTGAGGAGATGGAGGCCGCCGGCGAGGGCCTGGCCGAGGGCTGGTTCCAGCTGCTGCGGCTCATTAAGGGGGTGGGCGGCCATATCATCGAGTTTCTGGCGCAGATTGAGGACTTCCAGAAGATACTCTGGGAGAAGAAGAAGTTCATCACCGAAACCTTCTACGTCATCACCGTGGGGAACATCCCCGAAGCCCTCTACCCGCAGATCGCCGCCTGTGAGGCGCAGTGGGCGGAGTGGAAAGCCATGCTCCACATTGACGAGGATCAAAGCAATCTCTTTACTTCCGGCAAAGGCAAAAGTGAAAAGCGCATCGAGTTTCTCAAATCCCATCCCTCCCTGCCGCTGGACACGCGCCACTTTTCGCCGGACTTCACTGACCGTCTGCTGGCCAGTTACGATAACCTCGACGAGATGACCGACGGCCTGCTGGTGCATTCCGAAAACTGGCAGGCGCTCAACCTGCTGCAGGAGAAGTACCGCGAGCGGGTGAAGTGCATCTATATTGATCCACCTTTCAATACTGCAGCAAACCCTATTATCTATAAAAATGAGTACCGGCATTCCTCATGGCTTTCACTTATTCAACCCAGAATTTTGTTGTCGAAAAAAATGGGAACTAAGGAAGATAATGTTCATGTTATTGCGATTGATGAAGCAGAACAAAGTCGCTTAGGCTTAATATTAGAAGTCATCTTTCAAGACAGGAAAATCACATGTGTGACAATAGTACATAATCCATCTGGCACTATGGGGATGAATTTTTCGATGACAAGCGAATTTGCATTTTTTATTTATAACGCTTCCCGTGATATTATTGCAAAAGAAGATCGTGTAGAGACCCCTGACATACGTGACTTAATGAACACCGCTAGGGGTAGTTCTGGTAACTATTTACGTTCTACTGGGAAAAACTGCTTCTATCCCATTTACGTGAAAAATATGAAAGTGATTGGATTCGGTGATATATGTCCAAACGATTTCCACCCCCCTCCCAACATTACCCGTAAAGATGGAATACTTGAGGTTTATCCTATTGATTCAGACGGAGTGGAAAGAAAGTGGGTATTGGCAAGACAAACCATACAAAATCATATTGAAGAACTTTACCCCAAGTTTGATACAAAATTGCAGCGAATTAGGATACTAAGACGCAAAAACGCGATAAATTACAAGTCAGTATGGGATGATAGTAAATACAGCGCTAAAAAGTATGGTACAGAATTGCTTGGAGACGTTATTCCTGAAACTAAAGAGATGTCTCGCCTTTACCCTAAGTCAGTATGTTTAGTTCGTGATTGTATTCACGCTGCTGGTGGCAACATATCTAACTGCTACATTTTGGACTACTTCGCCGGCAGCGGCACGACGGGGCACGCGGTCATCAACCTGAACCGCGAAGACGGCGGCCGGCGCAAATTCATCCTGGTGGAGATGGCGCAGTACTTCGACACCGTCCTCCTGCCGCGCATCAAGAAGGTAACCTTCACCCCGGAGTGGAAGGACGGCAAGCCCAAGCGCATGGCCACTCCGCAGGAAGCCGAACGCAGCCCGCGCCTGGTCAAGGTCATCCGCCTGGAATCCTACGAAGACGCCCTCAACAACCTCTCCTTCGATGAAGAAAGCGGGCAGATGGCCTTGCACCTAGAAGACTACCTGTTGCAATACATGCTCCGCTGGGAGACGCGCAAGAGCGAGACCCTGCTCAACGTGGAAAAACTGCAAAGCCCCTTCACCTACCGGCTCCGCATCCACCGCGATGGCGAAACCCGCGAGCAACCCGTGGACCTGCCGGAGACGTTCAACTATCTCATCGGGCTGGAGGTGGAAACGCGCCGCGTTCTCCCCTCGCCCCTCACCCCAACCCTCTCCCCTGAGGGGAGAGGGAGAAAAGATGAGGGGTATTACCTCCTCTATCGCGGCACAACACGCGACGGGCGGCGCGTGGCCGTCATCTGGCGCGCCACCGCAGGCTGGACGGAGGAGGACTACCGCCGCGAGCGGGACTTTGTGGCCACGCAGAAACTCACCGACGACGCGGATGAAATCTTCGTCAACGGCGACAGTCTCATCCCCGGCGCGCAGGCGCTAGAGGCGGTGTTCAAGGCCAGGATGTTTGCCGGAGTGGAGGGTTGAATCATGCAACCAGGTATTGAATTCCCGAAAGAAAGGATCGCCGAATTTTGCCGGCGGAATCACATTCGGCGATTATCGGTGTTTGGATCTGCCCTGAGCGAGGATTTCCGGCCAGATAGCGATATTGACATCTTGGTTGAGTTCGATCCAGAGCACATTCCAGGGCTGTTTGGCATGGCGCGCCTGGAGCGGGAGTTATCCGCGATGTTGGGGCGCAAAGTGGATTTGCGCACACCCGAAGACTTGAGTCGCTATTTCCGCGATCAGGTGCTGGAAAAGGCGGAGGTGCACTATGCGGCCGGATGATGTCGTTCGCCTGCGTTACATGCTGGATGCGGCGCGCGAAGCCATCGAATTCGCTGCTGACACGTCCCGCGAGGATTTGGACAGGGACCGCAAGCTGACTCTGGCATTGGTAAAGGACATCGAGATCATCGGAGAAGCCGCCTATCAAACCTCTGAGGAGACGCGCCGCCAACTCACGAATATTGCCTGGGAAGACATCATTGGCATGCGTCACCGTCTCGTCCATGCTTATTTCGACATCAACTTGAATATCCTGTGGCAAACCGTAATCAGCGACCTTCCACCATTGATCGAGGCGCTCAAAAACGCTCTGGGTGAAGATTGATATGAATGTCGCGCCTCAGCAGTACCTCAAACTCGAACACCGCCTGACCCTGCTGGCCTGGTTGGGCAGCCTCTTGGGCTACGGGGGCAACAAGGACATGCTGGCGGATACCAAAAATGTGGCCGAGGGGTTTGACGCTTCCGGCCGCAGTTTCATGTACTACCACCTGATTGCGCGTGGCGGCAAGGTCAAAATTGCCGGCGATGACCTGGAACGCTACGACGCCAACCTCCGCGCCCATCTGGAGAAAATCAACCGCCATCGCGCCGGACCGGTCACCCTGCGCTATTTTCAGTATCTGGCCGCGCTCTTGACCGAGATTGTCCTGGATCGTCTGTTCAATCACCGGGCACAACTGCTGAAGGACCTCAATGCCTTTGTGCGGGACCGCAATACCAAGAAACTGCCAACCGAGCCGCCCGATGACCCCTTCACCGAAGCCGATCTGAGCAAACTGGCCTACTGGATGGCCACCGGCAGCGGCAAGACGCTGATTCTGCATCTGAACTACCATCAGTTTCTGTGCTACAACCCGCAGCCGCTGGATAACATCCTGCTCATCACGCCCAACGAGGGCCTGAGCGAACAGCACCTGGCCGAACTTGCCGCCTCCGGCATCCCGGCGCGGCGATTCGACCTGAACCACAGCGGCCTGTGGGGGAGCGCACCCAACGCCGTGCAGGTCATTGAGATCACTAAACTGGTAGAGGAGAAGCGCGGCGGCGGGGTCAGCGTGCCGGTGGAGGCCTTCGAGGGCCGCAACCTGATCTTCGTGGACGAGGGCCACAAAGGCTCCGGCGGCGAGGCCTGGCGCAAGTACCGCGACGCCCTGGGACAGACCGGCTTCACCTTCGAGTACAGCGCCACCTTCGGGCAGGCGCTCAACGCGGCGCGCAACGACCCGCTCACCGCCGAATACGGCAAGGCCATCCTCTTCGACTATTCATACCGTTACTTCTACGGCGACGGCTACGGCAAGGACTTTCGCATCCTCAACCTGCGCGATGAAACCGATGAAGCCGCAACCGAACTGCTTCTTCTGGGCAACCTGCTTTCGTTTTACGAGCAACAGCGCGTTTTTGAAGAACAGGCCGAGGCGTTGCGCCCCTACAACCTGGAAAAGCCGCTCTGGGTGTTCGTGGGCAGCACCGTCAACGCCGTCTATAGCGAAAACAGACAGAAACGCAGCGACGTGCTGACCGTGGCGCGCTTCCTTCATCACGTCCTGGAAAACAAGCGCGGCTGGGTGATCAAGGGCATCGGCAAACTGCTGGCCGGCAAAAGCGGCCTGGTCACGCCTGACGGTATGGACCTCTTCGCCGGGCGTTTCAAGCACTTGGAAGAAACCGGCCTGTCGGCGCAGGCCCTCTATGCCGACATCCTGAAACGGCTGTTCCATGCGCCGGCGGGCGGCAGCCTGCATCTGTGCGCCATTCGCGCCGCTTCCGGCGAACTGGGGCTGAAAGCCACTGGCGCAGAGGACTACTTCGGCCTGATTTACATCGGCGACGTTGCAGAATTCAAGAAACTGGTGGAAGCCGACTCTTCCGGCATGACGCTGGAAGAAGACGCCCTCTCCCCCTCGCTGTTTGGCAGCATCGGCCGTCCCGATACCAGCCTCGCCATCCTCATCGGCGCCAAAAAATTCATGGAGGGCTGGAACTCCTGGCGCGTGTCCAACATGGGCCTCTTGAACATCGGGCGGCAGGAAGGCTCGCAGATCATCCAGCTCTTTGGCCGCGGCGTGCGCCTGAAGGGCAAGGGGATGAGCCTCAGGCGCAGCGCCGCCGTTTCGGGAACTCATCCCGCCCACATCAAGTTGCTGGAGACGCTCAATATCTTTGCCGTGCGCGCCAACTACATGGCGCAATTCCGCGACTATCTGGAGCGCGAAGGCGTGGAGACCGAGCCGGTCATCGAGCTGCCCCTCTTTGTCTGGGCCAATGAACAGTTTCTGCAAAAAGGGTTGGTAGTGCCGCGCCCGGAAGAGGGCCGCGATTTCGCCGCTGAAACGGCTCTGTCGCTTGCCGCCGATCCTAACATTCGTGTCCAGGTGGATTTGTCGCTCAAAGTGCAGGCCCTGGAAAGCGCGGCGGCCGGTTTGCACGAAGCGCTGGCCCGCGGCGGAGCCAGGGAGAGGATCGAGACCGAAACGCTGGCGCTGGTGGATTGGGAACAAGCCTATCTCGCCATGCTGGGGTATAAGGCACGCAAGGGCTGGAACAACCTGATCATCCGACCCGAAAGCCCGCGGGCCATTCTGGAGACCGTCCCTTATACGCTCATTGCCGACGATGCCATTTTCCAACCGCGCACGCTTCATGACCGCTCTCGTCTTCAGGAGGCCGTTGCCGCCATCCTGCGCAAATATATGGACGCCTATTGCCGCCGCTGTCACGAGCAATGGGACAGCCAACACCTGGTCTATCGCCCGCTGAACCTGGACGACCCCAACCTGGCGTTCAACCGCCCCAGCGTGCAGGAAAAGAAAGCCGCCTACACCGTGCGCGTGCCGGGTTCGCGGCAGGATCTTATAGAGACCCTCGAGAAGCTTCGCGCCGATATGGATAAACTCATCAATGAGGAAAACAGTGGTCTGCCGCGCATTCATTTCGACCGCAGTCTCTACCTGCCCTTGTTGCTCAAGAGAGGCGACCAAGTAACTGCCGACCCGCCGCCGCTGGAGGAGAGCGAGGCGCAGTTTGTCCGCAACTTGAGAGCCTATTGGGAAGCGGAAAAGGACAAGTCGCTGGCAGGCAAGGAAGTCTATTTGCTGCGCAACCTGAGCCGCGGCAAGGGCGTCGGCTTTTTCGAAGAGAGCGGCTTCTACCCCGACTTCATCCTGTGGATTGTAGAAGGGCGAAACCAACGCATTGTCTTTATTGAGCCGCACGGGATGTTGCGCGCAAAGGCCTACATCCACGATGAAAAGGCGCGCCTGTGGGAACGTCTGCCCGAATTGGCGCAAGAGATTGGCAAGCGGAGCGAGTGGCATGATATTGAGCTGGACTCATATATCATCTCCGCCACTTCTTATGACGATTTGTATCAACGATACGATAATGGGAGGTGGACTAAAGAGGACTTTGCTCAAAAACACATCCTCTTCCCAGAACGAAATCCGCAATACGATTATCTGAGGTATCTATTGAGTCTGTAGGACGGTTAACAGGCGCTTGCAGCCGACTGCCTTCGGTGGCGGCTGAAGCGTAAGCCGTTAGCCACTTCTTAATTCTGATAGAGGGTTGTAATATGCATTGGAAATTAAAGGCTTTCATACAAAATGTTGTTTCCTTGCCTCCCGACCCGCTTTCGTATGCGGCGTATTATGGAATTCAACGACGTTGGGGAAACTTGCGAAGAATAAATCCATTAAGCAGGCTCATCGCTGGAATTGAAACTTAGAAACGAATGGAAAAGCATGACTATGATCCGAGAGGAAAGGTGTTCTTGGAGGTTGGGGCGGGGAGGGTATAGATGTCAACTAAAAAGTGTACCAATTATGGCATAGTAAAAGTGTACCACCAAAGTGTACCACCTCTGGCTTACTGGCTGTGTATACCCAATCACCTCGAACACTAAATCCGATTTTATCCGAACAGCCCTTTTATAATCCTTCATCTGCTCTCTTTACTCTATAAGACTCTCCAACCTATGTCAAGGTGGAATATCTTCTTAT
>JAGPMK010000007.1:40437-47868 GCA_018052995.1 Syntrophorhabdales bacterium | reverse complement strand
TTTTCAATATATATTCGTTTTAGAATAAAAATTGACAAATATTGCATTGTGGTCTATCATAATTTATATGGCAGAGATAAGAAAAGACCCTGTTTCAGGCAACTGGTGTGTAGTAGGATATACATTTCTCAAGAATACATTCGTTGGTATATGTCCATTCTGTCCTGGCAACGAGGGTATGACACCTCCTGTTATCAAAGAGATCAAGAATAAGGATGGGTCATGGGCTGTCCGCTGTTTTCCTGCCTCCAATCCCATATTTATTATTGAGGCAGGGGAAAACAAGAGGGCTGAGGGTCTCTATGATAAAATGGATAATGTAGGTGCCCATGAGATTATTGTAGAAAACCCTGTTCATAACAAGACCATGTCCAGTTTCACTATAGAGGACTACGAGGTTCTCCTCGAACTATATCTATACAGGATTACTGACCTTAAAAAGGACAAGAGATTTAAATACATCCTCATATTTAAAAATCACGGGGAGCTTGCTGGCTCATATATCTTTCATCCCCACTCCCATGCCCTTGCCACACCCATAATACCCCAAAGATTAGAGCTCGAGCTCTATCATTCAAAACTCCATTTTCAAAAAAAGGATAGATGTCTTTTCTGCGATATAGTATCCCAAGAGATAAGGCAGAACAAAAGAGTGGTGAGCATCAACAACAGCTTTATAGCCTTCTGTCCCTTTGCATCGAGGTTCCCCTTTGAGGTCTGGATTATGCCGCGATTCCACAGCGCCCATTTTGAACATCTCAACGAGGATGCCATAAAAATGGAGTTCATATCAATAATGTTGGGGGTTATGAAGAGAATAGAGAGATTAACCAATGCCTATACTATTGTTATCCACACCTCTCCTAATATAAGAACCTTTCAGGGCCAATTTGATAACCTGCTGATTGATGACCATTTCCACTGGCATATAGAGATACTGCCGAGGGATCAGCGTTCCTCAAAATACAAAAGAGAGGACGAATTCTATGTAGTTCCCACCACGCCAGAGGAATCCGCAGGTATATTGAGGTCAGAAAGGGTTTAGGTGCATAATATGAATAAGATATCTTTAGTTTGTTTTCAATGTGTTTCTTGTCCTTTCAGCTACAATGATTGCCTCTGGCATAATGGCAATAAGGGATGTATATAGCAGGAAAAGGCTATTCGCGGTTCATTTATCCTCGCCATAAACGATAAAACATTTTAAAGAAATCTCTTGACATATTAATCCACTAAATATAGTATATATATTTAGTAATCATACTAAATATAGGGGTATAAAATATATCAGGGGGACATATGGAGACAACAGACCTAAATCTTTTTGTAAGGACATCTGAAGAGACATTGTCTGACTGGAGCAGAGACAGGATAGTCCATGCCCTTCGAAAAGAGACGCTCATTGATGAAGAGACAGCAGAGGAGATAAGTAAAGAGGTAGAACAGACTATAAGAAAATCAGGAGTCAGAATGGTTACAGCGCCCCTGGTAAGGGAGCTTGTCAATGCAAAACTCATTGAAAAGGGCCTGGAGACAGCAAGAAAGATGCATACAAGGCTTGGTATGCCAATCTACGATGTAGATAGTCTCATACTACATCCCAATAAGGAGAATGCCAATGTTCCCCATGGACCAGAGGCAACGAACCTTACCCTTGCCGAGAGGATCAAAAAGGAGTATGCCCTTTTATCAGTGTTTTCTCAGGACGTTGCCGATGCCCACATGAATGGCGATATCCACCTCCACGACTTAGGTTTCATAGATAGGCCTTACTGCAGCGGTCAATCCCTTGAATATATAAAAAGATTTGGCCTTAACCTGCCTCACTCATTATCCATGGCAAAACCAGCAAAACATCCAGAGGTGCTTCTTGCTCATCTCATAAAGTTTGCTGCAGCCCTTCAGAGTAATTTTGCCGGTGCCATAGGATGGGATGCAATAAACATATTCTTTGCCCCATACCTTGAGGGCATGGACGACAATGACGTGAAACAGCTCGCCCAGATGCTCATCTTTGAGTTCTCCCAGCAGGCTGTTGCCAGGGGAGGTCAGGCAATATTCTCAGACATAAACCTCTACTGGGAGGTGCCAAAACATTTTGAAAATACCCCTGCCATAGGCCCTGGTGGTACATACACTGGAAAGACTTACGGTGAATATGAAAAAGAGGCACAAAGGTTTGTCTGGAAACTCTTTGAGGTATATAAAGAGGGGGATGGGGCAGGCAGGCCCTTTTTCTTCCCAAAGCCCATAGTCCATATCACGGAAAAATTCTTCAGGACCGAGGGTTGGCAGGATTTTCTATATCATATATGCGATGTAGCATCCGACAAAGGCAATACCTATTTTGTCTTTGATAGGGGAGAGACAGCAAAGATATCTGAATGCTGTAGACTCAGCTTTAAACTTGAGGAAAGGGACCTCCGGGATGCAAAAGAGCCCTGGAGGATGAGATACTGCGCCCTTCAGAATGTCTCCCTCAATCTGCCAAGGATCGCATATGTAGCAAAAGGCGATGATACAAGGCTATTTGACCTTCTAACAGAGAGGTTCGTCCTTGCCGTGAGGGCGCACAAAGAAAAGAGAGGCTTTCTCGAGAAACTCCTTGCCCTTGGCGAGGATGGCCCATTATCCCTTCTCACCATGAAACAGGATGATATACCCTATCTCAGGTTCGACCTGGCATCACACCTAATCGGCATGGTGGGCTTAAACGAGATGGTCCAGATCCATACAGGTGAGGAACTCCACTCATCGTCAAAGGCATTGAAATTTGGGCTTAAGATTATATCCCACATGAATATTCTTACAGAAAAGATAAAAAGAAATGAGCATATAAAGGTCGTTCTTGAGCAGACACCTGCAGAAAGCACAAGCTATAGGTTTGCAAGGCTCGACCTCAGGTATTTTTCACCTCAATCTGGCAGGGTTGTAAAGGGCGATATAGCCTCAGGTGAGATATACTACACCAACTCAACCCATCTGAATGTCCACGCACCTATGAATCCCATCGAGAGGGTAACCAATGAGGGCAAATTTCACCCATTAATAGAGGCAGGCTCTATATCCCATATCTGGCTCGGTGAGGCACAGCCCACAAAAGAGGCTATTGCTGATTTTGTAATAAAGACATTCAGGTATACAAAAAATGACCAGATAGCCTTCTCCCCTGAGTTTACCACCTGTAATAGATGCCATAGGACATCAAGGGGGTTGATGGATACATGTGCATACTGCAATTCAAAGGATGTGGACGGCATTACAAGGATTACCGGTTATTTCACAAAGGTATCGAGCTGGAACAAGGGAAAATTAGGGGAGCTGAAAGACAGATACAGAAACGAGGGATATTTTGGCGATATGTCGCATGCAATAAATGAATAGAAGAGGGTTTCTATGAATACTGTAAAGATCTTTTATAAAGACGACTGCCCCATGTGCCCTATGGCGAAGAGGCTCAGGGACAGCCTTATAAAACAGGAGATAGCGGTATCAGAATATGATGTGGGGACAGCAGATGGTCTTGCTGAGGCAACCTTTTACGGTGTTATGGCATTGCCTACCATTATTATTGAGGATGACAATGAAAATGAAATGGGTGGCTGGAGGGGCATGGTGCCAAAGGTCGAAGAGGTAATCAATGCAATCAAGGGATCGTAATGTCCCGATTAAGGGATTTATAGAGACAAGCTTCATTGACTGGAGGGGGCATCTTTCATCTGTGGTCTTCACAGGTGGGTGCAACTTCAGGTGCCCTTACTGTCATAACTCAGACCTTGTTCTAAGGTATAAGGAGATGGAGGATATACCCCTAGGATATATCCTCGCAAGGCTTAAAAAATTTAGAAAATGGATAGACCACATAGTTATAACAGGTGGTGAACCCACTATCCATAAGGGGGTTTACAGTTTCATAAGGGGGTTTAAAAGGCAGGGGATGTCTGTAAAACTTGATACGAATGGCTCTAATCCTGATATATTAAAAAAGCTCATGGCTGATGGGATGATAGACTATATTGCCATGGATATAAAGGGACCGCTGGAGACATACCATCGGTGGTGTGGTGTAAGGGTTGATGTAGAAAAGATAGAGGAGAGCATAAGATTGATAATGGAGGGCAATATAGATTATGAATTCAGGATGACTGTTGTCCCATTTCTCCATAAAGAAAAGGATATATATGATGCTGTCCGCTATATAACAGGAGCAAAGAGGTTCTTTATCCAGGGGTTTAAGCCAAAAAATACCCTCGACCCGTCATTTATGACCATAGAGCCTTTTCCACCTGACAAGATAAAAGAGGTCAGGGATAATGTGGCAAGATACATAACCACAAAGGATAATGCCACGGCCATCTAATCCTTCTGTCTTTTAAAACACACCCCTGCAAGTATAAGTATAAATATATAGACTGTAACAGGCCAGACGGGATGGATAACCTTGTACATCCCTGAAATAAATGAAAAAAAGAGGATTAGCACCGTCCCGGCAAGGGATAAAAAGGCATATATACTTTTTATCCCCCTGAATATCCACCCTGCAAAAACTATATATACTATAGCGCTAAGAAACACGGCGATCCAGGTCACCTCTCTCAATATCTCCTTGACGAAAAAACCCAGAGCCAGGGAAATTGCCCCTATTATAAGGGTGGTGACCCTTGATACAAACAGAAGCCCCCTGTCGCTATCTATTTTTTTAAAAAGAGGGGCTATGTAGCCTTTAACAGCAAGGGTGGTGGCACCCATTAAAAATGGTGAGCCTGAGCTCATAAGGGGTGCCCACATGCTAAGGAGGAAAATTACGGCTATATATGGAGGGACAATGTCAAGGAGGATAGGGAGGGCAGATATGGAGGGTATGTCAGGAAATATCTTTTTTGCAGCAATGCCGCATAATGCAGCCATGATAACAACAGGGATAGAGATGATATTCCCTATGATTATGCCCTTTTTGCCATCCCTAAGGGTCTTTGCAGAGGATGCTGTATTGATAACAGGTTGGGCAAGAACCCCAAGGGTAAAATTTATATGTGCCCATCCCAGCGCCTGGATGATACCTAGATCACCAAAGGGCTTAAAATAATGAGAATGATACAACATATGGGATAGGGCATCTGTATTAAAGATTACATACAACCCGCCCAAGAAGATACCAAGAACAATAGTGCATATATGTATAAGGTTTGTGTAGGCTGTAGCAACAAAGCCCCCAAGGACATTATAGAATGTAAACACTACTGCGGTTATCACCATACCCCATTGAAAAGATATCCTCCCCTTAAGGATTACAGAGAGTATAGCGCCACCGCCCACAATCTGCATGGTAACTATCCATATGGAAAAGATAAGCTGGAGAATCCCTGCAAACTTTGCTGTCTTATTATCGTATAGACCTCCAACAACATCAAGGATAGAATAGGTCTTCTTATCTGTTACTATCCTTTCAAGAAGAAGTGCTGTTACAATCATGGCAATCCAGATACCAAGCTGAAACCAAACTGCACTGATGCCATGTATATATGACCCCTGAGCCATCCCCACAATAGAGACACCGCCAATCCATGTCCCTGCTATAAGCACAGATATAAAGGGCACAGAAAGCCCCCTTGATGCCACAAGGTATGCCTCTGATGTTCTAGATCGCCTTGTTACATAGAACCCTGTCACCCAGAGGAGGCAGATATAGCCTAAGATGGAGATAAGGTATATGCCCTCCATCATCTCTTCCTGAAGAAGGCATCTAATCTTTCTTTGAATAATGGGTCTGCAGCGAGCTCTGATACATACTGTTTTTCCTTATCAAGATGGATATCAAGTCCAAGATAGAATGAATGGTTCACCAGAGCCTTGAATCTACCTATAGTCTCCATAGGCAGTGCCTTTAGGTCTTTAATTAGCGAGAGGAGCCTTGCCTCGAGCCCCTCTTCTTCACAGACAAGGTTTATAAGCCCCAGCTCTTTTGCCTCTGTCATATCAATATTGCGGGATAGGAGATAGAGTTCATTAAATCTTTTAGCGCCAATCAGCCTTGAAAGAAATATACTTCCGCCTCCATCAGGGGTTAGTCCTATCCTCCTATAACCCATATTCATCGTTGAATTTTTTGTTGCTATAGTTAAATCACATGCAAGGGCAAGCCCAATGCCGGCGCCTACTGCAACGCCCTCTATGACCGATATGGAGATGGCGTCGATCTCACGGATCATCTTAATACTCTTATGGAGCGTATCTGCCATGGCATTGATCCTTGGGCCAGGATCATGACTTTCTCTGAATTCTACAAGGTCTCCGCCAGCACAGAATGCCCCGCCTGAACCCCTTATAACAATAATTTTTGCACCGTTGCTGCGGGCTTTTTCAAGTGCCTTCAAAAGTCCAACAAGCAGGGCTGTATCCATTGCATTCTTTCTATCAGGCCTGTTAAGGGTTATGGTAAACACGTCATCATAAAAAGATTCTAATACCACATCCATATATTCTCCTTTTGACTATAAGAGTTTTAATAGCGCTTAATACAATATTGGAGAATTATAAAACATATAAGGGATGTTTTCAATGATTGTATTGAACTGCACCATTGAGATCAGGTAGGTAGGGTTTATTAAGCTATCCAGTGGTGTCGTTTAGCCATCCAGACATTTAAGGTTTCTTCAAGCCAATCCTTGATCTCGGGAACCATATAAAAGGTAGGTTTCAGAAGATTATCCTCAGGTGATATTAATCCTTCATTTACCGCGATCTTAGCCAGTGTTGTATAGGGATATATGCGGATTCCCTGGGATATCTTCAGGCTATCTAAGGGGAGGGAATCAGCAAAATTGAGGCTCTCCACTACTGATTCCCTTGTCTCTCCATATCCCCCCAACATTAAAAACCCCATCTGCTGAATCCCGTATTTTTTTAGCATAAGAGATGTTGTTCTGATTTCCTCCAGGCCAAACCTTTTGTTCATATTCTTGAGTATCCTCTCGCAGCCACTTTCAAAACCCAGGCTAACCCCCCGGCAGCCTGCCTCTGCCATAAGCCCGACAAGTTCCTCATCGACCTTTCCAGGATAAACGATACCCTGCCAGTTAATATCCAAACCCTCTTGGATGATCATCCTACATATCTCTTTTGCATAGGAGGGGGGCAGATTAAAGGTATTGTCCACAAAAAAGAACCGCTGGAATCCTTGGCCTGCAAAGGCCTTCAATTCTTCAATCGCAATACGAGGGGGTCTCTTTCTAGTTATGCGGCCCTCGATTGTGGCGGTTGAGCAATAACTGCAATTCATAGGGCAGCCGCGGCGTGTCTGAAAGGGAACCCAGAGATTTCGGTCATAATCTGAGGAAAGAGACTGAACACCAGAAATGTTCAGCGCACCCAGGTCATGAATGAAGGTGCGCCTACCCTGCAAGCCGATACCTTTTATGTATAAGCCAGGCA
>JAGPMK010000007.1:0-40337 GCA_018052995.1 Syntrophorhabdales bacterium | reverse complement strand
GGAACCCAGAGATTTCGGTCATAATCTGAGGAAAGAGACTGAACACCAGAAATGTTCAGCGCACCCAGGTCATGAATGAAGGTGCGCCTACCCTGCAAGCCGATACCTTTTATGTATAAGCCAGGCAATCCACCAAGCCCCATGCCTTTCTCCAGTCTTTCCAGCAACTCTGGAAAAATATACTCACCCTCGCCCTGGATGCCCATGTCTGCATCCAGATACGAAAGAACAGCATCAGGGAAGATACTGTAACCGGCACCACCTAAAATAACGGGGGCATCAGAGAGACTCCGACAATAATTGACAGTGTTTTTAACCTCCTCGAGCAGAAATTTCGGACTATGCATACTCTGATCATCTATATTTCTTACAGAGATACCGAAAACATGGGGATGAAATACATCTATCGCCTCCCTGATGGGATGCCATGATTCCTCATGGGTCATTAAATCAAGCACCCTCACATCATGCCCCTTATTTATAGTGGATGCGGCAACATAAAGCAGACCCAAAGGCATTGGTAGGATATTTATCTTTTCCGTATTGGCAGAGATTAAAAGGACTCGCATATTTTCTTTATGTAATGCACCTGCGTTTCTCTTTTCGGCATACATCGAGTGTGGTTCCGCTTCCTGCCATAGGATCCACAACAAGATCCCCTGGCTCTGTATATCGTTTTATCATAATTATAGATTATAAAAGCAGATGTGGCCCCTGCATATTTATTATTACCTTTTGGGTTCTTTCCATAACTTTGTTTTGGATAATCCCATAAAGTAGTAGCTTCTAGTATTGGTTTTTCATCTATTGTCTGCGGCTTTGAATATTTGATTTTATTGAAATCAAGGCCATAAAGAATATCCCCCCTTTCTATTTCCAAAACATTATCTCCATATAATTTATTTGTTCCAAAGATCATAAGGTCAAAACACTCTTTTTCTGTTTTATTGGTGCAGGTAAAAATATAACCCTTCAATTTTAATCCTCTACAATTTTAAAAATTATTAAAATTTATATACTGTAGCATATAAAAATGTCAATCTATCGTCTTTTCTGGCTCCTGTCTTACTGCATCTTTGATTGTCCTAAGTTTGTAGCAATCCTTATGGCAAGACATTCATACATTACAAGTCCACCCTGATAATTTATAGCGCCTCTGCGGAGTATTCGCCACCCTGCCACCTGATATATCCCCTCTGTTTCAATCTTTTCTATAATATTGGTGGCAGACTCGAGCTGTTCCATGAGAATTGGATTCTGGGTGAGGACAATGTGTCTTATCCTGGGCCCTGCTATAATAGTGACAGGCTCAACAATAAGATTGGAAAGATCCTGGATAAGTGTCGTGTCTATGGATGGTTTTGTCTGGAGACGTATCATTCTTGCCCTTACATCAGGACCGGTCTTACTTTTTGTAACCTCTATAAGGTCAAGGAGGTAGCGTCTCACATCGTCAAGGTCCTGGACATCAGGGAGTTTTTCAAGCTCAGGATAGGTCTGAAGTGCCTTGGCGAGTATTGATATCTCCTTAAGATAATGATTTCTCTGGTTGTCAGGCACTAGGTACATCACAATAAGGAATACAGGTTTTTTATCTGGTGCCCCATAATCTATCCCTGTTGGACTCCAGCCTACAACACACATAAGATCCTCATCATAGGGAACCCTCGCATGAGGGCATGCCCAGCCCCTGCCTATCGCGGTATTGGCAATCTGCTCCCTTTTCATTACAAGTCCCACCACATCGGTCTCTGGTGGTACCTCTGGAAATGCCTCTATGATATGCGCCAGGAACTGGAGTGCATGCGTCTTGTCGTTCTCTGGTAATTCAAATAGTCTGCCTTCTTGAAGGGCATCGAGTAGTGTATCCATACTTAATCACCTCCATATTTTTTAAAGAACCAGTTTTTCACAAGGCTTGTCAATAATATATAAAGAGCAAGGAAAAAGGCTATCCACATCCAGAATGCTGCTGGCAAGGGAACCATGCCTAAATAGTCTGCAAATGGCGAATATGGCAGCCATATGCCTATTGCCATAATAATAAAGGTGGTCGCTGCCATCTGAACCGATGCCCTGCTCTCTATAAAAGGTATCCGCTTTGTCCTGATTATGTGAACGATTAATGTCTGGGTCAACAGGGATTCGGCAAACCAAGCTGTTTGAAAGAGCCTTTCAAGGTATCCCTTTTCAAAAAGAGATGTGGCCGGATCGAGAAAGGCATTGCATTTAAAGAAAAACCACATAAGTGCAAAGGTAGCATAATCGAACATGGAGCTTATAGGCCCTATAAAAACCATAAAACGTTTGATATTACCGATATTCCACTTAAGTGGGCGGGCAACAAGCTCCTCATCCACATTATCCATGGGGATCCCTGTTTGTGAAAAATCATAGAGTAGATTATTCATAAGTATCTGAACAGGCTGCATGGGAAGGAATGGAAGTAGATAACTTGCCCCTACAACGCTAAACATATTACCAAAATTTGAGCTACTACCCATGCGTATATATTTAATTATATTGGCAAATATCCTTCTACCCTCCATGATGCCTTCTTCCAGCACAAGGAGGCTTTTTTCAAGAAGCACTATGTCGGCGGACTCCTTTGCTACATCCACAGCAGAATCCACAGATATGCCCACATCCGCTGCCTTCATGGCAGGGGCATCGTTTATCCCATCACCCATGAAACCAACTACATGCCCATTTCTTCTAAGCTCCTCGACAATCTGTTCCTTCTGAAGGGGGGTTAGTTTTACAAATATATTGTTCTCTTCTATTGTTTTTGAAAATTCGTCAGGGGAGAGGGCTGAAAGCTCTGCGCCTGTGACGAGCCTTTCCACCTCTATCCCCACATCACGACAGACCTTTTCTGTGACAAGGCCGTTGTCCCCTGTAAGAACCTTTACATCTACCCCTACTTTTTGCAAAAGTCCTATTGCCTCTGTAGCAGACACCTTCGGCGGGTCAAAAAAGGCGATATATCCCAGCAATATAAGCTCTTTTTCATCATCAGTAGTAAAAACTGTCTTTGTCCTTGGAAACTCTTTATAGGCAATACCAAGAACCCTGAAGCCATCACGATTAAGTCTTTCTACCTCCTCAAAGAGGTCAACCCTGATCATGTCAATAAGAGGGTATATCTCCTCTCCTATCTGATAACTACTGCAACATGCATAGATCTCTTCCACGGCACCCTTACAGATAAGGACGTGGTCACCTTCATAGTCAACCACAACTGACATGCGTCTTCTATGAAAGTCGAATGGCAATTCATCCACCAATCGACAATTCTGTTCTGCATCAAGGTCTTCAGCAAATTCAATCACTGCTCTGTCTATTAGATTTCTTAAGCCAGTCTGAAAGTAACTGTTGAGATAGGCATAATGAAGGACATCCTCGCTGGTATGTCCAAGTATATCAACATGCCTTTCAAGAACCACCCTGTCTTGGGTAAGGGTCCCAGTCTTATCTGTGCATAGGGTGTCAATGGCACCGAAGTTCTGAATGGAGGGCAGTCTTTTTACTATAACCTTTTTTTTTGCCATACTGAGGGCACCCTTTGCAAGATTGACCGTTACAATCATAGGGAGCATCTCTGGTGTAAGACCCACGGCAATAGATAAGCCGAATAAAAGTGCCTCTAGCCAGTTTCCCTTAGTCATGCCTACTATAAAAAAGACCCCGCAGACCATGACAACCATAAAGCGTATCATGAGCCAGGTGAAGGAGCGGACACCCTGATCAAAGCTGGTCTCTTCTCTTTTTGCAGTAAGTCTTTCTGAGATAGCACCGAATAGCGTCCTGGGACCTGTATGTATTACCACAGCCCTAGCTACGCCGCTTGTGACAGATGTGCCAAGAAAGCAGGCATTTGTCAGTTCTATGGCGGAATGGACCTTTAAATTACCGTTTCCTGGTGTTTTCTCTATAGGGAGTGATTCCCCTGTCAGGGCAGACTCGCTTACAAAGAAGTCTTTAGCCCATATAATCCGCAGATCAGCCGGTATTACAGAGCCAGTCTGGAGAAGCACAATATCACCCGGGACTATCTCGGAGATCTTCACCTCTGTCTCCTTCCCGCCCCTTAAAACAAAAGCCCTTGACTGAACACGCTTGCCCAATGCCTCCACTGCACGGTTTGAGCGCCTGTCCAGGATATAAGACAAACCTACGCTTAAGAGAATCATTACCGTAACTATGACCGTTGATTTCAGTTCACCAATAATAGCAGAGACAGCAGCAATTATAAGGAGCTGGACAACTAGTGGGCTTTTAAGACGTTTATATATATCAGCCCAGAAGCCAAGTTGTTTTAAATGGGAGAGCTCATTAGGACCACACTCATCAAGACGATTCTCTGCCTCTTCTGTATCAAGACCCTGGAGGTTGGTTTTCAGTTCAGCAAGGGCGTCCTGGATACTAATGGAACAAAGCCTAATCAAGCGTTCTTCGTTTTCTTTAATATTACGGTTTACAGGGGATTGAGGCCTTGTTGTATTTATAAATTTGTTTAATAGCTGTTTAGTCATAGCACACCCAACCTTTCATCTCATCCAGTTCTAAACAATTCATCTAAAGATGGATTGTTTATTTTACTGATTTAATCCTGTTTAGTGGGATCGTCATGGGGCATAAAATATATACCCAGAAACTGAAACCCCGTTACTACAGGATTTCAAAAGTCAAATTAATAAATGCAAAAACCAGAGGATAGACCAAGACTGAAGTAAACCATACAAAATTCAAAAATTTTATTGGCTTGACCTCAATGGTTCACCTCTTTTTGGTCGCAATTAAAGGTGTAAACGACCAGAGGTGAACCGGCTAGATTAAGGTTAGATTAATAAAACCGATTCAGTAACCGGTCGCTTTTTCCCTTCAAGCGACCCAGGGTCATCATGTTCTTCTGAAGGGTGCTCCTGGCTTATATCCTTGCAACTATGACTGCCATCAGAGTCGCCCATATAAAATCCTCCTTATTTTTATAGGATATAAAAACCTGTATTTATTTACTACTTATACAAAACTGTTATTTTAATTTTTTCTCAGATACACTCAATATAATCAGCAGCACACTTTTCAAAAGGTCTATCTCTGAGCCCTACTAGAAACTAGTTCGGCCTCCCTTAAGAAATTTTATAAAAACTTAAAAACAATCTTGCGCTACTGTGCAGCCTATACTCGATGAATCTCGATATTTAAATGATTCAGAAAACGCCATCAATGGTCCTAATTTAGATTAATTTATACCCTTACCTATATATATCAGTCAAGAGAAATAAAATGAATTCATTAAAACAGGAGTCTATAGCCTTTGCCTTGTAGTTTATAATTAATGATATAAACAGCCTATGAAAATATTGTGATGCCTCGTGCCCTGGCATTGGCGGACCGGTTGGTTATTTGTTCCTGTGAATAACATGTCGCCTTTTGTAAGATTGCAGAGTATAGCACATGCCTTATTGTAAGGCAGCAAAAAATTTTATCTGTTTTTTATCGGGGTATTGACAAAACAAAAAACAGGATTAAATTCTTTATAGAAATGTAAGTAATTAATATCACATAAGAAAGGAGGGATGATATATGGCAGAGCTGGCACTTTGGCAACCACTTAAGGAGATGGAGAGGATAAGAAAGGAGATGGATAATATCTGGGATACCTTCTTTGACAGGACACCCGGAAAGGGCTATGGTGTTTCAGAGTGGTTACCATCTCTCGATGTATCAGAGACTAAAAACAATTATATCGTGAACGCAGAGATCCCTGGGATTGATCCAAAAGAGGTTGAGATCTCTCTAAATGATAATATATTGACCATAAAAGGTGAGAAGAAACAGGAGAAAGAAGAGGAGAACGAAAACTACCATGTTATAGAGCGCAGCTATGGAGGTTTTACAAGGTCTCTTAGACTGCCGGGTCAGATCCAGGGAGACAAGGTAAAGGCAACATATAAAAATGGGATTCTGAAAATAACACTTCCCAAGACTGAAGAGGCAAAGAAAAAGGAGATAAAGGTAGCGGTAGAATAAAAGCCAAATCCTCTCCAATCGCTGGGGGCGCCCTTTATAAGGGCGCCTTTTTTAATGTATATTAGCCGAACTGGTTGTCCTGAAAATGAGGAAATATCCTGCCTTTATATTTTGCATTAACCCTTATATCCCCTAAAGGCATCATGGTTTATGTCTTCTATTTAAATTTATGATAGTCCTTATTCTTTTCGTATAGCAATTTCAGTCCCTTGAGGGTCAGGAATTCATCCACCTCATTTATGGTTTCTGAATTTTTATAGATAAGGCTTGAGAGCCCACCGGTTGCTATTACATATGGGTCTGTCTTAACCTCTTGTTTCATCTTTTGAACGACTCCATCAACAAGACTGGAATAACCATAGATAATGCCTGCCTGCATAGCATGGACAGTATGCTTACCTATTATGCTTTTTGGTTTTATCAGCTCCACCCTTGGCAGTTTAGACGCCCTTTCAAAGAGTGCCTCAAGGGATATTGTTATCCCTGGGACAATAGCGCCTCCTTTATATTCACCGTTCTCTGTAATATAATCAAAGGTTGTCGCGGTGCCAAAATCTACTATGATAAGTGCCCTTTTGTGTTTGTCGTAACCTGCCACAGCATTGACAATCCTATCTGCACCAAGTTCTGTGGGATTTTCATAGAGTATGGGCATGCCTGTCTTTATCCCTGGCTCCACGATTATCGGCATAATGCCAATATATTTTCTACAGACTATCTCGAAGGGTATAAGAAGAGGAGGGGCAACACAAGAGATTATGGCGCTATCTATCTCTTTGAGCTGAATCTTTTCCATGTAGAGAAGATTGTTTAAGAGTATGGCGTATTCATCAACGGTTTTATGAAGGGATGTGCTTAACCTCCAGTGGTTTACAAGTTCCCCATTATTATATACACCAAAAACTATATTTGTATTACCTATATCAATAACAAGAAGCATATTTAACCCCCAAATTTAATTAAATGCTGTATCACCGGCAATAATTCTCTTAGTCTTACCGTCTATATTTAAAAGAAGTGCACCGCTGGAATCTATACCCTCTGAGATACCCCTTAAGGTTTCGCCCATCTGATGGACCTCTATATATTTTCCCATGAGATTTGCACGAATCTCCCATAACCTGCAAATCTCATCACCACCAGCACCCCTAAATATCATATAATATTTCTCAATATTGCGAAGGAGTATACTACATACATAGGCTCTGTTAAAAACCCTGTTGGTCTCGATAAAAAGCGAGGTTGCCTTTTCTTTCAGGTCATCTCCGAGGTCACTTAAGCCCATATTTACATTAAAACCTATTCCTGCAATTACAAACCTTATGGCATCTGTCTCTGCTGATATCTCGAGCAATGTCCCACAGACCTTTCGCCCATTCATTAAGACATCATTTGGCCATTTAAGTGATGGTGTCTTGCCGGCTACCTCTATTATTGTGTCATAGACTGCAAGACATGAAAGAAATGTTATGGGATAGATCCTTGACGGGTGCCCTGAGGGTCTTAATATAATGGAGATATATATATTTTTGCCCTTTGGGGATAACCATATCCTGTTGAGCCTGCCCTTCCCAGCCCTCTGTGATTCTGCCACAACGCAGGTGCCCTCAGGTTTTCCTGAGAGGGCAAGGTTGAAGGCGTATGTGTTGGTGGAATCAACTACATCTTTATATATTATCTCACTTCCAATGATTGTAGAATCTCTGAATCTCTCTATCTCCCACGGCAGAAGCCGATCTGGGGTATTAATCAGCCTGTATCCCCTGCCTTTTATAGAATCAATATGATAGCCCATTTTTTCGAGATTCTTCACATATTTCCATACAGCAGTCCTTGATACCCCTAATATCTCCCCAATATAATCCCCGGATACATAATCATCTTTTTTTCTTAAAAGATTGAGTGTCTCGCCTATCCTATCCATGCTCTATCCTATCGTAGTGAGAGAAAAACATGGTAAAGGATGCCCTTCCCTGGGAGAGGGAGCGTACATCAGTGGAATATCCAAACATATTCGTAAGGGGTGCATGGGCATTTATGATGGTAATCTTTTCTTTTGTGGTAAGGTTCAATATCTGACACCTTCTCGTATTTAAATCGCTTATTATGTCCCCCAAGAACTCATTGGGGGTTGTTACTGTAAGTGACATGATAGGAACAAGAAGCACAGGGCCTGCCTCAGCGCACCCTTTTCTAAATGCCTCATATGCTGCCATCTTTAATGTTAATCGGGCAAAATCAGGGTTATTAAAGGATGCGTCCTGCAACACGACCTTTATGTCTGTAAGGGGGAAGCCCCTTAAAATACCTATGCTTGATGCCTCAAGGATGCCCTCTTCCACAGCCGGGATATAGATACTGGCAGGATGTTCCTCGGCTAAAGAGGTTGTAAAGCTGATACCGGCACCCCTTGAATTTGGCGATATATCAATGGATACTGTGCCTTTATGGGTTATACTATTTATTGTTTTTTCAAAACCGTGGTCAATGCGCACCGATCTTTCAATAGTCTCCTTATAAACAACCTGGGGTTTACCTACATGGATATCTATACCAAAATCCTCTCTTATTCTCCTTACTATGACATCAAGATGAAGCTCTCCCATACCAGAGACTACTGTTTGATATGAGTCCTCGTCTGTCTTTAAAACAAATGTAGGGTCCTCCTCGGATATCCTCTGCAGCGCAAGCATCAGCTTATTCTGGTCTATATTTCTCTTTGGTTCAACTGCTATAGATATAACAGGCTGGTATATGTCTATGGGTTCGAGAAGTATTGGGCGATTTTTTGTCAGGCTGTGACCCGTTGAGGTCTCCTTGAGTCCTACTATACCCACTATCGCACCTGTCCCTGCCTCATTTATTCTTTCCCTATGATTGGCATGAATCTTATATATCCTTGAGACCCTTTCTCTTTTGTTGAGATTTACATTATATACATCGTCACCAACTTTTATCTCCCCTGAATATATCCTTATATAGACAAGCTTCCTGCCTTCGTCCATCACTACCTTGAAGGCAAGGGCGGCGAGGTCCTCTGAATTGCTTGGTTCTCTTGACTCATCCTCCCCTGTTTCTGGATTTTTTCCTCTAACAGGAGGAATATCAAGGGGAGATGGCAGATACATGACAATGGCGTCGAGGAGAGGCTGAATTCCTTTATTTCTGAGGGCAGCACCGCAGAGCACAGGCACACATCTCATGGATATGGTGTTTTCTCTTATAATTTTATTGATAAAGGATTCATCTATCTGTATGCCTTCAAGGTATAATTCCATGAAGCTGTCGTCAAGAAGGGAGAGTTTCTCAAAAAGTTTTTCCCTGTATTCATTGGCTTTATCTAAATAGGCATCGGGTATGGATATATATCTATAGGTCACCCCCAGGTCATCCTCATCCCAAACAATTGCCTGCATCTTTATCAGATCAACAACACCAAAAAAACCATCCTCAGCGCCAAGTGGTATCTGAAGTAATAAAGGATTTACATTAAATTTGTCTATAAGCATATCAGCAACATTGAAGAAGTCTGCACCTATCCTGTCAAGCTTATTGACAAATGCTATCCTTGGAACCCTGTATTTATCTGCCTGATGCCAGACAGTCTCTGACTGGGGTTCTACGCCTCCCACGCCACAGAATACAGCAATCATACCGTCGAGGACCCGAAGTGCCCTCTCAACCTCAATGGTAAAATCCACATGGCCTGGGGTATCTATAATCTGTATCTCATGGTTATCCCAATAACAGGTTGTCACAGCAGAGGCAATGGTTATGCCCCTTTCCTGTTCCTGGGGAAGATAGTCCATCGTGGCAGTGCCTTCATGGACCTCGCCTATCTTATGGGTCCTGCCTGTATAATAGAGTATTCTCTCTGTAACCGTTGTCTTTCCAGCATCGATATGGGCAGCGATCCCTATATTTCTGATCTTATGAAGTCTCTGTATCTCCTTTTTCATAGCCTTAAAGATTAGACTGTTTGCACATGGAAAGTCAATAATTATGAAAGAAGAGCTTTGAAAAGATCCTGCAATACAATTACAATTATATTAATTATGAGAGACGCATAGTTACATTTACAAACAGAACTTAAGCATTATTACTTGACTTGCAGGTTTATTTCCAGTAAAACAGAGGTCTGAATGATTAAGGTTGATGTCAAAAGATGTTTATTAGCCATAATGTTTTTTATCTTTATTGCCTTTTCAGCGTTTGGTATCCATGCCCAGACAGAGAAAAACCTACCGAAATTTATCGATCTTGGTGCAGATGGGTGCCTACCCTGTAAACTCATGAAGCCAATACTTAGGGAATTGCAGAGTGAGTATGCGGGTAGCCTTATTGTGGAGGTTATAGACATCCACAAAAACCCCTCCCTTGGAAAAAAATACAATGTTCGGTTTATACCCACCCAGATATTTTATGATAAAAATGGAAAAGAGCTATATCGTCACACAGGCTTCATGTCCAAGAAGGATATCTTAAAAACCTTTGAGGGGTTTGGGATAATCCTCAAAAAAACCCCTACAAAGAACTAATCTAAAAACAGGTTCTTTATTTTAAGCCTTTACCTCTTTTTTTAGCCAATCAAGATAATCATAACTGCCATCAGTAATCTCCACAGCGATAATCTCTGGCACCTTATAGTTGTGATGAGCCCTCACTGTCTCCTCTACCTGCCTATATAGGCCTTTTTTGCTTTTTATGAGACACAACCACTCCTCAGTAGTCTCAATCTTGCCCTCCCACCAATAAAGGCTGGTTATGGGACCAATTATCTGAACACAGGCAGCAAGCCTTCCCTCCAGGAGCACCCTTGCAATATTTTCTGCTGTATCCTTCCTGTCTGTTGTTGTGTGTATCTGGATATATTTTTCCATAGATCCTCACCCCTTTTATGCAAAAGGTTTCGTCAACTGTTTTCCATATAATTTTTTACAAGATCGTTTTCTTGATAATTTTCCTTTTATTCTACTGTGGATGTCAAGAAATTTCCTAAAAGGAGATAGTGCAAAAACCTCATGTCAATCCAGACATCAGGTATCACAGGGCAAATATCCTTTTTGTTGCCACTAATCTAAAACATTGGCATTGCCCCGTGCCATGCCTTAAATGCTTTATAATGTAGCCGCCTGTTTTCAGGCAGTTTTGCATCCTATACAAAATGCTTTATGATGCATAAAAGGGGGTTACAAAATATCTCTTTTCATAAAAGAATATCAATAAAAGCCTTGACAGTGCTTATCAAAAAAAAGGAAAATTAATGTGGCAATAAAAATTCAAGAGATTTTAAAAAACCTAATCGTTATGCTGACCCTATTTTATGAGGAAAAAGGTGGATAGAAAGAGGCTCAATAATAATAAAAACGAAAACAGCGGCTCGCCATTATCCAGTCCTCATATACACAAGATGATAATTGATAATCTGCCTATAGGGCTTATCCTCCTTGATAAAGAAGGTAATGTCCAGGATTTTAACCATGTGGCAGAGGAACTGACAGGCTATACAAAGGATGAGGTTATAGGGAGGCCACACTTTCAGATAATACATGGCTCAGATGCAAAAGAATCCTGTCCTATATTTAAAGATTTGTTTGAAAAACACACCGACTCTATTGCCACTGAGACAGAGTTAAAAAGAAAAAATAGTAGCATAATCAGTGTGGTTGTCGTGTCGTTTCCCCTTTATGACATCCATGGTAAGTTTGTAGGGGGTGCAGAACTTATTAGAGATATAACAAAGATAAAGAGGTTTGAAAAGGAGAGAAAAAACCTACTATCCATGTTTGCCCATGATATGAAGAACCCTATTGTTGCTACAGAGGGGTTTTTGAAAAGGCTTTTATTAGAAAAAGCCGGTTCTCTCACTGAAAAACAAAAAGATTACATAGCTATCATAGAAAGGGCAACAAAAAAGCTTCAGAGACTTATCGCTGATTTTCTCGATTTTTCAAGACTCGACATAAAAGAATACAAGCCTGTGCTTTTACTCTATAACATTAAAGAAGGCATAGAAAGACAAATTGAGATGGTCAGGATAGAGGCAGAAAAAAAGGGGATTCGTATCTTTTTTGATTACAACAGGGAAGAGAGTCATATTATATACGCTGATGGGGGTATGATAGATAGGGTTTTATCGAATCTCATAGACAACGCGGTGAAATATACTGGTAGGGGGGGTATAATTACCGTTAGATTAGACTGTAAGGGTGATAGCGCCATCGTTGAGGTCATAGATACAGGCATAGGGATCCATGAAAAGGATATCCCCTATATTTTTGATGCATTCTGCAGGGTCAACAGGGATGGTGATGGTTCAGGCCTTGGGCTATCTATTGCAAGGGCTATAATAGAGGCTCATCACGGGATAATATCAGTGGATAGTCAACTAGGAAAAGGGAGCAGATTCTGGTTTTCTATCCCTAAAAATCTTAACGAGATTATACACAATGAATAGCTTAAACATAGATAACAGAGAAAGACGTGTTGAAAGAGAGGCTTAAAAATCTATTTTCTCCTGAATCTGTGGCTATCATAGGCGCATCAAACAGCTTTGACAAACTGGGGTTCCATGTGATGAAAAGCCTTGTAAAGGGTGGTTACAGGGGCTCCATCTATCCAGTAAATCCAAAGACAGATACGCTCTGGGGCATAAAGACATATCCAAATATTGAGACTATCCCCTATGAGATAGACCTTGGTATTATCGTTGTGCCGGCGCCAATAGTTTCCTCGGTATTACACGAATGCGGCAGAAAGATGGTAAAGGGCATAGTCCTCATCACAGCAGGATATAAGGAGATCGAGGATGAAAGGGGGGGATTACTGGAACTGGAGATAAAAGATATAGCCAATAGATATGGGATGCCCATTATAGGCCCTAATACCTTTGGTTTTGTAAACCTTACCGATGATGTGAATGCATCATTCACATATGAATTCTCACTCATTAAAAAAGGTGGTGTAACACTGATAAGCCAGAGTGGTGGTTTTTGCCATCTCTGTGGGTTTCTTGCCATGGAGGAGAGACTGGGGATGGCAAAGCTTATGAGCCTTGGAAACCGTGTGAATATTGATTTTCCTGAGGCTTTAAAATATTTTCTTGAGGAAGATGACTCCACAAGGGTTATAGCCCTCTATATTGAGGGCATTGATGAACCGAGAAGGCTTTTTGAGATAGTAAGACAGGGGGGATTAAAAAAGCCAGTAATCGCATTCAAGGCAGGCAAGAGTGAAAAAGGTGACAGCGCAAGCAGATTTCATACAGGGTCCCTGGCAGGCAACTATAGTATCTGGAGGGGGGCACTACGACAGTCATTTATTCTTGAGGTCACCTCAGCCGAGGAACTTATCGACACTGCAAAAACACTTGATATATGTGCATCCGCTAAGGGACCTAAGATTGCAATCCTGTCAGGTCAGGCAGGCCCTGGTATTATTGCCGCAGATGCCCTGGAAAAACATGGATTAAGGCTTTCCCGATTTTCCTCGAAGACACAGGAAAAAATCAATGAGCTCCTACCGCCTGTGGCAATTAGGACAAACCCTGTAGATATGGGCCCTGCATGGTATAGCCCTGAGACAATGCTAGATATCCTTGAGGCGGTTCTTGATGATAATGAGACCGATGGTGTTATTTTCATCGCCATGTTTGCATCGGCTAATCTAGAATTGACGAGGAGGATGGCAGGGCTTCTTAGGGAGGTCGAGGCGTTTAAAAAACCTGTTATCTGCTGTTTTACAGCACCCCCTGGCGTATGGGACGAGGACATAGAAAAGATGGATGGTCAAAAGGGTGTTGCTATTATCCATACACCAGAGAGGGCTGCAAGGGCTATGGCAAATCTGTGGAGGGCACACCTTATGATGGAGAGAGAACTATGGAGAGAATAATACTTGGCGTGGATGCCATCCATTTTCTTGAGCAGGAGGGATTTCCTGTCCTCACAAGTAGGATGACAAAAGATGAGGCTGAAGCAGCACGAATCGCCTCTGAGATAGGTTTCCCTGTGGCACTAAAGATCTGCTCGCCTTACGCTATCCACAAGACAGAGATAGAAGGGGTAAGGTATCCATTAAATAACCCATTGGAGGCGCAGGAGGCATTCGCTGATCTTGTGGAAAAATTCAGATCTGCAAATCCTGGAAAACCCCTTGATGGTGTAATGGTCCAGAGACTTGGTGCCGGTATTGAACTAATAGTTGGTGTCCATAGGGACCAACAGTTTGGACCTGTTATCATGTTAGGACTTGGGGGCATATTTGTTGAGGCAATAAAAGATGTATCGTTCCGCTTAATCCCTATTGAAAAAGCTGATGCAAGAGATATGATAGAGGAATTAGCAGCCTATAGGATACTTACCAGTCCCCGTCAGAAGGGTATCAATATAGCCCTTCTAGAGGACCTCCTTCTCAAGGTTTCACGGCTTATTATAAAACACGGCTCCATCAAAGAGGTGGATATGAACCCTGTCTTTACCTCTAATGCAGGCATCCATATATGCGATGCAAGGATAACAGAGGAGTTTGATTGCCTTTAATCTTGTGAGATTAGACCAACAACAGATAGTTGCATTAATGGGATTTAAGTAACACAGCGATGTGGCCGATAAAATAATCAGAATGAGAATAGAGGATTCTTTAGTCAAATTATCATCACAATACAATGCCTCATCGAGTCAGAAAAACACCCGTATCACCATAGTAAGGCCAATTATCCAAAGGGATACGGTTGATATTACATCCTTCAAGCCCATCAATCAAAATACTAAAACAGAAGGGGTTTTTGCTGAATATTCTGAAAACGATTTTGTAACAGAAAAACAGAGAATCGCACGCTTTCTTATAGAGGCTATGTTCGGGATAAGGATACCAACACATGCCTTTGTTAGAAAGTCTCCTGAAAATACCGCCTCAACACAGGAGGGTCCGTCAGAACAATATGAGATAACAGATATTAATTTTACAGAAAGATTTGAAAAAGAGGATGTCGGTATCTCGATGCAGGGCACTGTTACAACCAGCGAAGGCAAAACATATAATTTCAATTTCTCATTAAGGCTTAACCGCACTTCCTATGAAGCAGACATATCCATAAATACACATATTCAGGGCAAAGACCCTTTGGTTTTAAACCTCTCGGGCATCTTCAGTGGGCTATCTGACAGCACCATTGATTTTGACATAGATGCAGATGGGGCTACTGATAAGATACACTTTGTCAAAAAAGGTAGTGGCATTGTCGTGATTGATGAGAATAATGACGGAAGGATAAATGACGGAGGGGAGGTTATAGGGACGAAAAGCGGCAACGCTATAGCAGAACTGGCTTTGTATGATAACGACGGAAATGGATGGATCGACGAGGCAGATAAAATCTTTGCAAGATTATCAGTATGGGAAAGAGATGAGGCTGGCAATGACACCATAACAACATTAAAGGATAAGGGCATTGGCGCTATATGTCTTACATCTATTAGCACGCCTTTCCAGATTAAGGGTTTAGACCGCCCCTATGGGGACATCCTTGATTCAGGTATCTTTCTCTTTGAAAACGGAGATGCGTCACATTTTCACAGAGTAAATCTGTTTGTATAGTATAAGGACCCTTAAATGCCTTCAAACACAGGAAAATAATCCCCCATAAACCTGGACAAAACCTTGTCCCAAGTCTAACCCCACTATAGACACAACAATAATGATACTACAGCATTAGGCCTAAACCGGCAATATCTATGGGCACTATATATCTACATCTCGACCTTTACGCTCATAAACGGCGTTCGATATATTTTAATAGATTCTTTGTCTTATATGTTGTCCTTAAGGCCTTAACCTGCTATAATCATTAAAAATAATGACATACCAGTTAAGACATAGAGGCGATTTGCCTTATTGCTATATCCCTGGGATAGGGGAAAAAAGGCTTATGTATGGATTTTTTACAACCCTATCCCCTGTTGTCTCCATTGATAAGACCTATTTCCTAAATCCCTTTGGATTAAAAGATCCTATAATCATCAACCAGGGGCACAGCGATAAAACCCATGTCACAAAAGATGATTTCAGACCGCATAGAGGCGACTGTATAGTGGTTGCAAAAAAAATATGGTGGGGACGAAGGACAAATTAATCCTGTCTTATTGGTGTGGGTAAATGATGAAAAACATAAGATATAAAAAGGAACTCTTTGGCTCAGGGCTCGTCTTTCTTGTCTTCGGGCTCCTTGTATATCTCGAGACTCAACTGCCCTTCTTCAAAAAATTTCTCCCCATTGGTGAAAATAAACTCATAGTTGTCATACTTAACATCAACCTCCTTCTTATACTGCTTCTTTTGTTCCTCATAGCAAGGACCATAATAAAAAATTATGTAGAGAAAAAAAGGGGTATCTGGGGCTCAAGGCTCAAGACAAAGCTTACTTTTACGCTTCTTTTTATCTCCATTATCCCATCTTTTACACTTTTTGTGTTATCTACCAGCTTTTTTAATATAAGCATGGAACGATGGTTTAGTCAGAAGATCGAGGATACCCTCGATAATGCCCTTGAGATATCCCAATTCTATTACGATGACCTATTCCAGAGATACGAAAAAATCGGTACGAATATAGCAAAAAAAATGATTAGGCTGGGGCTCCATGAAAATAATGTCATTGAGATGGAGAGATTTCTTAAAAGACAGACACAGGCAATGTCATTCCAGTTTTACTCTGTCCTTGACCCTTCAGGCAATGTAGTAAAGAGCAACATGCCTGAAAATATTGATTCAATCCTTTCATCAAGGATAAGGTCTGGTAAGGAGAACACCATAAGGCTTATCATGCCCTTGAGAAGAGGGGAGATTGTCATATCAGGAACAAGGCTTTATGATAATGAGGGCTCCATGAGGGGTACCTTTTTTATTGGTAATACCATAAGGCTTCAAGGAACACAGAGGCTTAAGGATATTGCATCAGTTTACAAGGAGTTCAAGGAATCAAGGTCCTTCAAAAAGATATTAAAATACAGTTTCATACTCCCCCTGTTTCTGTCTACTATAATCACCATTTTCTTTTCAGTATGGGTAGGTATAAAGATAGCTGCCGGAATAGTTACGCCCATTGAAAAGGTTAAGGAAGGCACATCCATCATTGCCAAGGGAAAATTTGATATCAACCTTGAGGAGAAAGGGGGAGATGAGATAGGGACACTTGTTGCTGCCTTCAATAGCATGGCAAGGGAGCTAAAGGTTGCAAAGGAAGAGCTTGAGGAAAAAAGTCGCTATATAGAGGTTATCCTTAATAATGTTGCTACAGGGATTATCTCTACGGATAACAAGGGCAATATTGTTCTTCTTAACAGGGCTGCCAAGATAATACTGGGTGCAGAGGGTGAGGAATGGATAGGCAGGCCCTTAAAAAAGGTCTTTGGTTCAGAGCTGAAACAGGAGATGAAGACATTCCTTAGAGAGGCAAAGGCAGCCTCAGACAACAGGAGCATTGTGAAGGAGGTGAGGATCAGGCTAAAAAAAGATATAACCTTTTTAAGGGCATCCCTAACAGTATTAAAGGATGAGGAGGGTATGGCAGAGGGTTTCATAATAGCCTTTGATGATATCACACACTTTGCAAGGGCTGAAAAACTTGCCACATGGAGGGAGATTGCAAAGAAATTAACCCATGAGATAAAAAATCCCCTGACACCAATTATCCTCTCTGCTGAAAGGATAAGACGAAAGGTCCTTGGTCGTTCTGATGGAAAAGATAGGGATATCCTTGATGAGACCACATCTATAATAATCAGATCAGTAGAGGAGATAAAAAACATAGTTAATGAGCTTACCAAGCTGACACTTATATCCAGGACAAAAACCCTTGAGGATATAAACAACACAATAGAAGAGGTTATAGATATCTACAATAATCTATATCCGAATATAGTCTTTAATTTCAAGGGCTCTGAGATGCCCCTATGCAGGATAGATAAAGATGGATTTAGAAGGGCAATAATAAATCTTATCACAAATGCCGCAAAGGCTGTTGGGGATAAACAGGGCGAAATCAATATAACAACTGGATTTGAACAGAGAAGGGGCATTGCTGTGATAAAGGTTACAGACAATGGTGATGGTATCCCTGATGAGGATAAGGATAAGATATTCGACCCATATTTTACAAAGGATAAAGATGGAACAGGATTGGGGCTTAGCATAGTCCAGTCTATTATCCTTGAACACCACGGGAGGATCTCTGTTGAGGATAATAGCCCTAAGGGCGCCTGTTTTATAATAGAGATACCTGTTATTGAGGCCTGATATTATCTCAACTCTATATCACTAAAATGTATACACCTTTTAAATGCCGTATATCTCTCCCGGATCTCGTTATATGCGAGTCTTTTTATCCTGTTTATACCAAAGTCCTCTACATTAAATGATGCCATCACAGAGCCCATCACTATTGCCTGTTTTATTGTCTCTGGTGACACATCCCCTATATTGGCAAGATAGCCCATAAAACCACCGGCAAAGGTATCGCCTGCCCCTGTAGGGTCAAATACATCCTCAAGGGGATACGCAGGGGTAAGAAACAGCTCATCCTGGGCTGCCATGAGCACCCCATATTCACCCCGTTTAACTATAATGTAATGCGGTCCCATCTCCATCAGCCTTTTGGCGCCCTTTACAAGGCTATATTCCCCTGTTATCTCCCTAATTTCTGATTCATTTACCACAATCATATCAACCCTTTTTATAACATCCATAAGGGCTGGAAGTTTATTTTCTATCCAAAAATTCATCGTATCCAGAACAATAGTGGCATCCCTTTTTGTCTGGTCTATCACATGGGATTGAAGCTCAGGGTCGATATTTGCCAGGAATACAAAGTCTGCGTCAAGGTAATCATCAGGCACCTTTGGCCTAAATTGTTCTATCACATTCAATTCTGTCTTTAGGGTTATTGCCTGATTAAGGTCATATCCATATCTCCCCTCCCATCTGAATGTCCTGCCCTCATCAACGGAGATACCGGCCACGTTAACATTTCTATCTTTAAGAAAAACTATCTCAGACAGGTCAAAATCCTGGCCAACACTTGCTACTACACCCACATCAGCAAAAAAGCTGGCAGCATTGGCAAAATAGAGGGCTGAACCGCCGAGGACATCGGCTACCTTTCCAAAGGGTGTCTCTATGGAATCATAGGCAATGGTTCCAACAACAAGAAGGTTTATCATGTCCCCATCTCCCATGAGGCAAGGTAAATCCTCTGCTCCTCTGTAAGCTCATCTATCCCCACGCCTGCTGATGCAAGCTTTAATCTTGCCACCTCTCTGTCTATCTCCTCAGGGACTGAGTATACCTTTTTTGCCAGGTTTCTACCGTTTTTCCACATATGCTCTGCACATAATGCCTGATTCGCAAAACTCATATCCATAACCTCTGATGGATGTCCCTCGGCGCAGGCAAGGTTCACGAGCCTTCCCTCACCAAGGAGATAGATACGCCTTCCATCTGCAAGGGTATATTCCTCCATCATACCCCTTACCCTTCTCTTTTTTAACTTCATTGTCTCAAGGGCAGCTATGTCTATCTCTACATTGAAATGGCCTGAGTTTCCTATGATTGCGCCATCCTTCATAAGCTCAAAATGTTCCTTTCTCAAAACATGGATATCCCCCGTGGTGGTGATAAAGATATCACCTATGGGGGCAGCCTCCTCCATCTTCATGACACTGAAACCATCCATAAGCGCCTCAAGTGCTCTTAGTGGATTAACCTCTGTAACAATAACATGGGCACCGAGACCATCTGCCCTCATGGCAACACCTTTACCACACCAGCCATAACCAGCAAGAACAAACTTTAACCCTGCAAAGAGGATATTTGTTGCCCTGAGTATACCATCGATAGTGCTCTGGCCTGTCCCATATCTATTATCAAACATATGCTTTGAGAGGGCATCATTAACAGCGATGATAGGAAAACACAGCACCCCCTCCCTCTCCATGCTCTTCAGGCGTATAACCCCTGTTGTTGTCTCCTCTGAACCGCCTATGATATTATCAACAACCCTCTTTCTTTCACCTTCACTTAACCCCTCAATCCAGTCCCTTACAGTCTTGTGAAGGGCATCAAGCCTGCCCAGGGCTATCATATGCAATGAGCCCACAAGGTCTGCACCATCATCCATAGTAAGATTAGGCATGAATGCCAATGCCTTCATAATGTGGGAGTAATATACATCATCGCCTTCACCCTTTATAGAGTAGGTCTGGATACCAAAATGTTTTACAATCGATGCAGCCACATCATCCTGCGTGCTCAAGGGGTTAGAGGCACAAAGCGCCACCTCTGCCCCACCTTCTTTCAATGTTCTTACAAGATTTGCCGTCTCTGTTGTAACATGGAGACAGCATGAGATTCTGACACCAGAGAGTGGTTTTTCCCTGGCGAATCTCTCTCTTATCTTTCTCAAGGCAGGCATCCTCTTTTCAGCCCATTCAATCTTCTCAAGACCCTGTTCTGCAAGTCCTATATCCTTTACATCATAATCCATCTATATCCCTCCTTGGTAAAATATCAATTAACTGGCATTATTAAGTAATTTAAAAACCGATTCAATATTTCAAGGCTTCATCAGATGTCTGCCCTCTTTCTTATCTCATCGACCATATCAAGTCTCTCCCAGTAAAACTCTGGTTCTGTTCTGCCGAAGTGGCCACCACATGCTGTTTTTTTATAGATAGGTCTTAAGAGATCAAGCCTTTCTATGATCTTTCTTGGTCTCAGATCAAATAACTCATTCACTATCTCAGCGATCCTGTCTGGACTTATCTTTGATGTGCCCTGGGTATCAATCATCACAGATACAGGTCGTGCTACGCCTATGGTATAGGCAATCTGTATCTCTAATCTATCTGCAAGACCGGCTGCAACAAGATTTTTAGCTATATAGCGTGCCATGTATGAACCGCTTCTATCCACCTTTGAGGGGTCTTTTCCTGAGAATGCACCACCACCATGGCTCCCCACGCCACCATATGTATCCACGATAATCTTTCTGCCTGTCATCCCACAGTCGCCCTTTGGGCCACCTATGACAAACCTCCCTGTAGAGTTGATAAATATCTTGGTCTTCTCATCCATCATGTGGGCCGGTATAACCTTTTTTATAACCTCTTCCCTCACCCCCTCCCTCACTGTTTCTGTGGATACATCTGGGGTATGCTGGGCTGCAATAACCACAGCCTCGACCCTTACAGGTTTACTATCTATATACTCTATAGTAACCTGGCTTTTGCCATCAGGCCTTAAAAAATTCAGTATATTCTTTTTTCTCACCTCAGCGAGCCTGTCAATAAGTTTATGGGCATACATAATAGGCATGGGCATGTACTCAGGGGTCTCATTACATGCATAACCAAACATAAGGCCCTGGTCACCTGCGCCCTGCTCATGACCCTCTGCCTCATTGACGCCCATGGCTATATCAGGTGACTGTTCATCTATGGCAGTGATAACTGCACAGGTCTCCCAGTCAAAACCCATAGCAGAATTATTATAGCCTATCTCCTTTACTGTCTGCCTTACAATATCAGGGATATTTACATAGCAGCTTGTTGTTATCTCACCACCTACGAGGGCAAGACCGGTTGTTATATAGGTCTCGCACGCTACCCTGGCTGCCTTGTCCTGCTCGATTATGGCATCCAATACTGCATCGGATATCTGATCTGCGACCTTGTCTGGGTGCCCCTCTGCCACTGACTCAGATGTGAATAAGAATCTTGTCATACTCATTTTATCTCCTCCTTATAAAATTTATTTTATTCTTCGTAACACCTTATAAAATCTTGGGGAAAAAGCCTTGCCATCTCCTTCCTTAGTATAAATTCCGCCTCCTTTGACGAACCCTTTAACATGATCTCAGATACAACCTCTCTGCAATAGCTGTGGTCAATACCCCGGATAATCTTCTTTGCCTTAGGCACTGCATATGGATTCATGCTTATTTCATCGAGCCCAAGACCTATAAGAACAGGTATGTATAGACCCTCCCCTGCCATCTCTCCACACATGGCCACCTCAATCTCATGGGCATGGGCAACATCCACCACATGCCTGATCATCCTTAAAATGGCTGGATGAAGGGGTTCATATAGATAGGATACATATTCATTACCCCTATCTATTGCAAGGGTATACTGGATAAGGTCATTTGTTCCTATACTAAAAAAATCTATCTCTTTGGCGAGCATATCGCTTATCATGCATGTCGCTGGCACCTCTATCATAATACCTATCTTTATATCTCTGTTGAATTCTATACGCTTATGCTCTAATTCCTCCATGCATTCCTTTATTATTGCCTTTGCCTTTATTATCTCATCGAGACCAGAGACCATAGGTATCAATAACTTGAGTGGGCCATATGCGCTTGCCCGGAGTATGCCCTTTAACTGCGTCTTGAAAAGATCCACCTCTTTTATACAGAGTCTTATTGCTCTGAGGCCCATGGCTGGGTTTATCTCCTTGCTCATCTCTATCTGGGAGGCGAACTTATCACCACCTATATCAAGGGTCCTGATGGTGATATACTCCATCTTCTTATTTTCTGCCAATTTTTTATATATATGAAAATGCTCTGTCTCTGTGGGGAGTGTCTTCCTGGAAAGGTATAAGTATTCTGTCCTATAAAGCCCAATGCCTTGGGCGCCATATCTCTCCACTATATCCATCTCAGCAAGAAGCTCTATATTTGCCCCCACCTTGATCTTAAAGCCATCCCTTGTCTCTGATTTTAGCCCTGCAATCTTTAGATACTCCTTCTTAATGTTTCTCAGACGGAGTTGTTTTGATATGTATTCCCTCTGGACCTCCCTTGTTGGATTGATTATTACTACGCCCTCATCACCGTCCACTATTATCTTATCATTATTCTTTACAAGACTCGTTATGTTGCCTGTTCCAACTACTGCTGGTATCTCCAGTGCCCTTGCCACTATAGAGGTATGGGATGTCCTACCGCCTACATCTGTAACAAAGCCAGAGATTTTATTCAGATTTAACTGAATTGTATCAGCAGGAGAGAGATCATGAGCAACTATAATACCCCGTGCAGTCTTTTTTTTTGTTGCCTCAATGGCAGGGGTCTTCCCCTTAACAAGTATCCTCAGAAGCCTATCAAATATATATTTCAGGTCCTGACCGCGCTCCTTAAGATACAGGTCATCAATGTTCTCAAAGCTTGCTAAAAATCTGGAGACCACAATATCAAGTGCCCATTCTGCATTTATCTTCTCGTCCTTGATAGTGTCCACCACCTCTTTAAAGAAATAGTCATCCTGGAGCATAAGGATATGGGCATCAATTATAAAGGCGTGTCTCCTCATCTCATCATCAGGGATGGATTGTTTGACACTGTTTAGCTCATTTATGGCTTTTTTTACAGCAGTTCTGAATCTGATGATCTCCTTTTCTATCTGGTCATCCTTTATTGTAGTCTTCTTTACAGGAATTTTACCCCTTTCAAGGAGATAGACATGTCCAGTTATAATGCCTGATGAAACACCTATGCCTTTTAATGTTTTATTGACAAAGACATCCTCTTTCATTCCTCGTTAAAACCGTCCTCTATGAGTTTTCCAAGTTCAGAGAAGGCATCAACCTCATCAGCCCCTTCTACCTCTAGCCTCACCTTGCTCCCGAGGGGACAGGCAAGCATGAGAAGCCCCATAATGCTCTTTCCATTCACCCTTGTCCCATCTTTTTCCATCCATATCTCTGAACTGAATTCGCTTGCCTTCTTCACAAAAAGGGCTGCAGGTCTTGCATGCAAGCCAAACCTATTTTTAATGGTAAATTCACCCTCCACCATCGACACTATTCCTTACCTCTCGATCTAAGCACCTCTGATGCAAGATATATATTTTTCTGCCCATAACCAGTTATAAATCTTGCCAATTCGCTAATGGGCCTTTCCTTTCTATAGGTTGCCAGTTTTATAAGCATGGGAAGATTTACCCCTGTCACCACCTCTATCTTGCCCTCCTCTAAAAAAGAAAGACTCATATTTGATGGTGTCCCCCCAAACATATCTGTAAGTATTATTACACCGTCTCCAGAATCAACTGTCTTTATGCTGTTGGCTATCTTTTTTCTGATGTCCTCCATATCCTCATTGGGAAAGATATCTATAGGAGTTAACTGTTCCTGCTTACCTACAATCAATTCAACGGCTGCCGCCATCTCCCTTGCAAGATTAAAATGTGCAACAATGATTAGTCCTACCATCTTTACCTCCGCCCTGACTATCTGTTTATATCCCTGTGTGCGGTTGATATATTATATTCTTTTAAAGTAAGGACATCTTCAAGTTCCCTTGCCACAAAAACAGATCTATGTTTACCCCCTGTGCATCCTATAGCAATGGTGAGATAGTTCTTACCCTCTCTTTCAAATAAAGGTATAAGATATAACAAAAAATCACAAAGTAAAAGAAAATAGTTTTTGAAGACAATATCAGATTTTATATATTCACCTACAGCATCGGAAAGGCCCGTTTTGTCCTTTAATCCCTCGACAAAAAAAGGGTTGGGCAGAAAACGAACATCAAAGACCATGTCTGATTCAAGGGGTATACCATAGCTAAACCCAAAGGACATGAGATTTATCTTTATGCCATTATTGTTTTTTGAGTAGATACCCATGACAACCCTTCTCAATTCATGAACAGTGAACTGAGATGTATCTATTACCTTATTAGATAACCGCTTAAGCCATTCAATTGCCCTCCTTTCCTCCCTTAATGCATCCTTTACATTAGATGAATCGTAGATGGGATGCATCCTCCTTGTCTCACTGAATCTCCTTATGAGGACCTCGTCGCTGCTCTCAAGAAATATAAGTTCTGCATTGTATTGCCTTTTTATCTCTCTGATTATCTTTTTTCCCTTGTCAAAAAAACCCCTCGCCCTTATATCCACCACAAAGGCGATCCTTGTTATGTTGCTATCAGGGGATTCGCATACCTTAAGAAATCTCTGCATAAGTATAATAGGAAAATTATCAACACAGAAAAAACCTGCGTCCTCAAGTGCCTTTAAGAATGTTGATTTTCCTGAACCAGATATACCGCTTACAATGACTATCTTCATTCTTTTTTTGCACCCTTCATGGAATCTATAATCCTGTTTTCAAGCTCTAATGCTGTGTTTATCCCCTGCTGCTTGAGGACATGATTTCTGCAGGCAAGCTCTATTATCGCCGAGACGTTTCTCCCAAGGCTGACAGGTATCTTTAGTAGGGGCAGATCAATACCAAGCAACCTGTATTTATGCTCCTTTAAGCCAACCCTCTCGCACTCTGTCTTCTCATCCCAATCGATGAGCTCGACAACAACATCAACCTTCTTTTTATCACCGATAGATGAGGCACCAAAGAGTAGTCTTATATCAACTATCCCTATGCCCCTTATCTCAAGGAGGTTTTTAATCATCTCAGGGGATTCACCATAAAGCTCAATAGCTCTCACCTTTTTTATATATGTTATGTCATCCACTATAAGCCTGTGACCCCTCATTATAAGCTCAAGGGCGCTCTCGCTCTTCCCTATCCCTGGTCTTCCTACAATAAGGACGCCTACGCCAAAAACATCCATGAATACCCCATGAACAGTGGTTGACGGCGCAAGCCTCTCTTCCAAAAGTCTTGTAATTCTCTCTATGAAAACCGATGTGACAAGCCTTGTCCTTAAAAGTGGCAGATTCTTCTGCTCTGCCTCCTGTTTGAAATATTCAGGAACCTTGAGATTTCTCGTTATTATAAAACATACTACATCCTGCCTGCAGAGTTCCCTGACAATCTTTCTGCTCTCCTCATCCTTTAAAGACATCAGATATGATAGCTCTGTATTGCCGAGTATCTGTACCCTGTGGGGATGCATATAAATCATGTTACCGGTGGCAACAAGACCGACTTTCTGTATCTTTGTATTGTAAATCTTTCTTGAAAGACCCCTATGACCTGCTATTACCTCTAACTCAAGACCATACTTTCTGTCCTCTTGAAGCTCTTTAACTGTTATGCCCTTCATGGTTAGGAACCTATGTCATAGAACACAGAAGGAGATTCTACGCCAGGAATATCCCTGGCAGATATGCTCAAATTTTATTGTCCTCTTCAATTATATAAGAATATATGTCATGGGCATCCTTCAGCTCAAGAAGCCTCTTTCTTATAGAAGGGCCTCTGAGGATCCTTGATATCCTCGATAGCATCTTTAGATGCATACTTGCTGAATTCTCAGGGGCAAGAAGGAGGAAGACAATATTCACTGGTTTCCTATCAATGGCATCAAAATCTATACCCTTTTTGGACCTTCCAATAACGCACAATATACTATCAATCCCCTTCATCTTGCCATGGGGGATTGCTATGCCCTCTCCAATACCGGTGCTACCAAGCCTCTCTCTCTCAATTATTATATCAACAACCTCTTGGATATTCTTTATAAGCCCGGCCTTTTTTAATGCGCCACATAGTTCATATATGGCATCTTTTTTTGTAGATGCAGCTATATTGTCTATTACACAGGATTCAGAGAGTATATCTTGGAGTTTCATGATATTCTGCCAGCGGCCTCTATCAACCCAAAATTTCCATCTTTTCTCTTATATATCACACAGACATTCCCCTTTTTGCTGTCCCTGAAGATCATAAAGCTATCGCCAGATGCCTCAAGCTGCATAATAGCCTCTTCTGTATCCATAGGTTTTGCCTCTATTGTCTTTGTTACAATAATCTTTGATCCTGCCTCTTCCTTTGTTAGAGCCTCTCTTTTTGGTTTTCCATCCCTGTACCTTTTCAGCTTATCCCTGTATCTGGTGAGCCTTCTCTCGATCTTATCTAGTATCTTATCCACTGCTGCACGCATATCATCCATTACCTCGTGGGCATTTATCACTACGCCGTTCAAGGTAAGCATGACATCGACCCTGCATCTGTATTTTCTTTCCATGGAAAGGACAACATGAATGTCAAGAGGGGTCTCTATGTATTTCTGAAGCCTTGTAAATTTCTCCTCAACATAGATTTTTATCTCTTCGTCGGGTTCAAGGTGCCTGAAACTAATTGTTATATCCATGTCTCCTCCATCCATAAAAATAAGGTTGGCAGATACCCAACCTTAATAACAAAATTAACAGATAAAATTAATCATGTCAAATTATTTAATCTATCTTTCTACCCCTCGAGGATAAAATATTCAGCATATCTCTGTATTTTGCCACTGTTCTTCTTGCGATAGCTATGCCTCTTTTTACCTTTAAAATAGATACTATCTCATCATCTGTAAGGGGATTATGCTTGTCTTCACCCTCTATAAGCTCTTTGACAAGATCCATTACAACATTTGTGGAAAGCATCTCACCCTGATTCATGTTTATGCCTGTGGGGAAAAAAAACTTCATCTCAAATATCCCATGGGGGGTGCTGATATATTTATTGGTTGTAATACGACTTACAGTTGATTCATGTATCCCCAGCTCCCCCGCCACATCTCTGAGATTAAGGGGTTTTAAAAACCTGATACCACCCTCAAAAAAAGGCAGCTGATGGGAGACAATGCTCTTTGAAACAAGATATAATGTCCTCTGTCTCTGTTTAAGGCTCTTAATAAACCATTCTGCCTGCTTAATCTTATTTTTTAAATATTTTCTTGTATCCCCGTTTATCTCTTTATTCAGATTCAGCTCCATATAGTATCTATTCATCTGAAGATCAGGGATATCCTCCTCATTAAGGAACACCTCAAAACCATCATCTGTCTTAACAACATACACATCAGGTATTATATACGGAATCTGTTCATCACTAAAGTTCCTGCCTGGCTTGGGATCGAATGATCTTATCTCTTCCAGGACGCTTTTTATCTTCTCTAAGGAGTAGCCTGTCTTTTTTACAATAGCCTTTAGATTATTACCTTGAAGCATATCAAAGCATGATCCTACTATATCTATAAATACAGGATCTCTTCCACCCTTTGCCTCATATTGTAATAATATGCACTCCTTAAGATCCCTTGCACCAATCCCAGGAGGGTCAAACCTATGTATCTTTTTAAGAACACTCTCCAGTTCTGCATCTGAGTAACATGAGACGCTTGATATCTCTGCAAGACTATAAGCAAGGTAGCCGTTATCATTTATATTCTCTATAATCCACTCAGCAATCTGTCTCTCATGGGCATCGAAATCCGATAGCCCCGCCTGCCATCTTATATAATCTCTTAAGCCTGACGTCTTTTTTACAATGTTCTCGTAGTTGAGGTATCCCTTTTCCTCTCTCTCGGAAAACTCCTCGGTAGGTGAAAACCTATCAAGTAGCTCATCCATGTCATCATTTTCATGTGCTGTCTCTCTGGGCTCTTCTGCAGTCTCTTCCCCGAATCCTTCATCAGACACCTTTTCTTCAGCAATCTCAAGGAGTGGGTTCTCCTTTAGTTCCTGTTCAATGGCCTCCATAAGCTCGATCTGGGAAAGCTGAAGAAGCTTTATTGCCTGTTGCAATTGCGGGGTCAGTATTGCCTGAAGCCTCTGGGTCTGTTTAAGCTCCAACATCTAAATAAAACTCCTCCCCAAGATAGACCTCTCTTACTATCTTATCCCTTGAAACCACCTCAGGGGTGCCCTCAAGAAGCACCCTTCCATTGTTGACTATATAAGCTCTGTCACATAACGGAAGGGAATCCCTTACATTGTGGTCAGACAACAATATACCTATGCCCCTTTTCTGCAGACCCAGGATAATCTTTTTAAGGTCTGAGATGGAAATGGGGTCAATACCAGAAAAAGGCTCATCAAGAAGCATAAATCTCGGCGCTATCATCAATGCCCTTGCAATCTCAAGCCTTCTTCTCTCTCCACCAGACAGAGAATCGGCCATATTCCTTGCCAGATGATCCAGCTTAAATGACTCTAATAGCCCCATAACCTTATGATCGATATTTAAACCATCGTCCCTCTGAAATTCAAGGATGGACCTCAGATTATCCTCAACGCTCATCTTTTTAAAGACAGATGGCTCCTGGGGGAGGTATGTAATCCCCTTTCTTGCCCTTAAAAACATAGGCAATCCGGTTATATCCTCTGAATCAAGGGTTATAATACCCTTATCAGGCTTTATAAAACCAATAATCATATAGAATGTTGTTGTTTTGCCTGCACCATTAGGCCCAAAAAGACCTACTATCTCCCCTGTATTAATGGATATACTCACATCATCCACTACCTTTCTGACGCCATAGGATTTGGATAAATGTTCCGCAGAGAGCCTTGAGCTATTCTTCATTGTCTTTTTATCCTGACCTTGGGCATATCAACATTAAATCTACCTGTTTTCATCTCGTATGTTATTGAGTTCCCACGCATCTCCATATTATCCTTTATAAGTCTTGGAGAACCAGTAAGCCATATGGCATCGTCCTTGAAATTATAAATTGCCTTTTCACCATGGGCAATACCCCTTTCAGATGTTAACCTTACCTTCCCTGTTGCCTCGGCCATCTCTATCTGATCCTCCATAATCTTGATAGCGACCCTATTACAGAATAGATTTATGGCATCACCCTTCATCGCAACCCTTCCATTCAATACGAAGAGGTTTTCCTTAAGCATATATTGAAATGTATCTGATTCAAACGTATATCGGCCCCTCTCTGTTACTACAACTCCAGATACATCCTTTTTTATTGTTATGGTCTCGTCTTTTGTTTTAGCCAGTAACCCTATGCCCTTCATTGTGAGCCTTTCCCCCCTTATCTCAATAGGGGCGTCTGTAAATGTTATGCCGTTTTTAAAATCAAAATCCATATAGCTGCTACTGAGATTATATTCCTTTTTATAATCAATAACCACCTCCTCTACGGTTCCTTTCTCCTCCTCTGTGTTTATTATACCTTTTTTCCCAGTAAAATATACAACAACATCGGGCTTTGGTTTATATTTTCCGTCTATGCCCTCTATCTCCACAATAGGTCTGTCTAAAAAATTCCTTGCCGTCTCTGCGTTTATCTCCCAATCAACAACGCCTTTTTTTTCCCCTGAATATTTTACATCCTTAAAGATTATAACCTGTTTTTCTTGGATTGATTTTGGTATGTGGATTTTAGCAGGCTTTCTCAAAAAAAAATAGAATGCTATCAGTGACAAGAATATTATTAAACATAGTGAGGTATATACGATAATCTTTCTGTCTTTCATCCATTCCTATGCAATCTTTGCCCTTAGAAGGTCATGGATATGTATTATGCCTACAGGACATTTCTGTTCATTGCCTTCCATTACAAAAAGCGATGTAATAGAAAAATCCTCCATCCTTTTTAATGCCTGCACTGCAAGGCTATCCCTTTTTATGGTCTTGGGATTTCTTGTCATAAGCTCTTCTGCCTTCTTTGACATAATGTTGTCGAATCTCTCTATTGCCCTTCGCAGATCCCCATCTGTTATAACCCCGATAAGCTCTTCAGCCCTATTAAATACCCCTGCAACACCAAGCCTCTTTGATGTTATCTCGAATATCACATACTTCATGGGCATATCCTCATATACCCTTGGTATCTCGTTGCCTGTGTGCATAAGGTCCTCAACCTTAAGAAGCAATCTTCTGCCTATTGCCCCACCGGGATGAAGGTAGGCAAAATCTTCAAGCCTAAAATCCTTTTTCTCCATAAGCGCTATAGCTATAGCATCACCAAGCGCTAATGTTGCCGTGGTGCTTGATGTGGGGACCGTATTATATGGACATGCCTCCTCGACGCTTACACATAGGACGATGTCAGCATTTTCAGCTATTGTTGAATCCCTTTTTCCTGTAATTACAATAGTAGGTAGCCCCATTCTCTTAATCCATGGCAACATCTTTATTATCTCATCTGTCTCTCCGCTGTTGCTCACAATAACCACTACATCATCCCTCTGGAGCATGCCTATATCACCATGAAGCGAATCTGCAGGGTGCAAAAACATTGACGGGGTGCCTATGCTAGATAATGTGGAGGAGATCTTCTTGCATATGAGCCCTGACTTTCCAGCACCTATAAAGACAACCCTACCTGAACAGGCATAGAGGGTATCGATAACCCTGTTAAAGTCCTCATCTATCTCATCTATTATCTTAAGGATTGCGTAGGCCTCTTTTTTTAATACATCCTTTGCTATCTCAATGGTGTTCTTCACAGTGATTCCTCTATCCTTTTTAATATCCTGAGATATTCAGGGATGTCCCTTAAGAAAATAGAGTTTTCACCATCGCACAGTGCCTCTTCAGGGTTTGTGTGAACCTCCATAAAAATACCATCCACGCCTACCGCAATAGCTGCCTTTGCCAGTGGTAGGACAAACTCCCTCTCACCCCCTGAACAGCCCTGCAGTGCCCCTGGCTTCTGGACACTATGGGTGGCATCAAACACCACAGGGTAGCCAAGGCCCTTTAAGATAGGAATCGCCCTGAAGTCATTCACAAGATTATTATAACCAAAGCATGTCCCCCTCTCTGTCACAATGATATTTGTATTTCCTGACGCTTCTACCTTATTTATTGCATACCTGACATCATAGGGTGCCATAAACTGACCCTTTTTAATATTTACAACCCTTCCTGTCCTGCCACATGCAAGGAGTATGTCTGTCTGTCTTGACAGAAGTGCGGGCACCTGAAGGACATCCACCACCTCCCCGACAATGCCTGCCTCTTCTTTGGAGTGGACATCAGTAAGAACAGGACAGCCAAAGGTCTCTCGGACCCTGGCAAGGAGCTTTATCCCTTCATTAATGCCAGGACCCCTGTAGCTCTTAATGGATGTCCTGTTTGCCTTATCATATGAAGATTTAAATATAAAGGGGACATTAAGTCTTTCTGTGATGTCCACAAGCAATTCAGCAATCTTTAATGTTATGGCCTCTGTCTCTATGACGCAGGGGCCGCCGATAAAAACAAAGGGTCTCTTTCCAACCCTGACTCCCCTTATCTCTATCTCTTTTTGCATCTATTTTTTTCCTGTCTATGCTTTAATGATGCCTTGATGAAATCCCTAAAGAGGGGGTGAGGGCTAAGGGGTTTTGATTTAAATTCAGGATGAAACTGACAGGCAAGAAACCATGGATGTCCCTTAAGCTCTATTATCTCGGCAAGTTTTTCATCTGGTGATATGCCTGTTATCTCCATACCGCATCCCTCAAGCTGTCTGCGGAAGGCCATATTAAATTCATATCTGTGCCTGTGTCTCTCGTGGATAGCATCCTGCATATACGCCTTATTTGCAAGGCTACCTTGTTTTAAAATACACTTATACGCCCCAAGTCTCATGGTACCGCCTTTATCAGAAAGCCTGTCGCGCCTTTGAACAACATTACTCCTGTCAACCCATTCCTCGATAAGGTATATAACAGGGTAGGGCGTCTCCTCATTAAACTCTGTGCTATGGGCACCTTCAAGCCCAGCAAGATCCCTGGCAATCTCTACAACGGCAAGTTGCATCCCAAGGCAAAGGCCAAAAAAGGGGATCCTATTTTCTCTGGCATACCTTATTGCCATTATCTTTCCCTCAATGCCCCTGTCGCCAAAACCACCGGGGATAAGAAGCCCATCGATGCCATCCAGTAGTTCCAAGGGGTTTCTCTCTATGTCCTCTGAATCCACATATCTTATCTTAACCCTACAGCTATTTGCTATACCACCGTGCACAAGCGCCTCGTTCAGACTCTTGTATGAGTCCTTTAGCTTAACGTATTTGCCCACAAGGGCAATCTCTACCTGCCTCTTTGGGTTTTTTATTGTATTAACAATATGTTCCCATTTAGACAGGTCAGGCTTGCGAGACCATATATTCAGCATCTGGGTAATCTTTTCATCAAGACCCTCTCTGTGGTATAAGAGGGGAACCTCATATATTACATCCACATCCTTGGCTGTTATAACTGCATCCCTTTCCACATTACAGAACAAGGCTATCTTGTCTTTCAGGTTCTGCTTCAAGAAATCCTCTGCCCTACATAGCAGGATATCAGGTTGAATGCCTATCTCCCTCAACTCCTTTACGCTGTGCTGGGTAGGTTTAGTCTTTACCTCATCCGCTGTCTTTATAAACGGAACAAGGGTAAGGTGGATAAAAAGGGTATTCTCCTTTCCCAGGTCATTTCTCAACTGCCTTATTGCCTCAAGGAAAGGTAGACTCTCTATATCCCCCACCGTCCCACCTATCTCTACAATAACTATGTCAATACCGTCATCTACATCAAGTATCCTATTTTTTATCTCATCGGTAATATGGGGTATAACCTGAACAGTGACGCCAAGATATTCACCCTTTCTCTCCCTGGATATTACCGAGTCATAAACCTGGCCTGTGGTGAAGTTGCTTCTTTTTGAGCCTGTGGCATTCGTGAATCTCTCGTAGTGCCCAAGATCAAGGTCTGTCTCTGCGCCGTCATCTGTAACAAATACCTCTCCGTGCTGGAAGGGGCTCATTGTCCCGGGGTCTACATTTATATATGGATCAAGCTTTTTAAGGGCAACAGCCAGACCCCTTGATTCGAGTAGGGCGCCTATGGAGGCAGAGGCAATACCTTTCCCAAGGGACGATACAACACCGCCTGTTACAAATATGAATTTCTGACGCATATTATTAATCTCTGTATTCAATAAAAAGCCGCATTAAACCCTCTCCATCCAAAACCATCTCCCCTATATCCTCAGTGAAGCCTCCAGAAAAGCCGTGTCTTTCCCTGTTTTTTTCATAGATTGCAAAAGGCACAGGACACGCATAATGCGTCTTCAGTGAGATAGGGGTTGCATGGTCTGTAACAATCAAAAACCTCGTATTCTCTGGCATTGCCTTGTAGAGGGGACCAACAATCTTGCTGTCTATATTCTCAATAGCTGCTATCTTTTCCTTCAGGTTGCCACTATGGGATGCCTCGTCAGGTGCCTCAACATGGATATACACTATATCATGGGTATTCAATAACTCTAATGCCTTTTCTGCCTTGGCACTATAGTCTGTATCAATATAGCCAGTAGCACCCTTTACAAAAGGTCTGTCAAAGCCTGCAAGGCTGCTTATACCCTTAATAAGGTCCACCGCTGCCACTGTTGCACCCTTTAGCCCAAACCTTTCATAAAATAGTGGAAACGATGCCTTTTTTCCCTGCCCCCAAAGCCAGATGCCTGTTACCGGGGCCTTACCAGATGCCACCCTTTGCAGATTAATAGGGTGATCTCTAAAGAGCCCTCTCGAGATCCCCATGAGCCTGATTAATGCGTCTGCGCCGGTTCCCCTGGGAAGATACTCTGAGATAGCCTTTTTAGTAATGTCATGGGGCGGGGTAGTTAACATCTCCCAAAGACCGCGCCTCCATATCATGATATGCCTATATCCCACCCCGGTAAAAAACTCAAATTCCTTCCTGCCGATACTATTATTTAAAAGCTCTATTAATACCCCTGCCTCTTCAGTGGATATCTGGCCACCGCTATAGTCCTCCATGATATCCTCTCCGTGAGCAGATGAGATACTGACCATATTGCACCTGAAGGCAACATCACTGTCATCCATGGCAATCCCCATACCATATGCCTCGATGGGTGCCCTGCCTGTGTAAAAACTGGATGGATCATAGCCAAAAAGCGACATCCCTGCCACATCGCTTCCAGGTGGAAATCCATCGGGTATGGTCTTTACCCTCCCGCATATACCCTGCCTCGCCATCATATCCATATAAGGTTTATTGGCAACCATTAGGGGTGTTTTGCCATCTATTTCATCAATAGGGAAATCGGCCATGCCATCACCAATTATTACAATATACTTCTTCATATCAACCCAGGTCCTCTTCTATTCTGATATGGATGCTCTCACCCTTTATAAAAGGCAATTTATCAATCTCTGCCATCGCCTTTTTTATATCCCCCTCGATTGCCTCATGGGTTAGCATAACAATAGGGACATAGCCATTCTCCTGCCTGCCCTTCTGAATGACCGTAGAGATGCTTATCATATATCTTGCAAGGACACCAGATATCTTTGAGAGCACCCCTGGCATGTCCTTTGCGGTAAATCTTAGGTAAAAAGGCACGCATACCTCATCACTCTTTTTAATCCTTATTCTCTTGTTAAGATTTACCCCTAAAAAGCCTGCTATTGCATTTTTTGATTTAATAATGCGGGCTATATCTACTATATCACTCACTACTGCGCTACCTGTGGGTTCAGAACCTGCGCCCTTTCCATAGAACATGTTAGGGCCAACCCTATCTCCAATAATATATACAGCATTAAAGACATCAGCGACACTGCTTATAGGATGTGCAACCGGTATCATGGCAGGCTCAACCCTTGCCTCCAATCCATCTCTATCATGCCTTGCAATGGCAAGGAGTTTTATCCTGTATCCAAATTCCCTTGCAAGCTCTATGTCAACAGGCTCTATCCTTGTTATGCCCCTTGTGGTAATATCCTTCATATCAACACAACAACCAAAGGCGAGGCCTATGAGTATGCACAGTTTATGGGCAGCATCTATGCCCTCTACATCAAAGGTTGGATCCTGCTCTGCATAACCAAGCCTCTGGGCATCCTTTAGTGCCTCAGCAAATGGTTTGCCCTCCTCTGTCATCTTGGTCATTATATAGTTACTTGTCCCGTTCAATATACCCATAATACCTGTTATCTTGTTTGCAATAAGCCCCTCCTTAATAGCCCTTATAACAGGTATGCCACCGCAAACCGATGCCTCAAAACCAATAGGGGCGCCATATGTCTGGGCAAGCCTGAATATCTCCCTACCTCTCTGGGCAAGCAAGGATTTATTTGCTGTTATCACACCCTTTCTGTTTTTAATGGATTTTATTATATAGTCATATGCTGCGGTGGTCCCACCGATAAGCTCAATAACAATGTCAATCTTTTCGTCGTTAATAATATCAAGGGCATCGTTGGTAAATATGCCCTTTTGCAGGCCCATGGTAATTGATTTATTTGGATCGATATCAGCTGCCCTGGCCACCTTTATATCAAGCCCTGTCTTTGATTTGATAAGACCATGATGCTCTTTCAGTATCCTGTATGTGCCAGCCCCCACTGTCCCTAAACCAATAATGCCAACTTTTATCATTTTTTTCTTGAAGAATACAGAAGGTTTCTTATGCCTTTAACTGCCTGTCTCGTTCTGTGTTCGTTCTCGATAAGGGCAAATCTTATATAGCCCTCTCCATATTCACCAAAGCCTATACCTGGTGAGGTTGCAACCTTTGCCTCGCTGAGAAGTAGCTTAGAAAACTCCATTGAGCCCATGGCAGAGAATTCATCAGGTATCTTTGCCCAGACAAACATGGTTGCCTTTGGCTTATCTATCTTCCAGCCGTATCTTGTAAGGCCTTCACAGAGGACATCCCTTCTCCTCCTATATTTTTCCACAATCTCCTCAACGTCTCTATCCCCTTCATTAAGGGCAATGATAGATGCAATCTGGATGGGCTGAAACACACCATAATCAAAATAGCTCTTTATCCTGGTAAGGGCAGCTATCATCCTCCTGTTACCTGCAGCAAATCCAACCCTCCAGCCTGGCATATTATAGCTCTTTGAAAGGGAATAAAACTCCACACCTACGTCCTTTGCCCCAGGCACCTGAAGGAGACTCGGTGCCTTATAACCATCAAAGACTATATCTGCATAGGCAAGGTCATGGATGACCATGAGATTATGTTCCTTTGCAAAGTCCACAAGTTTTTTAAAAAATTCAATATCCACCACCTCTGTTGTGGGGTTATTGGGAAAACTCACTATTAGCATCTTTGGCATGGGCCAGGTTGTCTTTATAGCAATATTCAGCCTGTCAAAAAACTCCTCTTTCGGCATAATAGGTATTGTCCTTAGGTCACCACCAGCAATAACAACAGAATAAAGGTGTATCGGGTAGGCTGGATCAGGGACAAAAACAACCTCACCCCTTGCAATTGTAGCCAAGACAAGATGCCCGATCCCCTCTTTGACCCCCATGCATACGGTAATCTCGCCTTCAGGGTCTACATCCACATTGTATCTTCGCCTATACCAGTTTGATATGGCAACCCTGAGTTTGTATATCCCTCTTGTTACTGAATACCTGTGGTTTCTGGGATTTCTCGCTGCCTCAATAAGCTTGGATACAATATATTTTGGTGTTGGCATGTCTGGATTACCCATGCCAAGGTCTATTATATCCTCACCTCTTTTTCTTGCCTCTATTAGGAGGTCCCTTACTATACCTAAACCATAAGGCGGTAGCCTTGAGATTCTATAAAATTCTTCCATAATAGATGAAACTAACATTTACATTGTTTGCAGTCAATATTTTTTAATTGCACAAGAATAACGCGTTATTCTACAGAGGTCTTGACACATGAAAAACTAAAATTGTATTATCAGATATTACATAACAGGAGGTGTAACAATGAAAATCAGATGGTATGGCCACGCAGCCTTTAAACTCGAGTCAGAAAATGGGGTAAGAATAATTATTGACCCCTACCAGTCAGGTTCCTTTGGCGGTGCATTATCATATGGAAGGATCCAGGACGAGGCAGATATTGTTTTATCAAGTCATGACCACGATGACCACAACTATACAAGTGATATAAAAGGTAGGTATACATTTATCAATAAAAAGGGGGTTTATGATGTGCAGGGCGTATCCATAAAGGCAATCCCCACCTATCATGATCCCTCAAAGGGTAGGGAAAGGGGTGAAAATTTGATTTTTGTATTAGATATAGATGGCATAAGGATTGCCCATTTGGGCGATTTAGGCCATACACTGTCATCTGATGTCATAAAAGACATAGGTCATGTGGACATTATCCTTATCCCTGTTGGCGGATTCTACACAATTGATCCAAAAGAGGCAACAAAGGTAATGGAGGATTTAAAACCATATGTAACCATCCCTATGCATTTTAAAACAGAGAAATGCAACTTCCCCATATCGCCTGTGGAGGAGTTCACAAAAGGCAAGAAGAATGTAAAATTTGCAGGGTCTTCTGATGTTGTATATAAAAAAGCGGATTTTCCAAGGGAACCGGAGATTATTGTTCTCAAATACGCCCTGTAAAGACCCCTATGCTAAAAAAATACATTGACAGAAAAGACATCGAGACCACGGTAAAACGTCTTGCCTATGAGATAGAAAAAGATTATAGGGATAAGGAGATCCTCTTTGTATGCCTTCTAAAGGGTGCGTTCATGTTCACCGCTGACCTTATAAGACACATAGACAATCCTACAAGGGTAGATTTTATCAGGGCATCCTCATATGGAAACAATATGGTGTCGTGCGGTGATGTGCATATAACAAAAGACCTGGAAGAGGATATAAAGGGCAGGCATGTCATAATAGTTGACGATATAATTGATTCGGGTATCACATTAAAATATATAAAAGAGATGCTACTTCAAAGAGGGCCTGCCTCATTAAAGATATGCGTCCTCCTTGATAAAAAGGCAAAGAGACAGGTTCAGATTGAGGCTGACTACATGGGACATGAGATAGATGACTTTTTTATTGTTGGATACGGAATAGATTATGCAGAGCATTATAGAAATCTAAATGATATTTTTATTGTTGAGGGTAAAAAATGATCAACAAAAAAAGTTGCGTATTGGCAAATTTTCTAATGTTGGTAACAACACTTCTTTTTTATAGTCAGGGTTTTGCCTTTACCAATGAACCAGACGGTTTTAAGGAGATTAAGTGGGGAACACACATAAGCAAACTTAAAAATCTAAAATATATTTACAGTAAAGGGGTCATTGGTGACATAAAGGTATACAAGATGGATAATGACATGAGATCTTTTGGTGGTGCTGAAATCGATAAGATAGAATACGAGTTCTATAAAGAGAGGTTTGTCTCTGTTTCCCTTAAGGTTAAAGACCTATATAATTTTATAAAATTGAAGAAATATTGTTTTAAAGAGTTTGGCATGGGAAAAGAGATAGTCAAAGAATTAGAGCAGTACTATTGGATTGGTAAAAAAGTCATTGTGACTCTTATATCAAAGCATGATATATCCTGAGACGAGGTCTACGGGGAGGGCTTCCTCGTTATGACTTCAATCGGGCTTAAAGATTAATTAAAAATAAAAAGGGAGGCTTTATGCAGGTCCTTGTAATGTATTACTCAAGAAGTGGCAATACTAAAAAACTTGCTGAGGCAATAGCAAAGGGTGTGGAGGCTGTAGATGATGTAAATTGCTTAATAAAGTCCACAAAAGAGGTCACTAAAGAGGATTTTCTTGCTTCTGATGGGATTATTGCTGGTTCACCAGTCTATTTTGGAACAATGGCAGCTGAACTCAAGGAGATTTTTGATAAATTTGTAGTCATAAGGAAGAAGATGGCAGATAAGGTTGGTGCTGCCTTTGCCACCTCTGGTGACCTGTCAGGTGGCAAGGAGACGACCATGCTTTCAATAATCCAGGCCTTTTTAATCTACGGCATGATAATAGTGGGGGATCCCTTAGATGCAACAGGACATTATGGGGTGGCATGCACCGGTGCCCCTGATGAAGGGGCCATCGCCAATGCTATAAAACTTGGCAGCAGGGTTGCAAGCCTGGTAAAAAGATTAAAAAGATAAAAATCAACAAAGAGGTTCCCTGTGGGCAAAAATGCCTTTTCAAAAAATCTTATAGATAGGGAAGACTGCCTTATTGTCATCATAGATATACAGGAACGCCTGATGCCTGTTATCGCAGACAGGGAGAGAGTTCAAGAAAACATCATAAAACTTGCCAGGTTTTCAAAGATTGTGGGTTTACCTGTTGTGACCACTGAACAGGAAAAGCTCGGTGCCACCATTGCAGACTTAAAAGGTGAGCTCTGCGGTTTAATCCCTGTCCCCAAGGCGCATTTTAACTGTTTTTATAACCATGCCTTCTCTGAACAGATCCGTGCCTCAGATAAAAAAACACTTATTTTAACAGGGGTTGAGGCGCATATATGTGTTATCCAGACAGCCCTCAGTGGCCTATCAGATTATAATATCCATATTATAGAGGATGCTATCTCATCAAGGACAAGGGAAAACAAAAAAATAGCCATAGAGAGGATGCGGGAGGCAGGGGCTATAATATCATCCACAGAGATGTTTATATATGAAATACTCCAAAAGGCAGGGACAGAGGAGTTTAAAGCTATCCTTCAGCTTGTAAAATAAGAACTATTAAAAAATCCATCAATGGTAATTTTTCATGTGAACAAGGGATATGGTGGCTATTTTTTC
>JAGPMK010000054.1 GCA_018052995.1 Syntrophorhabdales bacterium | reverse complement strand
AGGATCTCGCATGTCTTTCCAAGATGCCATCTTGTACTCTCCAGTACCTTAAGAATATACCCCCTCTCTATCTCCTGAAGGGTCATCTCGTCTTTGAATTCAGCCTTAATATTATGTTGCCTATAATGAGATTTCTTGCCCAGAAGAGGTATGATAAGGTCTCCTGGTATCACATTGCCCCTTGTATTTACAAATGCATGGGTTAATATATTTTCAAGCTCTCTTACATTTCCGGGCCAATCATAATCCATCATCCTTGATATCGCCTGATTCTCAATCTTTTTAGGACTACCTCTAAGTTCATATGCTATCTTTTTCAGCAGATAATCTGCAATCAGAGGTATATCTGATTTTCTCTCCCTCAAGGCAGGGACTTTTATTGTGGTTACATTTAGTCTGTAAAAGAGGTCCTCCCTGAGCAAACCCTTCTGAACCATAGCCCAGAGGTCCCTATTGGTAGCAGCAATGACCCTTGCCTTTGACTGAATCTGTCTGTCTCCCCCTATCCTTTCAAACTCTTTTTCCTGGAGAAACCTCAAAAGCTTTGGCTGAAGTTCAAGGGGGATCTCCCCGACCTCATCGAGGAATATTGTCCCCTCACCAGCAAGCTCAAGCTTTCCTCTCTTTGTGCAAACAGCACCAGTAAAAGACCCCTTTTCATGGCCAAATAGTTCGCTTTCTAAAAGTGTTCCTACTATTGCAGAACAGTTAATCACACGAAAGGGCTCGTTTTTATAAGGACTATGGTAATGTATTGCCCGCGCTATCAATTCCTTACCTGTTCCTGTCTCTCCCTCTATAAGCACAGTAACCCTATTCTCAGAGAGTATACCAATAGCCTTAAACACCTCTTTCATTATACTGCTCTTACCAACAATCTTTTTTTGTTCAAAATCAAATATTGAGTACTCTGGTTTCTCGTCTACTGAATCCATATCAGAGCAGGGGGATTTAAATGCCTTCGCTATTGCCCTTTCTAATTCCTCTACGTCAATGGGTTTGGGTATATATTCAAAGGCACCTGATTTTATAGCCTTTATAGTTGTCTCCATATCATGGAAGGCAGTAATTATAATAATGTTTCTTTTCTTTGCCTTTATCTTCTCAATCATGTCGATCCCATTCATATCAGGCAGCCTTACATCCAGGATTACCATCTCAGGGTTAAAAACCTTGCTTTTATAGATACCCTCTGCACCGTTTATTGCGCATTCAACAACATACCCTTTTTCAGCAAGAAACATCTCAAGGGACTCAAGGAGAGAAGACTCATCATCAACAATAAGGATCCTACCTTTTTTCATGCCCTATTCCTGACTGGGAGCGTAATGGTAAAGACCACGCCCTTTTGCATTCTTAACCCCGCATCCACAGAGCCGCCATGTGCCTCTATAATCCTTTTTACATTTGTTAGTCCTAGTCCTGTCCCCCTTTTTTTGTTACTGAAAAAAGGGTCAAATATGTAAGGAAGATTTTCCTGACTTATTCCTAGTCCGTTGTCGCTTATATTGACCTTAATATTATTTCCTCGTGGCGCAAGTTTAGTCTCAACCTCTATGACGCCCTTTTTGGGAAGTGCCTCTATGGAATTGATGAGTATATTTATTACTGCCTGTTCCATTCTCTCATAGTCCATAGGCAATAAAGGCAGCCTCTTAGAATATCTCTTTTTTATTCTTATTGCCTTTTCCTTGAACTTTACATCGAGAACATAAAGACAAGAGTCAATAATCTGATTTATTGATGTGGTTACAAGATTCAATTTTATAGGTTTAGCAAAATCAAGCATCTCGTCAAGGATACGCTCAAGCCTTGTAAGCTCCTGGATAATAATCTCCATACGCCTCTTATCATTACCATTAAAATCTGTCTTCTTCGTGATTATCTGTATATTCATCTTCACTGATGAAAGGGGATTTCTAATCTCATGCGCCAATAATGTGGTGAGCTTACCCACATTGGCTAATCGCTCTGATTCTCTTATGCGTCGCTCTGCCTCCATACGTTCTGTAATATCTCTACATATACCAGCAACAGCGAGATCCCCTTGATAGATGATACTCTTAACCTTGTTTTCTGTAGGAAATGTACTGCCATCCCTATGCCTCCTCATATACGTATAGAGGTCTTTTGAATTCTTTCCCTTAAACCTCCTTTCATAGAATCTTTTTACCATAGGTAGTGATCTGGCTGCTACAAAATCAGAATAGGGTCTGCCTATAACCTCGTTAATGCTATATCCATGAAGCTCGCAGAAAGCCTTATTGGCAAAAACAATGATGCCGTCCTGATTTACAAAATAACCATCATTTATATCCTCTACAAGGACACGATACTTTGCCTCCGACTCAACGAACTCCTTTGTCCTCTTTTCTACCTCAAGCTCAAGGTTCTGGGCATAATCCTTAATCTGTTTTTCATGAAGAGACTGGAAATAATCACTGAATCTTGTAATGGTATAGAAGAGGCGGGTATTAAGCCTCTCTATGGCATCCTTCAGCGTTTTACCTTTAAGCTCCTTTATTAGAAAAGGGACAAGAATTATCCTGTATAATTCATAGGCATTCTGCACTTCCGATAGGGTAAATCCGCCTTCAAGCCTGATCTTTGTTATCCACTGTATATGTTCATTAATCTTTGAAAGATCATTTTCCACAACAGCAGTGCTAATGGCAATAAATGCCTTTGACACAGTCGTCCTGAGTTCATCCAGGGGTCTTTCGTTATATCTTTTGCTTACATTGTTATGAAGATGTTCTATCCAATCATCTATAACCCGGTCGCGATATCTTTTTAGGATACCATCTAAGTCCACAATATTAAAATTTTACATTTATAAAAAATGTTAGTCAAGCTTTGATGGTTGTCCTCAAAAATCTTAAAATTATGTTAGTTTTTTCTGTTTTTTGTGATAAAATTGAATAAATAATACTGCTCTACCGGCAAAGTATAATGGATGAGAAAGAGACTCTATACATGAAATGGCTCGATGAATTTAAATCACTGACACTGGATGCCCTTGATGCCATTGGATCTGATGACTTCATAAACATCCTTCTAAAGAGGGATTTAGTCATAAAAAATATTACAGAGGATAATATTAAGCTCGACCCTGAGGAGATAGCATTCTACATCAGGCTTGAGGAAAAGATCTTAGAGAGGCTCGAGGAGGAAAGAAAGGGCGTTATTCAGGATATAGCAGATATGGGGGATAAAAAAAGGGTTATAAGGCAATACACCCCTAAGTTTCCCTTTCCACCTATGCCTGCCTTTTTTGATAAAAAAGGTTAAAAAAAATTTCTTAAGTTTTAAGAGATACATCCGATAATGTCTGTAGGTGAGAATATGACGATATCGGATTTTCAGATTAACAGTGTTATTAAAAGTTATACAAAAAATATGAAGTTCAGGGTAAAGGCCCTTGACACAGATAAGGCAGCAAATAACATTGTTCATGAGGACCGCGTTCAGATATCTGATGATGGAAAAAAGATGCTACTGGAGAGAATTGGCGAGAGCATGGCGGAGAGGCTGAGAAGGCATGATAAAGAAGAATATGTTATTTCGAATTCTAATAGTCGATGATAACACAGAGATCAGAGAAATTATCAAGGAATATCTCACGGATCATGATTGCCTTGTCGAGGGTTCCCAAAACGGTAAAGAGGCATTAGAAAAATATAATACCAACCCATATGATATTATCATAACGGATCTGAAGATGCCGGAACTATCAGGCATCGATCTAATAAGACATATAAAACAAAAGACAGATATAACAGAGTTTATTATAATCACAGGGTATGCATCCCTTGATAGTGCCATGGAGGCGGTAAGGTTAGGTGCCTTTGACTATATTGTAAAGCCATTCCGGATGGAAGAACTTAAGGTTGCGGTAAAGAATGCAAAAGAAAAGATTATGCTTAAAAAAACCAATCAGGAATTGATCGAAAAACTGAAAAATTTTTATGCAGAATTAGACAGATACAGAAAACAGGAAAAAGACATGGTGGTGCAAAAAAATGAGGAAAAAGATTATGGAACAGAAAGACTCATTAAGGAGATAAAAAATCTTGAGGGACTGATTATGTCTCGTCTTATGATTGAATAAAGATATGAAGGGCTAATGCTATGCTCGAAGGAAAACATGTTCTTGTTGTTGATGATAACCTTGATATAGTCGTTGCCCTGTCTGATTTCCTTGAGCTTAATGGCTGTAATGTCATATCAGCAACAACAGGTAAAGAGGCAATAGAGCTCGTAAAACATGAAAAGATAGAGATTGCCATCCTTGATGTGAAGCTACCGGATATCAATGGCGTAACCCTTTTAGACGCTATAAAAAAAGAAAATCCTACTATCGCTGTGATAATGATGACTGGCTATAGCACCCACAAGGATATAATAGATGCAATGAAAAAAGGCGCCTCTGATTTTCTGCTTAAGCCTTTTGAATATGATAACCTTATCATGACCATGATAAGGGCATTAAGGGAGAGAACACTTCTAATAGAAAAGGAAAGTCTCTTCCGGAACCTGGAGGACAAGAAAAAAATAGAGCTTCTGAACAGAGAACTGCAGGTCAAGATAGAAGAGCTGACAACCATGTATAACATCTCCAACCAATTCAATACATTAAATCTCTATGATGATGTTTACGAGAGGATGGTTAGCACTGCTTATGATGTGACCGGGGCAAGCCTATGCAGGTTCTATATCTATGATAGCAATAACAGGGAGCCAATCCTCTTCAAGGAAAAACGAGATACCAACGAAGACCTCAATGATAATATTCTGGACATAACTGACCTGGCGGGGCAGGTCAACAATCCCAGGAGATGTCTGGTAAAGGATAACACTATACTTCTGCCTATTCTAATAAAGGGAGAATTGATAGGTTTCTTAACACTGATAAAGAGAAAGACAGGATTAGAGTCAAGTGTCTACCAGCAGGAAAGCGATATCTTTTTTCTGAAGCTCATAGGCGAGAAGGCATCATCGCAGATAGAAAACAGAATCTTATATGAGAGTCTATTTGATAATGTATTCAAGACCCATATGTCCCTAATAACTGCCATAAATAAAAGGGATTCATATACAGAAAACCACTGTAAAAGGGTGACTGAGATGAGCCTTGCCCTTGCTGATAGGATAGGCTTAATAGATGTGGAAAAGGATGCGTTGAGGGTTGTAGCACCCATCCACGACCTTGGCAAGATAGGGGTGCCTGATACAATACTCCTTAAGCCCGGAAAACTGACAGATGATGAATATGCAACAATGAAAAACCACTCTAGCCTGGGTCAGGAGATTTTAAGTCAATTCGAGATATTGTCCAGAGAATCAGTAATTATAAGAAATCATCACGAGAGATTTGATGGAAAGGGATATCCTGATAGGCTCTCTGGCGAGGATATACCTATCTGTGCTCGGATAATCTCTGTCTGCGATACCTTTGATGCCATGACAACAAACAGGCCTTATCGCATGGCATCAACCCCAGAAAAGGCATTGCAGGAGATATTAAGATGCTCTGGAAGCCAGTTTGACCCTGTGATCGCTGAAGAATTTATAAAGATGATACTAAATGGTGATTATGACAAGTAATGAAAAAAGATCATATTACAGGATAGAGGACAAAATTGCATTAAAGCTCAGAAAAATCAGCGAAGAGGAATTTAACCTCCTTGAACACAGCATAAGATATACCCCTGCCAGCAGTTTTATAACCTCAGATGAAATCCCTGTTCTTAAAGAGATAGAGGTTGATGAGGAGAAAAAAAAGGATCCCCTCTTTACCTATATGAAGATTATTGACAGAAAGCTAGACATGGTTCTGGATTACTTAAGCGAGAACACAGAAAATACCTTACAGTATATTACCAGATACCTCAAGGCTAATATAAGTGGTTCGGGGATTAGATTTGTTGTTGATGTTGATATGAATGAAGGGGATTATGTCGAGTTGATTATTATCCTGCCGATCTATCCCCACTCAAGGATATCCGTATTATGCAAGGTCTTAAGAAGCATTAAGCAGACACAAGACAACTGTATTTTTAGTGATGTTGCCCTGCAATACCTTGCTATAAATGAAAACAACAGGGATATGTTGATACAGTATATATTTATGAAGGAAAGGGAGATGCTCCGTAATAAAAGAGAATCTACTGGATAATGTCATATGGATATTACAACTATTTTTGGTCTGGTAATAGGCATTGGCGCAGTCTTAATAGCCTTCATAATGGAGGGTGGTCATCTGTCCTCTCTTATACAGGCACCTGCCATGATACTTGTGATATTCGGGACCATAGGGGCAACCATTATAACCACCCCTTTTGCCCAGTTAAAGGCGCTCCCTAAGCTTTTAAGTGTTGTCCTGGTTGACAAAAAACTCGACTTCCATAGACTTATTGACCTTATATGCGATCTTGCCCTTAAATCTAGAAAAAATGGACTTCTAAGCCTTGAGAATGAACTCTCTAAGATCAAGGATAAGTTCCTCAAAAAGGCGATCCAGCTCTCCATAGATGGTTTTGAAACAAATAAAATCAGGGAGATCCTTGAGATAGAGATGTCATATATAGAAGAAAGACACAGGGTTGGTGCCATGTTTTTTCAGAAACTCGGGGGGTTCTCCCCGACTCTGGGCATAATAGGCACTGTCCTTGGTCTTATACATGCCTTAGGCAGCATGGAGAACAGTGCAAATATGGCATCATCGATTGCCTCTGCCTTTATCGCAACCCTTTGGGGTGTTGCCCTTGCAAACCTCATATATCTACCCATATCTGACAAACTAAAGGCAAAACACCAGAATGAGGCGCTATATCTTGAGATTATAACCGAGGGCATCATCTCCCTTACAATGGGGGAAAACCCTCGCATTATAAGGATTAAGCTTATGTCATTTTTACTCCCGAACAAAAGAGGTGATGATTTCAAATAAGATGAGAAGGCGAAATAATAATAATAATAAACACGATCATGAAAACCTTGAGAGGTGGCTCCTTACATATGCAGATCTAATCACGCTACTCCTCGCCTTCTTTATTATGATGTATACATTCTCCAAACAGGACTCCCAGAGATATGAAGAGGTATCAGGTTATCTAAAGGCAATTTTTTCAGGCGAGGCAGGCAGTAAGCAGAAAGGCGCCCTAACCGAGTCACAAAATATAGAACTCTTAACAGGTAAGGCGTTAATAGAGGCCTTAAGGGAAAAGATAAGCAGTGAGCTCGAGGCTATTGCAGGGGAGAATGACCTAAAAAACAGCATATCTATCTTTACAGATGAAAGGGGAGTTGTGATAAGGATCATGGACAGGGCATTCTTTGATGAAGGAAAGGCTGACCTCAAACAAGGTGCAAGAAATGCCCTTGATAAGATCTCTTATGTAATAAGGGGTATAAAAAATCATATCAGGATAGAGGGTCATACTGATAACACGCCCATAAGCACAGGAGAGTTCAAATCAAATTGGGAACTTTCTGTAAGAAGGGCAACTGAGGTCGTGAGGTATCTTATTGAAAAAGGCCCCATTCCCCCGGATAGGATATCAGCGGCTGGTTATGCAGAATTCAGGCCACTGGTCAATAATGACACACCTGGAAACAAGGCATTAAACAGAAGGGTAGAGATTATAATAGAAAAAACAGGTATATAGAATTAATCTTGATTGTATGTCCTGTTTATTGCATCTATCAGTGTCCTATCGTTATATGGCTTATCAAGAAAGCCATTTACGTTGTGTCCCTTTAATGCCTTTTTCTGTTTTTCATTCATAAAACCGCTTGAAATAATGATTTTTACATCTTTGTCTATATTTCTTATCTCTTGAAGGACCTCATCGCCTTTTTTTCCGGGCATTATCATATCAAGAATTATTACATCTATCTTTTCTTGGCTATCCTTGAAGATATCAACTGCCTCATTACCATCCCTTGCCTCAATGACATATGCCCCCTGACTTTTCAGGACACCCTTGAGAAAATCCCTAATATACTCCTCATCATCAACAATAAGTATTCTTAACCCTGACCTCAGACTGGCACCAGAAACCCTCTGCTCCCTGGGCAGGTCTCCTGTCTTTACTGAATTAATAGTAGGGAGATAGACAATTATGCTTGACCCTTCATTGGGTTTACTGTCTATCTCTATAAAACCTTTGTGATTACTCACTATCTTTTTTGCCAGATAAAGCCCCATCCCCAGTCTTCTTCCCTCTTTTTTTGTGGTAAAATATGGCGCAAATGCCTTGTTTATAATCTCTCTACTCATGACAGGCCCGTTGTCATGGACCTCGACAAATACAAAACTTTTTTTATCCTTCATATGCCTTAGACCAATTGATATGTTGATCTTACCCTTCCCCTCCATGGCATCCCTGGCATTTGTCAGGATATTAAGGAAAAGATTCTGTATCTCTGTTTCATCACCCCTTACAGCCGGGATAATCTCAGATGCCTGCTTTATTACCTCAATATCCCTGTAGCTCTCTTTAAATAAGAAAACCAGATCATCCATGATGGCATTAATATCCACAATACCATCCCTCTTTAACCTCCTTCTTGAGAAGTTCATAAGATGACGGGACAATCCCGATGCCCTCTGGGCAGCATTCTCTATAGCCATTGTGTATTTTAGCAGTCTGCTCCCCTCATCCAAAAAATTCTTCATTAGGGATGTATAGCCTATTATACCTGTTAACAGGTTATTAAAATCATGTGCCAGTCCCCCCGCAAGGAGACTCAGGTTCTCCATGCTTCTTATCTGGTGGGCGTATTCATTTTCAATCCTATCTTTAGAGATATCATGAAGGATAAGGCATTTCAAACCCCTGTTTCCGGCATCGTTATCATCAAGGGGGTAACATTTCAGATGAAATGTCCTGTAATTATCCCCCGAGATATACTCTAACCTACCCTCCACAGGTGACTGGCTTTCCAATATATAGTAGTTTACCTCAAAGATATTGTTAAGGCTCTCTCCTGTTAAAAGGCAATTTTCCACACAAAACTCCTCCTCCGCCTTCTTGTTCGCATAATGTATGGATCCCCCATAGTCTATTAAGAATACTGGTTCAGGGAAAAGATCAAGGGCTTTTTTATAAAAAAGCCTGCCGGCATCCTTATCTTCACCCCTGGGCAGCATCTGATTTATGAGGATGAGTTTATTAAATATGTTGCAAAGCATCTTTATTTCTCTGAGAAAAGATTCGGGAAATATCTTTTTATTCTCTGCCCCCAATATAAGATAGCCAATCCTTTCTTCATTAAAACCTACCAGAGGGTATACATATAGGGCGCCATATCCAAAATAATCACCTAAAAGATATGGGGCAATGGTATCTGCATGGAGATCCTTTATGGTATCCATATCAATATTATCTGGGGCGTCATGGATACTGAAAAAACCGTAACCCCTATCCCTCATGACGTCTATATTAATCCTGCATGCCTCAAAGGGTAGACCCTCTACAAAGATGGCCGGTGCCTCATGGAGAAGATCTTTTTTATCATCTACAGCCACGAGGAGGCGAAGGATGACAGAGTAATTATTCACAGCCCTTTCATAAAAATCCCACTGGTAATCTATAGGTTTTGACTTAATATCCCTATCTTCCATGGTCATGTATGTTTATAATCTCCATAACCTTGTCCAGCTCCATTGTGATGTTGTTCTTTTCCTTGAGGAGTATTGACATCTCAGGGCCTCCGTTTGTATCCTGACTGTAATAGAAATTGTCTGCTATCATATTGATCCTTATGAGCCCATTGTATTTTTCTTCCCCATAGCGAGGCTCATGATGACGATATATAACATAGGAGATCCCCTCAGGGAGTCTCCACTTCTTGGCAATTATATAACCAACCTCCTGGTGGTCTGTGCCATACTCTTCTCTCTCCCTCTCCCACACAGGGATTTCTTTTTCATATGCCATCCTCACTATGTCGCTGTAATTATCCATATCCGAATACAGTATAACCTTTCCTATATCATGGAGAAGAGAGGCTACATATACCTTCTGGGGGTCATATTCCAGGGTCTTCTCAGCAAAAATCCTTGCAGAGGATGCCACATAGAGGGAGTGCCTCCAGAACTCAAGGAGATCTTTAAGTCTGATCCTTAGTGTCCTCAACATATTCTCTACCAAAAGGAGGCATAGTAGTATGTTTTTTGCTTCATTGAGCCCTATCTTGATTAATGCATGATTGAGGTCTTGGGTGACCGTCCCCCTGTTGTAGTATGCGGAATTTGCAATGCTTAAAACCTTGGCAGTTAGGGCAGGGTCAACCTCGACAATCTTAAGCATATCCTGAAGGGATGAGCCAGCATTAGTTGCTATCTCAATAACACTGTCGATAATACACTGCAATGATGGTGCTATCCTTAATTCAAATGCCTTTGAAAGGAGTCTTTGTCTTACCACATATTCCTCACGGTTTATAAAAACAGCATCAGCAGCAGATAAAATACTATTTTACTAAAGGTTTATCAAATAATTTATCGTTTATAATAAAAATATCTTAAGCCAGATAAGATATGGGATCCCAAAAAGGATCTCTATGCTCTTTATAGGGATCAAGGGTATTGACATTAATAGCCTATATGGATAATATGGATAATATAATATGAAGGATATAATCCCGAAGGATTTTAGAGTTATGGTAAGGGAGGGGAGATGGCGATTACCTACAGCAGGGGTTGCCATGGGGCATGCCCAGATGAACCTTGTTATCCTCCCAGAGAGATATGCCTTTGATTTTCTTCTTTTCTGCCAGAGAAACCCCAAACCCTGCCCTGTTATAGAGGTCCTGGAAAAAGGACGGTATCTTACGTCTTTTTCTGCAAAAGAGGGTGATATAAGGACAGACATCCCAGGTTACAATATCTACATAGATGGCAGTCTTCAGGAGACGCAACAGGATATTATTAATGTCTGGGCATCAGATTTTGTAACATTTCTTATTGGTTGCAGTTTTTCCTTTGAAGACGCCCTAATAAGGGCAGGTATCCCTATAAGGCATATAGAGGAGAAAAAAAATGTCCCCATGTTTATAACCAACATAGGGTGCAGCCCAGGGGGTATCTTTCGCGGGGATATGGTTGTAACCATGAGGCCTATCCACAAAGAAAAAATCTTTAAGACTATCCAGATTACCTCGCGCTACGCATCTGTCCATGGGGGCCCTATCCACATCGGCGATCCCACATTGATAGGGATAAAAGACCTAAACACCCCTGACTTTGGAGACCCTGTGGCTGTATGGGAAAATGAGATACCTGTATTCTGGGCATGCGGTGTTACCCCTCAATTAGCCGTAATAAATGCCCGTCCTGGTATCTGCATAACCCATAAGCCAGGACACATGTTTGTCTCTGACCTCTTAAATGAGGAACTGGCAACATTCTAAAGATAATCTGATAATCTCATTCCTTGACAACCTCGCCCTTACTGCTATACTTCATAAAAAGGATAGTTAATGGTTCGTCTTTATATTAAAGCCTATAAATATAAGATACCCGCTAAAAAGGCTGACAATGCACATAAAAAGACCTTACAATGCTTATTATCTCAAAGGTTTTGCGCCTGTGGTTTATGAGCTATAGTCTATTTCAAGGAGGCGTGTTATGGAGGCAGTTGAACCTGTAAAATTAAGGATACTAACCATAAGGGACCTGGATGCAGTAACAGAGATTGATTATTCGCTTCTCGGTAAAAAAAGAAGGGGATACTGGGCAACAAGGCTTGAATATGCAGAGACATCAGGTGTTCCATCCCTTGCTGCAGAGATCAGTGGTGAACTTATAGGGTTTATTTTGGGAAGCGCAAGCGGTTGGGAGTATGGCATACCTGAGAATGTGGCATGGATTGATACTATTGGTGTAAAAAAAGAATATCAGAGAAAGGGTATTGCAAGGCTTCTCTTTAATGAAATGCTATCTATGTTTAAAAAGGTGGGGGTAGACACAGTCTATGTATTTGTCAACTGGAGGGACCAGGGGTTGCTTCAGTTTTTTGAAAGGATGGGCTTTAAAAAAGGTGACATGATAAACCTGGAGTTAGCTATATAACAACTTTTAAAAATATTCATTATAAT